>MHBL01000042.1 GCA_001803235.1 Lentisphaerae bacterium RIFOXYA12_64_32
AAAGGCCGGTCGGGTCAATATGACTCTCCGGTTGATTCCGGACGAATCCATATGCGTGGCCGATCTCGCTTGCAGAGGCCACGCGGAGAGACGCAGATTCGCGCAGATGGCCGCGCTCCAATCGGCTTCCCCTTTCGTCAATCGGATCCCGACTCACCCACCTGCCCATTTCCGTGTTCAGGAATCTGTAGCCGTAGTAGTACAGCCCGGTCTCCGGGTCGAGGAACTTGGTGGAGAACCTATGTGCGAAATCCGCGGCATGGGTGCCGGTGGCGAGCGTGGTTCCGCCGAAGGGGTCGTACTCGAAATGCGCGGCGATGGCGCCGCCCGACGCGGCGAGGTATTCGCTGACGTTGCCGTTAGCGTCGCATAACGCCCAGTATGTTTCGCTGGCCACTGCGTCGCGCACGGCGAGCAACCCGCCGATGCCGCCGGCGCCTTGGAGGGACTGGGACAGGTCCAGGCCCCAGGTGTAAGTCTTGAGAGTGACGGGGGTTGAGGGTTTGGCGTCGAACTCCAGAATGAGGTTCCAGGCGTCGTACACGAAACAGGTTTTCGAGTCCAATGTCCACGCGTCCACGGTGCCGGAATATGTTCTCTTCTCGACGCGGCGGGACATGTAATCGTAGGTGAACTCGATTCGCGCGGTTGGCGTTTCCGCGGCGATCAGGCGGTTCTCGCCGTCCCAGGTCAGGGCCCAATCCGGACCGCCTGAAGGCGGAACTACGAGCCGGGTCATGTTGCCGTCGGTGTCGTAGGTGGGATTGACTGTGCCGGCGCCTTGCTGCAGGGCGGTGTATTGGTTGAGTTGGTTGGTGGTGTAGGTCGTTGTGGGGTTGCCGTCGTCGGTGGACGTCTGGCGGTTGCCGATCGGGTCGTACTGGTAGGCGAACGCGTAGGCCGCGTCGTTCGCGGCGTTGGCGGACGTCACCTCGTTGCGCGTGTTGTACCCGAAGCTGATGGTGTCCGCGGCGGTGAACGCGGTGCCCGAATGCGCACGCGCGGTGCGCCGGGCAATCGCGTCATTCGTGTACTGGTACTTGGACACCGTGGTCGCCCCGGCCTTGTTTTCCACGTAGTCGATCAGGTTGCGGTTCGTTTCGTAAACCTTCGTTACTGTAATGTTGCCCGGCAGCGTGGTGGTTTCAAGCAGGTCGGAGTTGGCGAGATAGGAATAGGAAACGGACAGAACGGACGGAACGGACGCCGAGACAAAGGCGAAACGGCCGGTCGCGTCGTAGGCATAGGCGACGTCATCGTCGGCGTCTGGCACGGCGGCGGTGCCGAGCAGGAAACCCGTGTCGCGGCCGAGCGCGTCGCGGGTGCGGGTGAGAACCTTGTCGCCGTAGAAGTTGGGGGGCAAGGTCTCGGAGCCCAGTTCGAGCTGCGCCGTGTAATCGAATGTGCGGGTCCCGCACGCGTCGGTGACCGTGGCCACCTGGCCCGAGCGGGTGTGCGTGAAGGTGACGTCCGGCGTGGGGTCCGAGTAGTAGATCCCGGTCTGCTCGCCGGTCGTGGAGGAATAGGCGTAAGTCGTGACCAGCGGGACGCCCGGACCGCCTAAAGGCGGGACTACGAGCCTGGACCACGTCCGCGTCGCGAGGCGACCCGCGTCGTCGTACGTGTAGGTCGTGCCGTGGGTGTCGGCGTAGGTCTTGGCGGTCAGGAGGCCGGTGGATTCCTGGTAAGTCCAGGTGGTGACGTCGGGCGTGCCGGGATCAGCGGGCCAGGTCGCGCCGTCCCAGGCGGTGCCGCCGCGGAACGTCTTGAGTTGGGTCATGCGGCCGTAGCCGTCGTACGCATACTCGAGCGGATACGGTGTGTCGCCCCAGGTGCGGGAGAGCGAGCCCTGGGACGTATAGGACGTATAGGACGTATGGCCTGCGGCGTCGGTCACGGAGGAGCGCCTCCCGGTGGTCGGCTCGTAGGCGTAGGTGGTGCGGTTGGCGGCGGCGTCTTCGGTGTAGGCGATCTGGCCGAGCGCGTTGTAGTGCGTGACGCTCGTGCCGGTGCGCGGGTCGGTGCCGCCGGTCTGGCGTTCCAGCGCATCATAGGAGTAGAGAGTGTCGCGGGTCGAGTGTCGGGTGAGGGAAAGGAGTCCGTTCACGGTGACCGAGACTTCCGGGGCGGTAGAGGTCGGGAGGACGGTGGTCTGCGTGACCGCCTTGGCGGTGCGGTCGATTTCGGCGGTGGAAGTGGTGACGTTGCCGCGGATGTCGAGCGAGACGTTCTCGGCGGTGACGTTGCCGGTGAACCCGGTCAGGCGCGTTTTCTGGACGCCGGTGACGAGCGGCGTGTCGTCGCCGACGGTTGGGTAGGTCTTGCTCATGCTCTTCTGCCACCAGTCGTTGCCGGCGTCTTTCTCGTAGACGGTTTCGGAATCGTTGATGCGTTCGTTGGAGAAGAGGTTGAGCGTGCCGTTGCCGTTCACGTCGAGCCCGGACCGCACGACGTTGCCGAGTTCGTCATACACGTAGAGCGTGGGAACTAGGTTGGGTTGCGTGGTCCGCGCGAGGCGGCCGACGGTGTCGTAAGACGATTCGGAGGCTGCGGTCGAGCCGTCGAACGCGGGTTTCTCGGTCTTGATGGTGCGGCCGAGGAAGTCGGTCGTGGTCTTCTCCCACATGGGCGAATCCGCCGCGCCGGTGTGGACCTTGGTCCACTGCGTGCCATCCGCGTTGACGCCGCACTCGTGGTACTGCGCAACCACACCTGTGCCGGTGATGCTGGCGGTGCGGCCGTCGACGAAGTTTGCGGTGATTTCCGTCGCGCCGCCGGGGCGCGTAACGGTGACCGTGCGCCCGCCGTTCGTGTAGACGGTGCCGGTGACCAAGCCCGCTTCGTCGGTTACGGAGGCAAGGCGCCCGGCCAGGTCGTAGCCGGTGCTCAAGGTCAGGCTCAGTCCGCCGGCACTGCGGGTTGCGGTGCGCTGGCGCCCGGCCGCGTCATAGGTGAAGGTCGTCACAACGTTGGGCTGACCACCGGCGCCGATTTTGGTCTCCGTATCGAGGCGGTGCAGCAGGTCGTAGCCGAACGCCTTTTCGATGCCGGTCTCGTCCTCTTCGGAGGTCTTGCCGCAGCAACCGGCGCTGCCCCACTGCGCTTCCGACTCGGTGCCGTTGGCGCGGTAGACGTGAATCGGGTGCCCGAACTCGTCGAAGTCCGTGACGGTCCAGTCGGTGCGCGCGTAGCCGGCGCCGGTGTAGGCGAGGGTCTCGCTCATCACGCTGTTGCCGAACCGGTCGGAGACCGTGGTTTCCTTGGTCGTCTTGAGTGCGACGCCGGCCGGACTGGTGGCGGTGCCGTGAACAACGGTGGTGCGCACGTCGGTGCCGGCGCCGGGCGTGAAGGTGCACGCGGCCGGGTCGGGACTCCGGGATGCGGACACGCCTTTGTCGGCAGGGAAGACAGAGGGTTGAAGGGAGGATCGCACGCGGAGCGTCCCTTTCTTAAGACATCCCGCAAGCACGCAGGTGCCTGCGGGGACTCCGGTGTCGCCATGCATGAGTCACGAAGATGACAGGATACCCCTCCACGAACCGCGTCTCGCCGGCTTGTTCGGTGGATGGGAGTCTTTCCAGTATGCCCAGCCCCGGGGCATCGCTGCTGCCCGACGGTCATTCCGCCCTGGAAATCCTATCGAGCGTTGCGAGGAACGGGGCCTCGTCTCCCAATTCGGCGAAAACGACGGCGTGCACATTGGCATCCCACGTCGGCTGCGAGTCGGCAGGCTCTCCTGTCTCATCGGACAGCGCTTCGAGATGCGCCTTCACTTCAGTGACCCACTGAATAACGTTGGAACGGCCTTCCTCCGAGTAGTTGACGTTCGCCTGCGCCTCCGCGATCGCCTGACGAAAGTAGTCGACGGCACCCCGCCCCCACTTCTGGAGATACGCGGCAACCAATCCACGAGCGAACAGCGTCTCAACGCTACGTTTGGTCGCGACTTGAGCGTCCGCGAATGCCAGAACGTCGGAAGCATTGTGTGAACGCCATCGAGCGTCGAAGGCAGCAACGAAATCAGTGTCACCGGCACGCACTCCAAAGGAGCCCGCAAGAGCAATTCCTACGATACCAAGGACCAAGCAATGTCGTTTCATTTGCACCTCCATCCTCAATCTGGCGTTATAAGCCCCGGGCGAGTTGCTCCCCACGTGGGGTAGGTTCCACCTGTTGCCGTGTCAGAGGAGGGCCACCCTCTTTTCGCGGACTCGTTTTGCATCGCGTCTATGTCCTTGCTTTCCAGGATCGTCCTGAAACTCGTGGAGGGATTCTCGCCGTGGGCATAACCGGCAGTGTAAGCGGCCTGGTCGTCTGGGGCGTCCGGAACCTTGGAGGTGACGTAGGCAGCGAGGTTTGCACCGAATCGCGTCGTGCCAAACGTAAACTTTGTACGCGCGGCAAGGTACGAGAAAAGGAAGTTGCCGATATGATCCTTGCCGAAGACGTAATCTGTGATGGTGACAGTCCCCGGGCAGTAGGCCCTGCAAGGCGAGCCCCCAGACTCAAAGGTCTGCTGTTTGTGATTCATGTTGAGGACGGTCTTGGTGAAATACGCCAGTATCAAGTTCCCCCGGACGAAATCGTCAGAGGTGGTCGCATAGACGCGGGCTTTCATTGCCGAAAGCCAGGTGTCGTATCGTTCTTCTTCGGACAGGTAGTAGGCGGTAACGTCTGGACCGCCTAAGGGCAGCAGGACAGCTGCCGCACTCTTGGGGCAACCCGACAGGCCAAGATCGAATTCGCAAGCATAAAGCCCACCCTTCTTGGGGTTCTGGTACTTGACCACGAACGTATCTGTCCGGTTCAGGGCGCCGGAAATTGGCCCTGCCGCCTTCGCCCAGTTCTCGCTGAGCCGTTCGGCATTCGCAGATGGCGGCTGAACATTCGCCGTTATTGTAACATCGAAGTCCTCCACTGCGAACGCTGCGTCTCGAACATCCCTATGGAAAACGACCAAGGCATGTCCGGGGTCGCTTGCCGCACAGGCGTCGCCAAGATCGGTCACGTGCCCCTCAAAGCTGTGCGGCGAATTGGCAGCCTCCGGACACGAGGCCTCGACGAAAACCACTTTGACAGCTTCCACCGTCATTACCGCTTCTGTGCATTCGGTGTTGTCATTTGAGCGGGCAGAGACTATGAATAGACCGCCCGATGCCGCGAGAGTTAGCACGCCATTGAGTAGACTGCTGCCTTCACCTCCCTCGACCGCCTCGTAACTCCAGGCCACACTCTCCGGATCGAAGCCCCGTAGGTTCGGGACGGCATTGTAGGAACCCTCCAACCAACATAGCACCGCGTCGGTTTCGGCAAAGCTGATACTGACGGCCTTGATTTCGCCGGCGTACTTCCAGTCGGTGTTGTCATCGTTGTCGGGGCTGCGGGCGCGGAACTTGTACCAGCCGGTTTCGGTGGGGGTGTAGGTGAAGACGTGCGGGTAATCGTCGGTGGCGGGCAGTGGCGCGGTCATGCTGACGGTGCCCCAGTCGGAGAAGTCGGCGGCGGTCGGGGACTTGTACGCGGATTCCCACTCCAGCGGGCAGGTGGGAGCGGTCTCCCCTTCGGGTTCCCAGTTTGCGGTGATTTTGATCGGGTCGCCGAGGCAGACGGCCGGCTTCTCCTCGGCCAGGTCGGAGAGGAGAATCAGGGTCTGGTCTTCGCTCTTGTGCCACTGGTCGCAGCAGCCGTTGCGGGTGCGGAACTGGTAATAGCCGCCGACCAGGGGTCTGTGCACGTACTCGTACACGTCCGCGTCGCTGACGCGCACGAAGTAGCCGGCGTCTTCCCATTCCGTTGGCCAGGCTTCCGCGGACGTGGCTTTCCAACGGCGCTGGAACTCGATACAGCCGAGCGTGGTCTTGTCGCCTTTGGGGGTCTTGCCCGGATTGGGCGTGGCGATGACCTCCATCGGGATGCCTTCGTCCGTGCAGGTTTCGACGGCAATTTGTGCGGCGACAAAGACGACATACCACTTCGGCGTCTTGACCCAGGGCCCCTTCAGGCACGGGCTGTCCGGAGGATGGCCGGTGATCGTGCAAGAGACCAGAATCGCGCCGGGGCTCTTCGAGACGATGTTGTACGTGCTCCCGGTATTCGGCAGTTGCTCGCAGGGCTCGGCGGCAGGAAGCTGGTCAGGCGCGCGACTGGCGCAGGTGACGGTGGCGCCGCAGTCGGGGCAGGCAGGGCTCCACAGGTAGTCGACGTCAGGGTCGGGCGGTGACTTGGTCACCTTGAACGGGTCCGGTCCCGAGCACCCCGGACAGACTTTCTCCCAGTTCTCGACGGCGTCGGTCACGTTGGCCTCGACCGAGAACGATGCGCACTGACCGACGCACTTGACGGTTTCGGGGATCGGGTCCTCGGCGTCCGGCGCGACGAGTTCCGATCTCGTGTCACAACCGACAAAGTAGGAATACGAGGTGCACGGGCAGGGGTTGTCCTCGCCGTCGCCGCGTGCGGTGGGGGTGGGGGCGAAGGTCGCGGCCAGGCCGAGCAGGGTGCCGCAGAGCCAACGGGACATGGTGCGGAAGTGCTTGGTGCTGTGTGTCATGGGTTCTCCCTCGTGCCTCGGTCGAACCAAGAAGGCAATAGGCTGTAG
>MHBL01000043.1 GCA_001803235.1 Lentisphaerae bacterium RIFOXYA12_64_32
TCCTTAACGGGAGTGAGGCAGTTGACACAAACCGGCGTGTCCATCGCCTGAAGTTCGTCACGGCTGACCTCCGAATCCCAAGGGTCTGATCGAGTCGGCGCTCTGCGAACCGATCTCACGACCCACCAGAGCGCCAGGCCCACGACGATCGTGCCAGTTGCCATGGCTCCTGTTGTCATCCCTGTTCCTCCCGAACGCTACGGTGTGCCGCCCGAGGTACGAGGGTCGGCACCACTGGCTTGTTCTGCTGGTCCATCTGTTCCGAGTGTTGCCCGCCACCACGCCAGAAGCTCTGGCTTGATGAACGCGTCCATCTCCCTCGGGTGCACTCGGTAGGTCACAAGGACGAGGTCTCCATCGTCGTCGGCTGTCATGTACTCAAGTCCTTTGCCGTCTCGGTACGCCCCCCCACACTGCCACCCACCAGCGGCGAAGGTGGGCGGAAAGGTGTCCGGTCCCAGCGGGATGGGTCTGCATGGCTGAAAACTGATCTGCAGAACGAGACCCTGCATAGATGTCGGGAAGAGCGCCCAGCAGACGAGCGACTGGGACAACGGCTGAATCAGTCCCACAGAGAGATGCCACCTGTGACCGCACGCCTCCACACGGTAGTGGAAGAACTCCGACTGAGCTTGTTCCAGAGAGGGAATCAGAGAGTCCGGTCCGAATTTGTCAGCCATAGGTTGGCCGAGAAGCCTGACGACTTCATCTGAACTGGTCCGTAGCGGAACGATGTCACGCCATGGACCAGCGGAGTGAAGCCGCAAGTGGGCAAGCTCGTTGGGGTATTTCGTCATCCATTCTTCTCTGGCAGAACGCCACGCTTTGCCGCCGGCGTACTCGCCGGTCGGCAAGAGCGGTTTGTTGGCCGGGTCATTCTTCGCTTCTTCTGATCGCCGTCTGGTCGCATGGTACAGATCTGACGCGCGCTGGTCGTTTCCCCGTACGTCGTTCTGTATTGGCTCCGCCGGCACCGATGTCACCCCGGCCCGGTGGGTTGGCAACGATGGCGCCGGCAAGCTCGAGCCAGTAGTCTCCAATCGCCGCCTGCTCGACATAGCGTTTGTAGGCACTCTGGAAAGTGATGTCGAGTTGCCACGAGAGATAACCTGCCGCGAGGCGTTTCGCCAACTCCTCTGTCCCGATCGCCGTCTCGCGCTTGCCAGCGGTGTGCATCGTGAGCCTCCCGTGCCGCCGTGTTCATTGCCGCCAACGCCGGCGCTTTGCCGCGTGCGTACTCGCACGTCGGCAACAGCGCCTTGTTGGCCGGGTTATGCTGCGCCTGCCTCGGCTACCGCCCGTTTGACGATCCGAGGCGACCCTGGTTTGCGGTCGGCGCTTTCGCTTGGTCCCACCGAGACGCGTTCGACGGCGCATGGGACGATCGGACTACTCGACCGCAATCGACCGCGCTCGACCGCAATCGCGCCGGCCCTTTGTCGCTACCGCCGCCCGCTCCTGCCGCCGTCGTCTTGTCGGGGCCAACGCTGTGTAGACTGCAGCCGTACTTTTGGGGTTGAGGCCCAGTTTTCGGGATTGCGACGGGCGACGGGCCGCGGCGCGGGCAGGTCGGGGTGACCTCCTCAGTCCCTTTACTCCTTATAGATATACCACGGTTCTGGGCGGATGCAAGGTGCGCGGTACTTGCCGGTTATTTCCGGGATAGACGGTTGCAGTATATACTATTTGTTCGTATATTCTTATCAACTACTATCTTCCTCTTGTTTGACTTATAAATCTGCTATTATATAGTGGTTCTATATACAGAGATTCATGCGCCGCGATTCTGCTCCAAATAGTCGCTTGGACGTTCCGCGTCTGCTTGCAGACCGGCGGCTCGAAGGTCATAGTTCAGCGTTGCGACGGGAGGCGTCACGCAACCGCGGGTCCTGGGGTCCCTGTGCGCACGCGCCCCGTCGAGTCCTGAGCCCGGAAAGGAAACCACCCATGCGCCCATGCACCGTCGGACTCATCATCTGCCTCGCGACCACCTCGTGCGCCGCGCTGGCCGAAGACGCAACCGCTCCTTCAAATATCGTCCCCAACCCGTCGTTTGAGGAGATGGCAGAGGGCAAGGTCACGGGCTGGACGATCTCGGATAAGATGAGTTCCTGGTCCACCGAGCAAGCGCGTGACGGCGCGCGTTCGCTGAAGGTGGAGGACACCTCCAAGACGGACGGCTCCAATGTCGCCTCCGACCTGTTCCCGGTGGAACCCGGGCAAGTCTACACCATGACCGCCTTTGCCCGGTCCGAGACGGGGCAAGGCATCAGCCTCTACGCGCGGTTCCACGACGCGACACGCAAGGAGATCCGCGCCGAACCGCCGTTGACGCTGGAACTCACCTCGCCCGGCCGCTGGCGCCAGCGCGCCCGGGTCGTCACGGCACCCGCCAATGCCGCGTTCATGAGTTTGTGGATCCACAGCTACAGCGACGCGGTGGTGACCGCCTACATCGATGCGATTTCAGTCACCCAGGGCGCCAATGCCGGCGCGCCCAAGACCGCGGCACTGAAACCGTTCACCCCCGTACCGATCCAGTTCACCACCGCCGACGCGCCGGTGATCTACCTCACCCGCGAGGAAATTGACGGGCTCCGGCGCAGGGCCGAAACCTTGCCGTGGGCCAAGAACCTCCTGACCCATTTCCTGGCCGCGGCACGACGGGACCTGGAGAAACCGCTGGCGATCCCTGAACGTGGCGGTGGCTGGTATCACCACTACGCCTGCCCGAAGGATGGCACCAGCCTCAAGACCCAGTCCCCCACCGATCATCTCTGTCCGAAGTGCAACACGGTGTACCATGGCGACCCCTACGACGCGGTGGCGGTGATGGGCCAGCACGGCGGCCTGGCGCGCCAGGCGCGGGACCTGGGCTTGGCGTTCCAACTCACCGGCGAAAAGCCGTTTGCGGAACGCGTCAAGGCAATCCTGCTCGGTTACGCCGACCGGTACGCGTCCTATCCGTTGCACGATGTGTGGGGCAAACAGGACAGCAAGAAAGCCAGCTGCGGCCGGGTCGGACCGCAGACGCTGGACGAGTCGTCCTGGCTCATTCCCATCACCCAGGGTTACGACCTGGTCCGCACCAGCGGCACGCTTTCGGACGACGAGAAACAGCACATCGAAACCGACCTGCTCCGCGCCGCCGCCGCGGTCATTGCCCGCAACAACGGCGGAATCGGCAACTGGCAGTCGTGGCACAATGCCGCCATGGGTGCAGTGGCGTTCTGCCTGAAGGACCGCGACCTGGCCGAGAAGGTCGTGAACGGCCCGAGCGGGTTCCTGTTCCAGATGGCCAACTCGGTGACCGAGGACGGGTTCTGGTACGAAGGCTCGTGGGGCTACCACTACTACGCGCTGTCCGCACACCTCGAACTCACCGAAATGGCGTTCCGCGCCGGGATCGACCTGTACCGCGACGACGCGCCGTACAAGTCGATGTTCGACACCTCGCTGCGGTTCATGGCGCCGAACCGGAAGCTCCCTGCCTTCCACGACGCGCACCTCTGCGACGCGCTCGGCGGCGCCAAGTACTACGAGGTCGCGTTCCGCCGCTGGGGCGATCCCATCTTCGCCTGGTGCGTCAACCAACGCCAGCGCGGGCAGGACGCGTTCCTGTTCGGCGCCGACGAGGTGCCGGCCAGCGCCGGCATGAACCTGGCCAGTTGCGTGTTCCCCGGTGTCGGCTGGATGATCCTGCGCGGCGGCACCGGCGCCGATGCCATGTACTTGGCCATGGACTACGGTCCGCACGGCGGCGGCCACGGGCATCCCGACAAACTCGGGTTCACCTTCTACGCCCTCGGTGACTTTGTCGCGCACGACCCCGGTTGCCTCGCCTACGCCGTGCCGCTGCACGGCGAGTGGTATCGGCAGACGGTCGCGCACAACACCGTGGTCGTAGACCAGGCGCCGCAGGACGAATGCACCGGCGCGTTGCAGTTCTCCACATCCGGCCCCATGTTCCGCGCCGGTGCGGCTAGCGCCGACGCGGCCAATGCCCCGGTCGCCATGTCACGCCTCGCCCTGATGAGCGACGACTACCTGATCCTGGTCGACACGCTCAGCGACACGCAGAAGCATGTCTACGACTGGGCCTACCATGGCCAGGGCGAGTTCGCCACCCCCGTGCCGCTCGTCAACTCCGACGCCCCGATCGCGGCTGGCTACGGTTACCAGCGCATCGAAAACGTGCGTCGTGGTCCGGTCGACGCCATGTGGTCGGCAGCATGGAAAACCAAGGGCGGCGAGATGCGCCTCCAGATGCTGGACGATCCCGGCACGGAACTGATCACCGGCGCCGGTTGGGGCCCCAGCGCCTCACGCACCGCGTCGATCCTCGTGCGGCGCAACGCGGACAAGACACGCTACATGGCGCTGCTCGAACCGCGCCCCGCCGCCGTCACAGACGAGACACGTTTCGAACGTCTGCCCGTCGAAGGCGACGCAACGGCGTGGGGACTGCGAGTGCAGAACGCGCGCGGCGAAGACCGCATCATCTCCGGCGCAGCGCAGACCGTCAAGACGGCCGGCGACCTGGTTACCGATGCGCGACTCGCGGTCATCAGCGCCGGCGCCAAGCCGTTCGTGCACGTCTACGACGGCACGCACCTCACCGCGCCGACGTGGAATGTCCGGGTTAGCGGCGGCACATGTTTCTCCGCCGGCCGGCCGGAGCAGGGCCAGTACCTGGTGGGCAACGAAGGCGCAACCCCGCTGCAAGTCACGCTGGGTGGTGAGGTCGTAGCGGGTGATAT
Organism: Lentisphaerae bacterium RIFOXYA12_64_32; assembly: GCA_001803235.1. GTDB lineage: Bacteria > Verrucomicrobiota > Lentisphaeria > Oligosphaerales > YB12-FULL-65-16 > YB12-FULL-65-16. The sequence goes on from MHBL01000043.1 coordinate 4,761, forward strand.
CGGGGCTGGCGCCCCCCCTGCCTGCTGGGTCGTGGACCGCACGTTCGCCCGCGGCGCCGTCGTCCCGGTGGCCTGTCAGAACGGAACCCTGGCGTTCGCCCTGCCCCAACAGTCCACCTGCGAACTGAGCTTTCCCGGGGCCAGGTCCGTGGCCGACCGCGTTGCCGCCGAAACCCTGGCCGCCGAGGAGGCGGCCCGCCGTGCCCGACTCCCGACACTGCCGAACTTCCCGATCGCCCCTGCCCCCGTACCACCCGCCGAGTTCGTGAACCCCGCCGTGCCGCCCGTGGTCATCCAGGCGGAAGCCTTCACGGCGCAAGGCGGCGGCAACGTCACAGTGGCCACCGACAAGGTCGGCTGCAAGGATGCATGCTTCAGGAACTGGGACAACGGCGGGCACTGGCTGGAGTGGACCGTCGAACTGCCGGCAACGGCCTGGTACCAGGTCTCGCTGCGCTACTGTACCGCGTCGACCGAGGCACTCCGGGCCGTGCTCATCGACGGCGCCTATCCCACCGAGGCGTGCAGGACCGTCGCGCTCCCGGGCACCGGCGGGTTCAGCAATGCCACGGACGACTGGAAGGAACTCGCCCTCGCCGACTGCAAGACCGGCGAACCGCTCCGCTTCTTCCTGCCCCAGGGCCGGCACACGCTGCGGGTGTACAATCTGCTCGAACCGGTCAACCTCGACAGCATCACGTTCGTGGCAGCCGTGCCGCCGCCCAAGTGACCCGAAAGGCGGCCGCGACCACTTTGCGAAGGGCTGTTTCGACGGCTATCGTTCAGGATTGCGTCAACGACCCGGTTCCGAGCGCACCACCGCCAGGACATTCTGGAATAGGCCTATGTACTTGACTCAACCACGCCTACGGGCTGTGTCCGGGACTTCTTCCCGCGCCACCTGCCAGCTCGTCTGGCAGGAGCGAGTGTTATGTGGCTACCATCGGACGGCGGCTTATCTTTCTTCCCCGCCCGGCCGCCAACGGCGGCCGGGCGGGGAGGGAAATAGGTGTGCAGCGTCGTTAGCCGCTGAACCTGTTCACCTGCCGCGCGAGGCGGCAGGGGGCCAACCTTTATCAGGTTGTGGGAGGTTGAGTCAAGTGCATAGCCCTATTCTGGTCATGACGCGACACGCAAGAGGCAAAACATGACACACCACCATCTCCGCGCCTGGATTGCACAAGCAACGGCGGTCATCGCGATCTGCGCCGGCGTGTCGGCGCAGGACGTGCCGAACGCCGCCCCCCCCGGCCTCGCGCCCGAGGCCCAGCATGCCATCGCCAAGGCCTACCCGGACGCGCTCATCCAGGAGGCAAACCTCCAGGACGACGAGGTCAAGTACTACGATGTGCAACTCAACGACGGCGGGCGCGAGTTCCTGGTTCGGATCACCGCGGACGGCACGGTCCTGGAAGTCGAAACCTACGAACACATGAAAGCTCTGCCCGCCGACGTCGCCGCCACCATTACCGCCGCACTGCCCAAGGGCGCCAAGGTCGTGGCGGTCACAAAGCGCGAAGTTCGCGCCCGCATCAGAGACGAGCACGTGGTTCCGTGCACCCCGCCGAAGACCCGGTACGAGGTGGAGTACGTCGGCGAGAGCGCGCGCGGCAGCATCGAATTCGGCCCGAACAAAGCGGGCAGGCTTGTCGTCAAGAGCCGCAGCGAAGAGACGGTCGGCGAAGACGGCGACGCGGAGGAGTAGCCTGGAGCCGGCCTGAGTTCATGCAGCCTGGCTGCACTCGGGTTCGCCACCGGGCGGCGCCGGCGGTATGGGTCATCGAGGGTACGATTGCAGCGCGGATCACGCACTGCGAATAGGGACGGCACAGGAGATACTCCATGAAGCGCAAGCTGCGGGTCGGCATCGTCGGGGGCGGCATGTTCTTTGACGATATCATCGGTCCGGCCTTCCGCGACTTTCAGCGCGGCGGTTTTGCCGGGGCCCTGACCAGCATCGGCATGAGCCACTTCGCACCGCAAGTGGCCGATATTGCCATCGAGTTCGCGGCCATTGGCACGCGCAACCCGGCACGCGGCACCGCCGACCACATCCGCGACAAGTTCGTAGCCGAATTCCCCGACACCCACCTGCGCGCCTACTATGGCGACACGGTCTGGCAGGAGATGATCGCGTCTTGTTCCCTCGACGTCCTGTTCATGGCCGGCCCCGACAACGTGCACGCGGCCGCCATTCTTCACGCCTTGGACGCCGGACTGCACGTGATCACCGAGAAACCCATGTGCCTGCGAACTGAAGACGCCGACCGAATCATCGACAAGGCGCGCGCGCGCGGCCTCATTGTCGCCGTGGACATGCACAAACGCTACGACCCGTTCGTCCGCGACATGATGACCAACTCGCTGGCCAAGTACGACCGCATCAACCGCGTTCGCGCCGTGCTCGAGGAACCGCTCGAGGTCGCCACCTCGGTCTTCGAGTGGGTTGAGAAGTCAAACCCGTTCGCCTACGTCGGCTGCCACTGGCTGGACGTCGTCGGCTATTACCTGAACGTCAAGCCGCGTGCCATCTACGCCACCGGCGAAAAAAACCTGCTGGTCAACTGGGACCGGTACGTGCAGCGCATCGCCGCGCTCCAGGGCAAGGACGTCGCCTCCTTCCGCAAGCACACCAAGATCAACGCCTGGGACTCGCTCAACGTCAACATCACCTACGACAACGGCATGCGCGGCGACTACAACAACACGTGGATCAACCCCGCTGAATTCGAGGGCGCCGTCAACCAGGAACTCGAGGTCTACGGGGTGCTGGGCCGCGGTTTCGTGGACCAGCAGGACCGCGGGTTCCGCGAGACCATCACCGGCGACGGCACACGGACGCGCAACCCGACCTTTGGCGGGCGGTTGCGACCGCCGCTCGCGCCCGGCGAACTGTTCGGCTATGGCAAGGCCTCCATCGTGGCCGGGTTGCTAGCCGTCTCGCGCGTCAAGTTTTTCGGGGAGAAACCCGAGGAACTCGCGACAACCTACCCGGACGCCGCCAGTCAACGCCCGATCACCATGATGATCGAGGCCGCGACGCGCGTCGCGGAACTGAACTACGAGCACTTCACCCAGCACGGTGTAGCACCGGTCTCCGCCGCATTGACCGACGACGCCATCGTGATCATCGACCCGCTCGGCCACCACCACCGCGAGACGCTCTACGTGCGGGACGGTGCAACCGTGCCGTCCATCCTGCGCACATCGCATAGGTCCGAACACAGCAACAAACGGGAACACTGAGCAAACCGCGACGGCCAGTTCGCGACACGGGAATCAAGGCGCTACGCTTTCCCGCGACTCGCGCCCGGGAAAAGGGGCGCGTCACACCACCACGGTCCAGGTTGTGACGCAATGACGCGGTGACTCAGGGACGCAGTGCCCCACGACACTCTTCACCCCCGGTCGACCAGGCGCGCCAGGACCCAGCGGTATTCAGCGGCAATGCTCGCGGTCACGTCCATCCCGCGCAATTCGTCGGGCAGCACGTCGAACGTGTACGTCTCGATCTCGAGATGCGGCACCGCCGTCTCGGCGAGAGCGCGCGCAAACGCCGCGCCAAGGAGGTCGCCGGTGGAGCAAAGACCGGCGGAGGGCTCGGCGAACAACGGAATGTGGAAGTGGACGCGCCACTGGTCGCCGGCGCCCCCCCTGCCCTGCTCCCACGCCGCGAGCGCCTCGGGCAGGTCGGGGTACGCCGTAACCCCGCCATGCGCATCCCGCACCTTGACCTGGTGCAGGTACACGCTCTCGGCAAAGGCCCGTAACCGACCGACCGTGTCACGGCTCGGCGTCCACCCCAGTGCGCAGCCCAACTGCACCTTGGGGACGCGGACTCCCGCTGCCGCGTACTGCCTCAGGCAGTCCGACGGGTCCTCAAACTCGACCGCCGCGTGCACCGTGTCCAGGCACGCCCCCAGATGCCGGCGCAGGATCTGTTCCGCCGCGCCGGCACCCAACCCGTGCGCACTCCGCAGGTACGCACCCCCGAGCCGGAACACGCTGTCGTTCAGGAACGTCACGGTCTCCTGGGTCGTCTCCACCCAGCAGTCGGGTTCCGGTTCCAGCGCCACGACAATCTCCCGCCCGCGCGCCTCTGCAATCCGGTGACAGTGCCACGCCGCCTCCGCCAGGTGCTTTGCCATTCCGAACACATCCTCATCACCCGAAATCCACGTCCGGTAACTGCCTGGGACAGTCGAGATGCTGCCCATCACGCCGTCCGGCAGCAACCGGCTCAGGATGTCCGCAAGCTGATTCGTGTAGTCGCGCCGCTCGGGCGCACGCCAATCGGGCCGGTACACGTCCTGCTTGACCGGCGTGCCATGGAACGCCCCGTACGGAAACCCATTGATCGTGAACGCATACAGCCGCTGGTCCCCCAAAAAGGTGCGGAATTCGCCAAGAACCGTTTCGTCGGCAAGTTGCGCCGCCGCCACCGCACTCAGGCGCAGCCCGAGCCCGAACGACTGCCCCGCCGCCACCGCGTCGCGCACGACCAGCGCCTTGTCGCGAATCGCGCGGAAGTTCTCCGGCCACGTCTCGCCACGGTGAATGTTCAGGCAGTAGGTCAGGTGAAGCGGAGGATGGTTGCGGATCTGCATGGTGTTCAGGGCTCAGGGTTCAGGGCTCAGGGTTCAGGGCTCCGGATAGCGGGGGGCACTCCGGGTGCGTCGGGACCGGATGGAACCCTCGGCAACCATCGAGCGGGCAGCATCACGGTTCACGACACCGAGGCCCACCAGCACTGCCGTTGACGTCCTCTTCCGTGTCCTCCGCCGCCGTCCGGCTTGCGGCTGGATGGCGGCGGACGGCGTCCGGATCGACGCAGCGCACCGGGTGCGCTGCGTCGATCCGCAAGGCAATCCCGAAGGGGGTCCGGGGGAAATCAATGACGTCCCCCGGCGGGGTGGCAGGGGCAGCGCCCCGCCTCTGCGCCCCGCCTCTGCGCAATTCACACACGCCACGCGGCGTCCCTGGGCCGGGTGGAACGGAACTTGAACTTTTCGCACTGGCCGAGGAAATAGCACGGGTTGTTGTAGAACACCGTCTCGATGTGTTCATCTTCGTGCCCGCGCCGCCGCATTTCGACGATTGCGTCGTGCAGCGTGCCCGGGTCCGACGGCCCCCAATCGCCCGACGCATCGACCATCATGTGATCGATCCCGTAGACTTCGAGCGTGTCCACCACGCGCGCCGGCGAGTTCTTCGTCACCGGGTAAATGGTCATCGAGGTCCAGAACCCGGCGTCGCGCAGCATCTTCACCGTGTGCTCCTCACAGTGGTCGAAGCATATCTTCTCCGGGTCCACGCCGCCGTGGCCTTTCAGGTACTCCAGCATCATCTTCGTGCCCTTGAGCTTGTCCTTCAAGTGCGGCGTGTGAATCCAGACCAGCAGTTTCCGTTGCACCGCCAACTCGACCTGCTCCGCGAAGATGATCATCTCGTTCTTCGTGTTCAGGTTCAGCCCGATCTCACCAATGCCCAGCACCGTCGGCTTGTCGAGGAACTCCGGGATGAACGCGATCACCTCGCGCGAGAACTCGACGTCCTCCGCTTCCTTCGGGTTCATCGCCATGTAGCAGTAGTGCTGGATCAGATACTGCGCCGCGCGCTTCGGCTCGAACTCCGAAATATGCGTGAAGTAGTCGTGAAACGCCTGCGGTGTGGTGCGGTCATACCCGGACCAGAACGCCGGCTCGCAGCAGGCCACCGTGTGCATGCGCAGCATCCGCTCGTAGTCCTGCGTCGTGCGCGCAATCATGTGAATGTGCGGTTCGATCACTTTCACGAGCAACACCTCCGAAAGAAGGGTTCAGGGTTCAGGGTTCAGGGGGAATAGATCCGACCGATCCGACGGATCGAATGCCATTGCCGCCCCACGGCATCCCGCCGGCACTGCCTGACACACACCTGACACCTGACACCTCACCCCCAAGAACCGGTATCCACGAGCAGCGCCAGCGTCCTGGCCGTGTCAAAAATTGTCTTCGCCATCTTCATCCGCCCAGTCAAGAGCGTCCGCGTACAATCCGGTACGGGGATGGGTTGACATGCCTGTCTTCTTCTTCGCATGGCCGTCGCCAAAAATAACATTGGCGAATCTAAAGTCGTGACAAAACCACGAGTTGGAAACTCGTTGTGTGTCCATGATCAGGGCCTTCTTACTGCCAATATCAGAGAGACGAGTCAAGTTCGACTCGATTGAACTGTAGTCGTCACGGGTCCCTCTGTACGAGAAGCACGCGACCTTGCCTGTTCCCCAATTTTGCAGTCCTACAGCAGGACTGTCAATGGTGTAATAATTGGAGTCTGTGCAGAACAGTGATTTTGCCAGGGCATCTTGTGGACCGGAAATCAGCCTGCCCAGCCCGACGGCTCCCAGGGCCGCCGTATAGTAGTTCACGGTAGGAACGTCGTCGGTTGCAGCGGAATATCTGGGCAGCGCGCTCCAGTCGTCCGCGTACACATGAAATGCCGTATACACATTCCTCATGTTGTTCATGCAATCCACACCTTTTACCTGCCGCTTGGACTCGCTCAGCGCGGGCAGCAGTATCCCCGCGAGTAAAGCGATAATCCCAATAACAACAAGGAGCTCGATCAGCGTGAATGCGTCTGCACGAACACCGTCGGTTGTGCCGAATCCTACCATTCTTCTTACGATTCCTTGCCGGCCCTTGCCGTTACGCCCTTCCCGATCCGTCTGTTCACGCCGGGTCGGAGAACAGGACCTGCACCTGCTCGGCGCGGTTGCCCTGAGCTTCGCGCAGGATCCGGCACGCCTCGGCGAGCTTGCGCAGTCGCGGATCGCCGGCCACGTCCGTGCCGCCGGCGGCGCGCTCGATGCGGTCCATGGCCGCCGCCGTTTCCAGCACGGCCGAGCGCATCTCGAGGAAACACATGTCCAGCAGTTGCGCCGCGCTCTTTCGCGGCGCCAGCGGCCCACTGCGCAAGGGGGTTGACATCTGCAATCTCCTAAACCGGCGTAGCCGGAACCAAGACGAACGTCAAACGCTGAACTTCGAACGTCGAAGCCCGAAGGCCCCGCGCCCCTCGCCCGGGGACCATCAACCCGAAGACGTCCCGCTTCGCGGCCACGCCTCACACCAACGCATCGCCATGCCGCTTCAGGTACAGCACGGCTTCCTCGACCAGTCCCGGATCGATGTGATGCACTTCTGTCTTCGTGCCGATCCCGTCGGGCAGCGTGATCGTCAGTACGCCGCCAAGGTGTTCACGGAAATGGTTCAGGCCTTCGAGAATCTCGAGCTGTCCATCCGCGCTGCGACGCTCCAGCAGTTCGTTCCAAACCGGCAGGCCGCAGTCGGTCAAGCCCGTGATGATCCGTGCGAACGCCCGCTTGCCGATGAGCCTACGCCGCATGGCGTAGTACGAGTCGAGCGCGATGCCGATCGCCGCGCCCTGGCCGTGTCCTACCGTGTAGCCGGAGAGCACTTCGATGCGATGTCCCGACCAGTGCCCGAAGTCCAGGGGCCGCGCCGACCCGAACTCGAACGGGTCGCCGGACGTGCGGATGTGGTCCAGGTGCAACGCCGCGCAGCGCCGTACGACCTGCTCCATCACGTCCTGACGACGCTCGCGCAGTGCCGAGGCGCTGGCACAGAGGAACTCGAAGAACGCCACGTCCTTGATGATGGCGACCTTGAACGCCTCGGCCACGCCGCCGATCCAGTCGCGCGGTGCCAGAGTCTGCAGAAACGAGGAGTCATTGATCACGGCGAACGGCGGCGCAAACGTGCCGACGAAGTTCTTCTGCCCGTGCTCATCCATGCCGTTCTTCACCCCGACGCCGGCGTCGTTCTGCGCCAGGGTCGTCGTCGGCAACCGCACCAACCTCAGGCCGCGGTGCACGATGGAGGTCGCGAACCCGACCATGTCCAGAACGCTGCCGCCGCCGATCGCGGCAACGTAGCTCTGCCGGTCCAGGTGCAGGTTCCCGATCGTCGACATCACATCCCGCACGGGTTCCCAGCCGCGCTTTGCCGCCTCGCCACCCACAATGGCCAGCGGCGGGGCCGCCAGTTCAAGCTGCTCCGGGTGCGCGTGACAGTAGTCCTTGATCCGCTGCGCCAGTTGCGGATGCGCCTCGGTCACGCCCTGGTCAATGTAGAACACCACCCGATGCCGGCGCCCTTCCCCGAGTCGGTCAAGCGTCGCCGTGAACAACGGATTCTCCGGCGCGAACACGTCCCGCGCAAACACGACGGGATATTCGAACGCCACCGTAAACCGCTGACGATACACGTCCGGCGCCGCACGGGGCACGCTCGGCCTGGATAGCTTTCTTGTCCGCTTTGCGCTCATTTCAATCTGTGTCCAGCCACCGCTTCACGCCGGCGGCAAGGCCGACCAGGTTCGCAGGCGCCTCGCCCAGGTCGAAGGTTGCCGCCCACGCGACCTCGCGCCCGGTCCCTGTCCGCCCGTGCGAACCTCGCACGCGTGCCGGGTCCTGGCTCACCGACGGCGGTGGCCAGCCAAAAAACAGTTCGCACGGATCATACCCGGGCTTGCTGTGAATGTCAACGTGGCTGGCGTAGTCCGGGGCTTCGGCACGGTCCTGCCACCACGGGTACGCGAACCAGGTTCCCTCACGTGCGACCAGCACGAGTTCACCGCTGTTCGCATGCGCGACACCACACTCCCGCTGCGCCGTGCGGTCGAGAACGTCCCCGACCCCGTCGCAGGCCCGGAGCACCTCGGCCACACGCGGCACGTCCGCCTCTGAGCGGACGTAGACGTGTGCCACCTCATGGTCAACCATGGCAAAGGCACGGCTCGAGTACAGGTCCGGATAGAGCATGCCGCGGACCTTGCGCGCCTGCATCAACCCCGCCTGCAGCAAGGCACGGTTCGGGAACACCGCCCCGTTCACCCGCGCCATCCGGTAGTCGCCGAAGACCAGCACCTCGTAGCCCCGATTCCGCGCCGCGTTGAACAATCGGTCGAGTTGCCGCGCCACGGCCGGCCAGGGCGCGGCTTCAGAGCCGGCCTCGCACGCCGCGGTTCGCTGCAAGTCGTAGTCCAGCGTCGGCAGGTACGTCAAACACAGGTCCGGCGCCACGGCCGGATCCTCGAGCACCGCCACGGTCGCATCGGCAATCCAGTCGCCCACCCGCACCGAGGCCAACGGCCCCCAGTACTGCCGCAGCTTGAACGGCCCCAGGCGCTCCGCCAGCTTGGCGTAAAGTCCAGGCGGCTGCGAGTAACAGTCCTGGATCATGCCGCCGTGGTGCTTGTGAATCGGCGCAGGCGACAACACCAGGTCGACATCCTCGCCCAGACTCTGCTGCCAAAACAGCATGCTCACACGGCCGCCGCACCTCCGGAACCCGCTCCAGATCCGCTCGCCCTGCACCAACGCCGCCGACTGCTCCCAGAACAACGTCCTGCGGAGTCCGCGGAAAAAAAAACCGTTTGCCACCATGCCGTGCGCCCCGGGCGGCGACGCCGTGCGAAAACTCGCCTGCACCGGGCAGGTCAGCGCCGGGAACACGCTCTGCGTCAAACGGAACGCCGGCCCGGCCCAGGCAAGCGTACGCCCGAGCGCCGCTACGTCAACGACGAGAAGTTTTTTCCGGCTTTCAGGCATCTCGTTTTCAGGAAATCCTCTATGGTGCGTCCCGTCACAGGACGCCGGCATGCGCGGGTACACTCGCCGGTAAGCATGCGCAGTGCCCGCCCCTTGATCGCCACCTACAACAGATTGCGAGGCATAGCGTTAACCGAACCACGAACCCGACCGGATAGCCTGCCGCACTCCCCAGACCCTGCCCACCGGATGTGCGCCCTGCCCTGGAAATGGGCACCTCCCGGCCCATCCCTCCGCCCCGTTCGCGCTGTCCGTTGGGTCCGTTGGGTCCGTTCCGTCCGGTTCCACATCAGCTCGCGTAAAACCGCTTTGCCAGCCACCGTGACGCGGGCCAACCGCAGAGCACCGCGGCCGCCACCGGCGTCCACAGCGTCCCGCCCACGGCCAGGAGGCATGCCTGCATCAGCAGCAGTCCGCGCAGGAACCGTCCGATCGTCTGCTGCACGACACGCGGTTCGGCCTGGTCCCGCAGATACCGCCCGCAGAGTCCTGCCCACAGCACCGCGCCCAGTCCGAGCACCGCACCGAGGCACACCATACTGGGCGTCTGAACTCGCGCCAGGCCCCACACAGCCCCGAGCCCTGCGGCCAGGAGTCCCGCCGGGACCCAACGAAACCCACCCAGCCGGTACGGCCCCGTCTCCTGCGCGGCAATCCGCGTCACCGCCGCCACATACGCGGTCAAACACAGTCCGGCTGCAAGGACGACCGGGGTCCGGAGTCCGGCCCCGCCCAGCGCGGCGGCGCCCAGCAGCAGGCTCAGCCCGCGGCACAATCCCATGACGAAAGGCCCCGTACTCGAGCAACGCTTCGCCCAGCCGTTGTACAGCGTCATGCTGGTCAGCAGCAGCGCCGCCACGCACCCCGCACCGTACCCCGCCATGGTAGCGGTCCCCACCCCGCCAGCGGCCAACACCAGCGCCGCCGCGGTTGCCGCCGCCACGCTGACGCGGCAAGAAGGGATTGGCCGGCCCGGACGTTCGACACGATCCGTTTCCCAGTCACACAGATCATTCTGGATCAGCCCGGCACAGTAGAGGAGAAGGCTGGCAAGCGCCACCGACACCGCCAAGGCAAGGTCCGTTGCCACACCGCAGGCGATGCCGGCAAGGGCATACCCGGCCAAGGGGTCTCCGGGGACGGTGAAGAGATTCGGCAACCGCAGCAGTTGCAGCCAGGCGGCCAGGCGATCTGTCCCCGGTGCGTTCCCGTTCATGGTGGTCCCAACCTCACCGGCCTACGGCAGCGCGGTTCCCGCGCCGCCCGACGGCGCCGCAAACAGGTGAATGCTGCGCACGTCCATGGACGGCTTGGACCAGTTCGGGTACTGGACATCCTGTCCGTAGACCCGAACCTCGCGGGATTCCCATTCCGCCAGGTTCACCCGACTGCTGCGCAGGTAGCAGATCGGGTAGCACGTGGAGAGGATCCGCATGCCCAGGAAATGCGTGACGACCTGCTGACTGCCCAACGGCAGAGCAATGATGACACCCTCCCGCATCATCTGGCCCGAGTTGCCGAATGGCCGCCCCTGCACGACCGATGTCGGGACCGGATTCACGCCCTGCGGCACGGCTTCCGCAGCCGGACCGCCCGTTTGGGCGGGCGCCGCCGCGAGTGCCTCAGGTTTCACTTCCACAGGCGCCGAAACCCCGACCGGTTCCGACGTCTTCTCTCCCTCCGCAGCGGCCGGTTTAGCCACAGACTCCGCCTTCGCAGGAGCCTCCGCCTTCTCCCCCTCGACGACGACCACCCCGGATTCGACCTTGGCGACCTCGGGCTCCTTCGGTTCGGCCTCTTCCCCGGGCGCCACCGCTTCCGGCTCCTTGCCGGTCGCGTTCACCGTCTCGGACACAGGCGTCTCCGCCACCGGCGGCGCCGGCAGCGGGTCGAGCTTGACGTACCGCTTGCTCACCCATGCTGCAGTGCCGGCCGGCGGCTCGATCTTCTGCCAATCACCCTCCGCCGCGCCCAACGCCTTGACACGGTCACCCTTGTTCACGTACCCGTAGGGGTTGAACTGCAATCCCGGGCCCGAGTGAATCCGTACCCGATCACCCGTGATGACACCGTCGGGGGTAACGTACCGGACCGCGACGTAGGCGCGGGCTTCGGCCGGCACCAGGACACGGTACCACTCCTCGTTTTCACCCATGACCTGAACCCTGTCGCCCGTCTTGAACTGCGCCACCACTTCATAGTGCGTCGCCGGCCGGGCCCGGATATTCAGAAGGTTGGCCGTAACCGTGCCCCCGCGCCCGGTCACTCCGGCCACCGCCTCCTCGTTCTCCTCCTGCTCCGTGTCCGGCGCAGGGACTTGCGCGGTCAGCACGCCGCCCAGCAGCACACTGGCCATCATCACCAGCAGAACCCGATGACCGTACTCGTTCATGTGCCCGAAAACCCTTTCTTCTCGACCTGCGCGGATAGACGCGCCGCCGCCTGTCCGCTGCCACGCCCCCCCCCGGCGCCCTCGCGGCGCCGGAGCGCTGTTCGCCTGCTACTGCCACAACTCAACACACCCCTGTTTTTCCCCGGCCTGGCGCGTCGGGAACGCGCCAGGCCGGGGAAAAACAGGGAATGTCACGTCCTCGCCGACGAACCTATTCACCTGCCGCACGAGGCGGCAGGGGTCTGCGGTTTTCCGGCAAAGGTCTATTCTTCTCCTCCGTCAGGTACATCGCCGTGCGTTTCTCAATCGCCGCACTTGTCCCAGCAATACGTGCACAGCTTCTCTTTCGGCAACCCGATGGCCTCGACCAGATCATCGAGTTGCTGATATCTGAGCGATGTGAGGCCCAGCCGATTCTCAATGCGTTTGACCATTGCACAGTGCTTCTCGGAACACGGCTTGGCAAACTCCTCGAGGTCATCGCCGTCCACCTCACCGGTCAGTTCCTTGATCGCCAACCGTCCGGCGAGGTCCAGTTCGGACCGTGACCGCGAGAAGTTCAGGTACCGGCACCCGAAGATCAGGGGCGGACAGGCCGGGCGCATGTGCACCTCGAGCGCACCGCGATCAAAGAGCCGACGGACCGTATCCTTCAGTTGCGTGCCTCGCACGATCGAGTCCTCGCAGAACAGCAGGCGCTGCCCCCGGATCATCTCCTCGATGGGAATCAGCTTCATGCGCGCCACCAGGTCGCGCACCGACTGGTTCTGCGGCATGAAACTGCGCGGCCACGTCGGCGTGTACTTCACAAACGGCCGCTGATGCGGGATCGCCGCCTGATTCGCATACCCAATGGCATGCGCCGTCCCGGAATCCGGAATCCCGGCCACCAAGTCCACCTTAACCGTATCGCGCCGCGCCAACGCTGCACCGCAGCGATTCCGCACCACTTCAACGTTTTCGCCTTCATAGGACGACGCCGGATAGCCGTAGTACACCCAGAGAAACGAGCAGATACGCATCCGATCACGCGGCGCACGTCGCTGCTGCACACCCTCGGGGTTCATGAGAACCACTTCACCGGGCCCCAATTCTCGCGTCACGCGATAGTCCAAGTTCGGCAACGCACACGTCTCAAACGTCACCGCGCAAGCGCCCGGTTTCTCGGCCAGGATCACCGGCGTGCGGCCCAGCCTGTCCCGGGCCGCGTAGATGCCACCCTCAGTCAGCAGCAGAATCGAACCCGAACCGTCGATCGAATCCTGAACCCGCTCGATCCCCGCCTCGAAGCTCTCCTCCTGGTTGATTAGCGTCGCCACCAACTCGGTCTGGTTGATCTCGGCGCCACTCATCTCGGAGAAGTGCGTGGTGCGACCGCTGAACGCTTTGCGGGCCAGGGCGTCGACGTTGTTTACCTTACCCACCGTCACGATCGCGTACACACCCAGATGCGACCCGATGATCAGGGGCTGGTCCTCGTAGTCACTGATCACGCCGATCCCGCACTGCCCCTTCATCCGGCCAATGTCATCTTCGAACTTCGACCGGAACTGCGAGTTGCTGATGTCATGGATGAAGCGGGTGAAGCCGTGCGAATTGCGCACCACCAGTCCCCCGCGCCGGGTGCCCAGGTGCGAGTGGTAGTCCGTCCCGTAGAAAAGGTCTTCAACACAGTCTGTCTTTGATGCAACGCCAAAAAAACCGCCCATGCTCGATTCTCCCGTTCATCTGCCCATGAAACGGTAGTACCCGGCTCCCAGCCACCACCGGCCGGACGCCGCCCAAATTCGTCGTTTCAACATAGGCTTCCCGACTCCACAATCAAGCGCCATGGCGGTAAGATCGCGGCCCGTGCGCAGACTGACAGTGGCGCGGAACCTCCGGGACCGCAGTACGGTGCGCAGGTCCGTCCCGGACCGAGGCCCTCGGCCGGGGACCGGCCGGCGTACACCGCTTCAGCGCGGGACGCGCTGAGCCACTGCACGCTCGACCGCGTGGATGCCCGGCAACTGGCCCATTGCCGGCAGGAAAGGATACGTCTCTGGTCCCTTCACGGCAGTTCGATCGGCCCGGCTGCGCGCGCCTTTACCCCAACGCGAAGCCCGCTCAACTCCGGCACATACTTGTGGCGGAAGAACTCACGGCTCTCGATCTCGTCACGGTACAACTGCTGCCGCGTGATCACCTGCCAGTCGACCCCCTCAACCTTGGCACGCTCCATCCAGCAGACGTCAATACTGTGGATGCAGCCCTTGATCTCCGCACCGCTCTCCGCCAGCGACTTGCCACGCCGCAACTGCTGCAGGAACACCGCGCCGCGTGTCCCGTCGCTCTCGAACCGATCGAACTGCTTGGTGTCGAAAAACGCGTCCCACCCGCCAATGCGATCGTCCCGCGGGCTGAGGGTCTCGCGGACTTCCGAGAACAGCGCCTCGGTCGCCTGTGCCGGGTCCGCTCCCAACTGCATCGACAAGCCCTCGTGGACCGTCATGCCCTTGACCTGAATCACCACCAAATCGTACAAGTCCGCGGGCAGGTGCTCGACCACCGCCTTGCGCCCGTCGTCAAGCACCGTCGCCTGGTACGGCTTGAACGTCTCGCGGTCCGCCTCGGTCGTGACCTCGCGGGAACGCCGGTCCTTCCGGTACTTGCGCCCATAGGCGATCACCATCTTCGCACCCGGCTTGGCGAACGTCACGGTCAGACTGCCCGTGAACTGCTCCGCGTTCGCCGGCTTGGCGTACAAGTACTGCCCCACGGGAACCTGCGCGCCGCCGGCGCGTGCAGCGGGGCATCCCAAGCACACGGCAACCACGAAACACGCAAACGACGCGAAAGTCACTCGACGGTCTCGCGCCGGTGTTCGACGTTCCTCCGGCCGCGGCCCCGCACGACGCCTCCGTTGCGGCAGTGGCGCGGGACCTCCGGGACCGCAGCAGGGTGCCCTCGGACCGTCCCGGCCCGAGTCCTCCGCCCGGGGACCAACCGGCGCACCCCACTGCGGCGCGGGACGCGCCGCGCCACTGCGCGCGCGGCCAAACTTGGCCGTACAGGAGGCCCGCGTTTCTCCCGTTCCTGACCCTATGCCTTGGGTCTCGACGGCGCGTCTGACAAACCCGCTCATTTCATGGCCTCCTTGGCCTCCGCTGCGGCGGGGTGATTCGGAAACTCCTTGGCGACCCGGGCAAAGACCTCTTTAGCCTTCTGGGCATTCCCGGCCTGCTTCAGGATCTGCCCCCGCTCCAGTTCGACCTCCGGCAGATTGGGCAGCAACGGATCGAGCAGGATCGCCCCGTCCAATTCGCCGAGCGCCCCGTCCAGCCAGCCCAGCGTCTTCAGCAACCGCGCCCGCGCCAGCGGCAGACTCCCGTCCAGCCGGTCCGATGGCGCCAGTTCCATCCAGTTCCACAGCGTCTCCCGAGCGTCGAAGACAAAACCGGTCCGCAACAGGTCGTAGAACCGTTCCCGCAGTGCATTGCCCTTAACCGCCGCGTAGCGCTGTTTCTGCGCCAGGTCGCGACCGCCCACCAGTTCATCGCGCAGCTTCCGCGCCTCGGGCTCCTGACCCTGCTGCAAGGCCAGGTCCAGCCGAAACGCCTCGACCTGACGACTGTCCTTCTTCAACTTCTGCGCCACACGGTCGATCAAGCGGCCCGCCAGGACAAAGTCGCGACAACCAAAGATTGCGTACTCCGCACACTCCTGACCGAGCATTCCCCAATCCGTCTTCTCGGGTGCGGTCCGCAGCAGCTCCTCGTAGGCGCGCTTCGCCTTGTCCGGAAACTTCGCCGCCGACGCACGCGCCAGCATCAGGAGCGCATCGGTTCGCTGTCCGGGTTCGAGCTTCGAGTTCTTCAGGATCGCCTCGCAAAACGGGATCTTGTCGTCATTGAGTTCCTTGTAGTCCAGGAAGTTCAGATAACCACGCAGCGTCCCCACCGGCAGATCGTTCAAGTTCTGGCTCAGCATCAGGGCTGAATAGTGCTGGAAGTCCTTTTCAGTGTCCATGTGCCACATCGGCGGCGGCATCTCCGGCAGCATGATGACGCCCGTGCCGCGCACCCCGCCCTGCTCCACCGCCACACCCAGTGCGTCCAGACCCGCCATGATCTTGCGCAGGGTGGGGCCCTTAAACCGCGCCCCGTCACTGAGTTCCCACGATGCCGGAGCCTTGTTGTACGTGCCCAGTTCCACCTCGGTGTACTGGGCGCCGCGATGGCTCATGTACGAAACCTGCCGCGTCCAGAACAGCGGCATGGCGTCCGGCCGCTGCGCATCGACCCCAACCAGTTGCGTTCGCGCCGGCTGCACAAAGTCATTGGCACGCAATACGTTCTTGTTCTTCCCATCGATCCACCGCGCCACCAGCGCCATCAGGTCGCCGCCGAAGTCGGCGACAACCACCTTCACCGGGTGCGGCCCAGCCGTCAGGTCCACCGTCCCCTTCGACTCACCACGGACGCCGTCGCGCGCCCAGTGCCGGCCATCCCGCGACACCAGCAGCTTGTCATCCACGAAGAGGTATCCCGCGTCGTCGCTGATCAGCATCAGCGTCTGCGGCCCGGCTTTGGCAACATTCAGATATCCCTCGAAAACCAGCAGAACCGCGTCGGTCGAGTCTACCGGGTCGTAACTCTGCTCGATGTTGTCCACGAAAATCCGGCCCAATCGCTGCGACTTGCCCAGCAACGCCTCGATCTGCGGCCAGTTCTCCGTCGCCCCCTCCGGCAACGTGCGCACGTCCAAGGTCAGGCTCGGCAGAAACCCCTTGGCCACCGGCCCCTTGACTTGGGAGCCAAAATACACATAGAACGTCTTCCGCCCGGTCGTCGCCGCCACCAGCGCGAGCGCCTCGTTGTTGACGCTGGCCCCCAGGGGCGTCAGCGGCAGTTGCTGGCCCTGATCGTCATAGGCGATGAAATCGGTCCCGTCAACACGTCCCAGACCGCAAACCGGAACGGAAACCGCCGTGCCCGCATCCGGGTGACTCCCGGCCACCGTCACCTTCATCTCCGCGCGGTACGGCGACTTGGCGTGATGCCACGGCGCGCGCTGCGCGGCGAACGCAGGCCCGACACAGAGCAACCCAACGGTTGCCGTCACGGCAATGCCGATCGTCGTCCGCCCGCTGAACTGCCTGCTGCCTTCGTGCACGACTATGTTCTCCATGCCCGGACCCAAACTCACCCTCTTTCGACGTCCGCACCCCGCCGCCGCTTCATTCCCCCGCCACCGGCTTGACCGGTCGACGCCCGCACGCCAACGCCGACGCATTCACATACCACCGGCTTGACCGGCGGTCTTCTGCACGTTTCGCTTAGGCTAACCCCTACTGCAAGACCCCAGCAACCGCATTCAACGCAACCACGACATCCACGAAAACAAGCTCGCCATCGGCCGTAGCATCGGCCTTGCAGGCCGATCCCCGCCCCGCCTGCAACATGCGCTGGCTACCGCAAAGCGACACTCCGTCACACGCCTGCCACCTTCGCCCTCGTCCTGGTGTCGTCCCAGCGGACTCCGCACAAAGCGGTGGGACCGTCTCGGTCCGACACCTCGCGGGACCAGGCCGGTCCCGCCACTTTCTCGGAACACCGCCGCCCGGCACTCGTGCCGACAGCCGAATGAACCACTCTGAGACGATTAGCAGCAACGCCGCGTCGCCGCTTACGGCCGCAGCTTCATCACCACATCAGGATTCAGCAGGTCCATGTCTTCGTAACGGCGCGCCCCTGCCAGCCGTACATTCTTCATGACCTGCTGCGTGACGCGCTCACACGCCTCGACCGTACTGGCGCTGATGTGCGGAGTCAAGATCACGTTTGGCAACGTGCGCAGATCGTGATCCGCATTAACTGGCACAAATGGTTCGCTATCAAAGACATCCAACGCAGCTCCTGCCAAACGTCCCGCGACCAGCGCGTCGTACAAAGCGGCCTCATCCACCAGACTGCCGCGCCCCGTGTTCACCAGCCATGCGTGCGCGCCAATCTGACTCAACCGCGTGGGGTTCAGAAAATGCCGCGTCGCCGGCGTGCCCGGGATGTGCAGACTGACAAAGTCGGCCCCGGCAACCGCTGTCTCAAAATCCCCAACAACCGTCCGCAACCCATAGTTGCACCGCATCTGCTCCGTGTCCACCTTGCGCAGTTCGCACCCGATCACGTCCATCCCCAACCCGAACGCCGCCATCCGAGCCACGCGGCACCCGATAGGACCGCACCCAATGACCGCCAGGCGCTTGCCGCGCAACTCCCGCCCCATCCGGGGCGCCCACTGCCCGGCGCGGAACGCCGCATGAACCTCCGTCACATGCCGCGCGGCGACCAGCATCAGCCCGATCACGTGCTCCGCCACCGAGTCGTCCAGCGCCCCCGGCGTGTTCGTGCACAGCACGCCCGCCGCCGTGGCCCGGTCCTTGTCAATCCCGTCGTGCCCCACACCGTACCGCGCGATCAGTCCGCCCCCGGCAAGCGCGTCGTACAACGCGCCGCGGTACGGGTCAATGCCGACCACGACACACCGCGCCCCGTGCTCCTGTACCGCCCGGACCAGGTCGGCTTCCTGGCGCGGCGCTGACACGACGCGAAACCCCTCCGTCGCCGCCTCACGGAACACGCGCTCGCCCTTGCCGTACTCCAGCTCGGTCACCACAATGGTCTCAGCCATATCGAGTCTCCGTCCCCGGGTGTTCAGGGTTCAGGGTTCAGGGTTCGATGTCTATCGTTGGGTGTTGGGTGTTCGCTCCGTGCCGCGCGGCATCACCCCAATGTACCGCCTGCCCGCGCCAGAGCCAACGCCAACATGCGTCGCGCCGCACCAATGCCGCCCCGCACGATCGAAATGTCCCGAATCGGACAGGCAACCGCGACACTTGACCGCCGCGCAGGCTCGTGAAAGCGGGCGCAGAACCCCAGTGGCGCGGGACCTCTGGGACCGCAGCAGAGTATTCGGGGCCGTCTCGGCCCGAGTCCCACGCCCCAACCGCCGGCGCTCACCGCGCCTGGCCCGTACCGCGGGCGCCCCCGCCCGCCAATCCCGCGACGGATCACTGACCCGGCAACACCCAGTCCGACACGATTGTCATGCACCCGGCCAGATTGTGGTCTTGCCTCGCACCGCGACCGGTTGTAGAGTAACCACGAGAACGTGAACAGATGGGGAACCCCAATGCCGGTAGTGTTCGAAAAGGATGGATACAAGTTCTTCTTCTACAGCAACGACCATCGTCCCGTCCATGTTCACGTTCGGCACGGCGACGGGGAGGCTGTGTTCGATGTCGAAGACGGCGTAGAACTTCGCGAATCGCAGAGCATGAAAGTGAACGAACTGTCACGAGCTCAGCGGCTTGCCAGGGAGCACCGGCAACTGATCGTGGAGAAGTGGTATGAGCACCTTGGTTGATACGGTAGCCTCGGCCGTCTTCAAGGATGGCCATATCGTCGTCACAATGGAGAGCGAGGTGGAGGTGCGGTTCCCGGTCGCCGGGAATCCCCGCCTGGCTCGCGGCACTCCCGCCCAACTGAATCACATCGAAGTATCCCCCTTGGGCCTGCACTGGCCCGACCTCGACGAGGACTTGTCGTTCAGAGGGTTGCTTGAGGGCGACTACGGCCAGGCGCGTGAGTGCCAGACCGCCCGCGGCACACGACACCGCGCCCGTCGCACGTGAGCCGGAATGGAGGCAGTCGACAGGCCGCACCCACCGACCAAGGCCCCATGATCACCGGCATCAATCACATCACCTTGTCGGTCCGCGACATCCCCGAGTCGTTCGCGTTTTACACCGACGTGCTGGGACTGAAGCCTGTCCAGAAGAGCCCGAGCAGCGCCTACGTCCTGGCCGGGCCGGCCTGGATCGCCCTCACCTTGGACAGCCACGCCCGCACCGAGCCGTTGCCGGAGTACACGCACATCGCGTTCTCGGTGTCGCAGGATGACTTCGCGCCAATGAAGGCCCGGCTCGAAGCGGCCGGCGCCAGGAAATGGCAGGAGAACAGGACGGAAGGCGACTCGTACTACTTCCTCGACCCGAACGGACACAAACTCGAAATCCACACGACCGATCTGCAGACACGCATTGCCGACGGCAAACGCATCTGGGGCGACCAGGTCCAGTGGTTCGTGTGAGACGGACAGTGACTCGGCGCGTCTCGCGCCGAAGCGGAGTGCGCCGGCCGGCTCTGCCCGGCGAAGCTGCTCGCGCGAAGACGGATCCCCGGCCGAGGGCCTCGGTCCGGGACGGACCCGAGTACCCTACTGCGGTCCCGGAGGTCCCGCGCCACTTCACACGCGCCGCTCCTTCACGACCAGGCTAGAAGCCAGGCCAGCGCGCTTGAGCGCCGTGCGCAGGGCCGCGCCGGTGAGCGGCTGCATGTCCGGGCCCCACGGCTCGACCAACGTCACCTTCCGGCCCAGCGCGAGGATGCAGTCGGACAGGTCAAACTCCTTGAGCACGCCGCGCAGGCAGTTGGCGGCTGGCCACTGCACGACCGGCGTGCGCATCCAGTCCAGGTACGACACCGGCCCGTTCTTGAGCACCACCTTCTTCACGTCCGGCGCCAGCACCGCGGCGAACAGGGCCAGCACCGCGCCCTGCCCCCGGCCATACAGCGCAATGTCCCGGGCGCCACCGTCCTTGAGCAGCGCCAGCACGCGCAACACATCGAACACACGCCGGCCGAGGTAGCTCTTGTCCAGAAGAATCCCGTGGCCGTGGCACATGTAATCCACACCGTACGGCGCAAAGAACTCGCCCGGCTCGTCCGGCTGCGACTCGCCCAGGCCGCGCACATCGACCGCGTAGAGCGGGCCGCGCGCCGTCAACGCCTTCGCCAGGCTGTCGCTGCGCAGGTCCGCCTCGGCACTGAAGTGCGGGAGGAACACGCTCACCGCCGGCTCGATCTCGAAGCTGTCGGCATGCTCCCGAACCACGACGTGCTTCCGGACAATGGCGCGGATGTCCCGTTCCGTCTCAACCGCATACCGGGAGCGCACCGCGCCGTCGCCCCACGCCGGCTGCAAGACCCGGTGATGCGGGACACCCACCGGTTGCGACACGCGCAGCAACCGCGCCAGACGCCGTCCCAGATCGGCGCGCGAGAGCCGCCGCCACAACGACGCATAACGCTCCGCCGTTTCGGCCGTAATCTCGAAAACCGGCCGCGAACCGGCCGGCACAACCTGTCCTTCCGGCGTGCACAGCACCTCGTCAGTCTTCGCAGCTTCGAACACGACCTCGCGCCCCGGCCACGTTAACCCCGACTGCCTGCAAAAGAACGCGGTCATCGCCTTCTGGTTGTCCGGGAAGTACCCGTGCGGATTGCCGCCAATGAAGAGCGCCGCGTTCTGCTCCGCGCCGAAATGGCCGTAGAACTGCCGCAACTCGCCGTAGGCCTCGCGCAGACCGCGCGGGTCGAAGAAGTCGTACTTCTGCCCCAGCAGCAGCACCGGCTTCGGCGCGCGCGCCAGCATGAAATCGATGTGCTCCAGCCCAGCGCCGATCACGCCCGGCGGGTACTGCTCGCTGTCCGCCGGTTCCTCGTTCTCCAGGTTTGCCAGGAACGTAGTGACAAAACAGCTTGGCGCGGCCATGGCAAACCGTCCCTCAACACCCCAGAGCCAGGTCGTCATCGTGCCGCCGCCGGAGTTCCCGGTGATTCCGATCCGCGCCGGGTCGACCTCGGGCCGGGACAGCAGGTAGTCCAGGGCGCGAATCCCGTCCCACGCGCGCCAGGCGCTGAACGAATCCGCCACCAACTCCATCTGCTTACCCATCATGTTGTGTGCCGTGCAGCAACCCTTCCGCACCGGGTGTTCCGGCGGGAGCACCTGTGCGTACTGGTCGCGTTCGCCCTGGTTCACCGGGTCGTAGATCAGCGCGGCAAACCCTGCTTTGATCAGCCGGTGGCAGAATTCCTGATAGCGCGGTTCCGCTTTCCCGATGGCGCTGTGCCCGCAAGCCCCGATCACGCCGGGTACGGGGCGCGTGACTTTCTCCGGCATGTACAGGTTGGCCGTGACAAGAAACCCGGGCCGACTCTCGAAGATGACCTTCTCGACGCGGTACCCCGGCCGCTCCAGCACACCGGTCACTCGCGCGTTCAGCGGCGTCTTGCGCGGCAACGGCGAAAACGCGTTGTGAATGGCCGCCAGCACGCCCTCCTGGTACTTCTCCGCCGCGCGCCGCGAGCGAATCGCCGCCAACCGCGCCCGCCGCTCGGCCCGGATCTCCCGGACCTGCTCCACGTAGTCGTCAATCACCATGTGCCCGTAACCACGCCGCAACGGCGGTGGCGGCGGCTGTTCCGTCTTCACGCCGGTTCCAGTCTTGGACTTCTGAACTGCCATATCGCTGCCCTCCTGAGGAGAAAACCTGCCCAGACCAGAATGCGACTGAACGCGCAGTGGCTCGGCGCGTCCCGCGCCGAAGCGGGGTGCTCGGGCCGGTCCCCGGCCGAGGACCTCGGGCCGAGACGGCCCCGAGGCACCCTACCGCGGTCCCGGAGGTCCCGCGCCACCGGGCCCGCGCCACTGCTGCTCACCCCGCCGCAAACGCGTCCCGCGCCGCCGCGACAAACCGCTGCACCAACTGCGGATCTTTGCGTCCGTCCCTGTCCTCCACACCCGTGTGCACGTCGACGCCGGCCGGCCGTACCGCGCGGATCGCCGCGGCCACGTTGTCCGGCGTCAGGCCGCCCGCGAGAATCACCGGCCGCGGCGACAGCTCCACCAACCGCCGGCTGACGCGCCAGTCGTGCGTCTTGCCCGTCGCGCCGCACGCGCCGGTCGCCGCATCATAGGTGTCCGTAATGAAAGCGTCGACCTGCGGGCTGAATCGCCACACAGCCGCCGCCAACTCCGACTCGTTACGCTCGCGCACAACCAGACTCTTGATCACGAACAGGCCGCCATCCAGTTCGCGCAACCGCTGGAGTTCCGCGACCGCAATCTCGCCGTGGAGCTGGACATGCCGAACCGCCAGTTCGCGGCAGAACTGTGCGATCGCCGTTGCTGTGTCGAGATACGTAATCAGCACCGACGTCACGCTCGGCTTCAGCGCCCGGATGATCGCAACAGCTTCGGCTTCACTCGTGTCGGGCGCGTGCAGCGCCAGCCGCAGCGGGAACCCGATCCAATCCACGCCCGCCGCACCCAGCATCCCGGCCTCGCCCCGGTCCCGCACCCCGGCGACCTGGATGATGCTATTGACTGTAGGTTGCGTGGACCGCATACACTGCGTTCCCGACATCGCTCTGCCGTTGACCGCTCGGCCCCGCCAGAGTCCCGGCTTCAGCCGGAAGTCCGCGGCCGTGCTTCAGCCGGACGCGTGGCGCGTTGCCTGCCTCGGCAGCCGATGGTCATGTCCCACGACAACGTTTCACCGCACGCTCGCTGAAGACTCGCGCCCACTTCCGCCTGAAGGCGGCACTCGGGCCTGACCGCGCGCCCCGTCCGCGCCCCCCCCTGCTCACTCCACCCCGTCGTTCTCGATCATCCAGTTGGCCAACTTCAGGGCGTAATCGAGCTTTGCCAGCCGCACGGGCTTCGGGCAGCGGTTATCGCCCGGCACCTCGAAGTTGAACAAACCATCGTACTTCACCGCGCGCAGGGCGCGCATCACCGGAGTCCACTTGACCGTCCCCCTGCTGTACGGTAGCATGTGGTCGTCGCTCTTGCCCAGGTTGTCCGCGATGTGCAACGCCTTGAGGTGCGCCCCCGCGCCGCGTACGAACTCCGCACTGTCGACCGGCGTGATGTTCGCGTGCCCCGTGTCCAGGCAGATGCCGGCCTTGTCCGCACCCACCGCGTCGATGTACCGGATGATGTCCGCCGCAGTGCGCACGCCGCTCGCTTCATCACACATGTTCTCAATGCAAATCTTGACCGGACCGCCCTTCGCAAACTCCGCGATCCGCGTCACCGCGTCGACACGCCGCGCGAAAATCCGCTCCTGAGACCAGCCTGCCGCACCCAACTTGCCGCCGCCGATGTGCAGCACGCCTGCCTTGACGCCCAGCGCACTGAACAGATCCACCCACCGCTTCATGTCGTCCATCGCCGTTGCGAAGTCCGCATCGTCGGCTGGCGCAACGTCCGCAACGCGCCGTCCGGCCAAGTCCTCCGGGCGGAAACCCTTGTTGCACAAATAGAAATGACCCTGTGGAAAACTCACGCCACGATCGGCCGCAAAGCGCCGGAACTTCGCGCCCACCGTTGCCGGGTCGCCCAGCTTCAGCAGATCGTGCCCGTGCTCGTCGCTGAGCTCCAGCGTGTGCCAGCCGTGCTCGGCAAAGCACTTCACCATCTCCTCGGGAAACCACTCGATCAGGTAGCTCGTCCACATCGAAGGCTGTAGCATGGGGAGGGTTCCTGGGGGTTCTAGGGTTCAGGGTTCAGGGCTGCAGAACGGACCAAACGGACGAATCGGACGTGTCCGACACGTTCGCCACGTGCCACTTCCTTACTCATCGTTCCCCGGTCGACCGCGCCCGGACTTCGTGTCACCGCGGCGGCGCTTGCTCTCGAGGCGCCGCTGCTTCGAGCCCAGTGATGGCTTGGTCTTGCGTCGCGGCCGTGGCGGCACCGCCGCCTTGCGCACCAGCGCGATCAGGCGCTCAACCGCATCGTCGCGGTTCATCAACTGACTGCGGAACCGGTGCGCGTCGATCAGCAGCACACCATCCGCGGTGACCTGACGCCCTGCCAGGCGCAGCAACCGCTGCTTCACCGACTCGGGCAGCGATGTCGAGCGACGGATATCGAACCGCAGTTCGGCCGCGGTCGACACCTTGTTGACATTCTGCCCGCCCGGCCCGGACGCCTTCACGAACGCGAACGCCAGCTCGTCCTCGCGCAACCGCAGACTCGGAGTCACTTGTAGGGTCGTGTCCATACCCAATTCAATAATGGCACACGCGCGCGGTAATTCAACCGCAGCCAGACAGGGACGTCGTGATGCGTCAGCGCGCCCCAGCCGGCGGACCGGCCGATCATAGGTTGGTGTTACTCGCGCCGGTTCACGCCGCCGCGGGTCTTGCGCCCGCGGGGCGACGATGGGGGGAAAGAGGGCGGACGGCCCGCCCCTTTTCCCCCCATCGTCGCCCAGCCCGAACGAGCCGGGCGGCGGCGCGGAGTGACACGCGTGTAACATGGGAGTGGCGGGTGGAACGACTGCGTGCTGGGCCACGCGTGAGACCCCCGTGGCCTTGTGCCACGGGTGAATCGGGTTCGCCCGCCAAACGTGCGTGCGCCACCGTCTACGCCCCGACGCAGACGCAGCCGTGAATCCTGAAGCGCGGCAATTCCAGGCGTAAAACTCCGCGCCTGAACTCGAATGCCAGCGCTTCGCTGCCAGGTTCCCACCTGACAGCCGTGGGCTTCTGCACAGTCCGCAGTTCGAGGCGGAACGGCCCGACCTCCGGGATCTCGTCGACCCACGTGTCGTCCGTGTTGAGCCGGGCCACGTCGCGGCCGGGGGTCTGGTTCACGAAATGCACGAGCAACCGGCCATTCTTGCGCCGCAACGACACGTCCACCCAGGACGGGGCGTCCGTCTTGCAGAACGGCTGCGGCTGCAGATAGTCCACAATCTCGCGCAGCCAGCGCAGCATCTGCGGATCGCCCAGCGTCTTGTACTGCGTGAAGATGTCCGTGCAAATGTGCACGATCCGGCCCTTGCCGAACCGGCGCGTCACGGCCGCGGCGAACCCGGCAGGTTCCGGATTCTCCTCGTCGATCTGCCCGTGCATCGGCCAGTTGTTGGTCAGGTTCCGCAATTCCGGGTTAAACTGGTCCCATGACAGGTACAACGGATACAGTTCCTTTGTGCCGACGCCAAGCTCGAGCCGGTCCCAGGCGCTGTCGACCCCGGTCGGCTCGTCGTGCGTCTTCAGCAGAACGTGACCGTCTTTCACCTCGCCGAAGCGCACGCCTTTCACGCCCAGCATCGTCTGCAATTCCGGTGAACGAATACTGCTCCCGGATGTCAGAAGCTTGCCGCCGCCACAGACGAAGGCCTCAACCTTCTTCGCCGTCTCCGGGTCCAGGTACGACTGCTCCGGCAGGACCAGCAGGTCGTACGACATGTTGTCGGTCACGCCCGTCTCGTCCATGACATCGGGCGAACGGTGCAGTGCGGCCATGACCTTGTGCGCACCCTCGACGCTCGGCCCGCCAAACGTCGGACTGGACGGGTCGCTGACCAGGATCGCATTCCACCGCGCGCTCTCGGAATGCAGGAACACGTCCTCGCGCTCCCTCAGGAACCGGCGCACCGCAATCGCCTTGCGCATCCGCGACGGGACAAACGCGCCGTTGCCCAGCGGATAGGTCCAGTAGCCCACTGCGCCGCCGCTGGCGGCCACGGTTGCCGCCTCCTGCAGCATGCGGTCCAGCGTCTTTGAGCGGCTGCGGACGTGCTTGCGGACATGCGTGAAACTCGTGTCGCAGACGTAGGCATCGAACGGCACGCCGAGCGTCGTGTACCAGCGCATCATTCTCGCCATATCATGCAGGTAGAAGAAGCCCGGCGAGAAGAAATCGCCCGAGCGCCAGTCGAACGGCGCCAGGAATTCGCGCCGCGGACTGACATTGCCGGCGCTGTAGGCGCACGCGGGGTTCAGCAGCTTGACGTAGTCCCGGAAGCGCGTGCGCCAGTCGTGCGTGATCCGGTTCCACGTCTTCTTGTACTCGGCCTCGAAATCCGGCCGCTTCACGACCTCGGTCCACGGGCCGGTCCAACCCGTTTCGCCCCGGAACCGCGCCTGGCAGCGCGGGCAGTAGCACGGCCCCGGCCAGTCGCCGTCGACCCAGACACCGTCCGCCTCGTAGCCCTCAACAATCTCGCGCAAGTGCACACTCACCCACTCGTCCCAGTAGGCGCTCAGCGGACACATCGCGTACGAGACACAGCACTTGAAGTCGGCAAACGCCGCGTCGCACGGCTTGCCGTCCTTGGTCCACTGCCGCCACTCCGGGTGCCGTTCACCGGCAATGCCGTCCATGAGCCCGCTGTAGTACGGCACGAACTTGACGCCGGCTTCCCGGGTGACCTTGCGGAAGAACGCCATCACGTCCTGGCCCAACTTGACGTGCTGCGTGTTCAGCGAACTCGGCCATGACGTGCAGCCGCCGTGACCTTTGGCGTACACGCACAGATACCCGACGTCCATCGCCTTGAGAAACGGCAACACATTCTTCCGAGTCGCGCCGGAGCCGTACGGCCGGAACGCCACCTCGGTGTAGTAGTCCACCAAGAGATTCATGACACTGTCGTTGAGCCAGGACGTGGAATTGCCGGGCCCGGTGCGCTTCCGCATGGGTCACCCCCGCACTGTTGGACAGGTCATTCGTCCGGGCAGCTGCGGGCGCTCCAAGGTGCACCCTCCTCCATCCGCCCTGAACACTGAATACCGAACACTGCCCCTCATCACAGTCCCTGCAACTGGCTCAGCGCCTGCAGGGCCTGCACGCGGACGCGGTCCATGATGCCGCGGTCCTTGGGGGCGGACCACTCGAGGATCTTCTCGTTGATCGCGCTGGTGACCTCGACGGGGCCGTCGGTGAGCAGTTTCTTCGCCGCGTCCACGGCCGGGCCGGTGACGCCTTTCGCATCCAGCTCCGCGACGCGCTTCCGCAGCATCACGAAGTACTCGTAGTCCTGCACGCCCTCGCGCACGGCTTCCCACTGCTTCGCATCGGTCACAGCGTCCTGGCCCACGAAGAACGGCGAATACTCGACGCCGGCCTGGGCGTAGGCGTTCCACGAGTTCCCGATGCCACCGCCGCACCCCAGCGCCCAGTAGCAGCCGCCGACGGCGCCGTACTGGATCGCCCACCAGGGCTGACCGCGGTGGTAGCTGTACGGGTCAAGCAGCATGGACGGCCCCATGCAGGAGTAGAACCAGAGCGTACGACCGGCTTTCTGCTGCGCCACGTAGAAATCACGAAAGGCTTGCGGCGACGCCATGAACATCGGCGTGTGCGGGCACAACGCGCTGCAGTTGGCAAACATCTCCGGGTTGCCCTTCGCCGGGTCCGGGTGCACCGGGTCTTCCCAGATCACGACGTCCGGCTCGACAGCGCGGATCGCCTTGGCCCAGGTCAGGATGGTTTCATCCTCGCGCACCGCCTTATCGGCTTTCCAGCTACCGCCCGGCTCGTCCACCAGCAGTACGCCCAGTTGGCTCGGCTTCAGCCCCTGCTTCTTCAGGTGCTCCACCCAGGCGATCATCCAGTCCCCGACCATCGTATTGAATCGCGGCGTGCCCATCTTCTCGCCGCTGAAGCTGTCACCGACCGAGAGAAACACGTAGTAGTTGCGCGCGCCTTTCCAGAGTTCGGTCCACTCGTCCCACGCCGCAAAGTCCAGCTTCTCCGGGTTGGTCAGGTGCCCGGCGGTATCGAACTCCATGCCCTTGGGCTGCACTGCGCCCGTGCCCCACGGCGTGTCGACGTAGTGCTCGCGCAGGTTCTTCATCAGTGACTCGAGGTTGCCCGGGGCGCGGTAGTACTTCCCGCCGCCGTTCGTGTAGTCCCAGCCGCCCAGGGACATGGTCGGTTGCTCCGGAAAGACGAACGGGTAAACCACGAGTGTCAACGGCACGGCCACGTCGGCAATGCCCTGCCCTGCCTTGATCACCACCTGCCCCTTGTACTCGCCCGGCTCAACGTCGCGCGGCCGGAACGAAAACCACACCTGCTTCGTGGTCCCGGCCGGAATCTCGAGCGCGTAGCCTGCGTCCCCTCGCACCGCATCCGGAAGGACCGACGCGATCGGCACGCGCCGCGCCGTGTCGGTGAACAGCACGTCGCGGACGCTCAGGTACGGCGGATTCTCGCCGCCCGGCAAGCCTCCGACGCTGAGGGTTACGGTCAGACGGCTGTCCGTGGCGTTCGTCAGGTTCAGAACTTCAGCGCGGGACTCGTTGCGCATGGTGTCGACGCGCAACTCGGGGGCCGGCGGCGTGGCGGTCTCGGGCGCCTGAAGCGGGCTCAGCGGATCCCAACGGTTCTGCGCCCACGCCGTCAACGGCCCGAACCCGCCACCGCGCAGCAGCGGCGCGTTAATCGCGTAGATGCCGGCATGAATCTCATTCAGCGGCAGAACGGCCCGGAACCCGGGCGCCAGCTCCTCAGACATGGCGTCGATCTGGGCGGACAGGGCCTCGGCTTTCCTGAGCAGCGCGTCCTTCTCCGCTTGCGGCAATGCCGAACCCGTGACCGCAGCGCGCGCCGCCGCCAGGTCCGACCGCATCCGCCACTGGACGCCGGAGAACGCCTGCACGTCAACGAAGAGCTGCTTCGTGTCGGTGAGTCGTTTCCCCACCGGGACTTGGGCCAGCAGTTCGTCCGGACCGCGGTAGACCTCGATCTCGTCGACGAAGCAGTACGGTGCCTGACTGACAATCAGCCGCACGTACCGGCCCCTGGCCTTCAGTTCGCCGGTGGCGAACCGGTGCACCGAGTAGACGTCCGACAGCGGTGCGCCCGCCTTGGTGCTGAGCCGAATCAGGTCGCCCAGCGACGTCCACTCCTTGCCGTCGTCGCTGACCAGCATCAGGACTACCGTCGGCCACGCCACACCCGCCACGCCGGCGGCCGTGTTGTACGACATGCCCGCGATCGGTTCCACCTTTTCCATGTCGATGGTAACCGTGACCGGATTCGCGTTGTTCCAGCCAACAGTGCTCTTCTGCACCCAGAAGTAGCCGACGGAATAAACCCCGTCCGTGAGCTGAACCTTGTCGTCCGGGTCCGTGCAATAGGAGTAGTTTGGAGCGGGCGTGAACGTGTACGGCTTGTTGAGTGCTAGGTTCGCACCCGGCGGCGTGAACCCGCTCTGCACCTGTCCGGCGACCGGCGCCTCGGCGGCCAGGTAAACCTGCACATCATCGATCCCCGACGTGCCCGCCGTCACCGTCCCACTCGACACCATGGTCAGGTCGCCGAACACCTGCACCTCGAGCGTCTCGGCCTGGCCGCTGCTGAACCGCGCACTGAACACGGTCCACCCCTGCTGCCCCTCGGAAAAGACGCTGGCAATCGCCTTGTTCTGTGCCCGGTCCAACACCTGCACCAGCGGCCGGCATACCTGGTCGCTCTTCAACGCCGCGGTGAGCACGTAGTCCGTGTTCTTGGCGCACGGGAACGTCTGAAAAACCGGCCCGACAACGCCGTCGGCCTTGCCCGTGTAACGCACTGAGTCGTGCCCGCTGCAACCGTCGTCGTCCGCGCAACTGTAGAGGCTGCGCGGCCCGGCGTCCGCCTGCCATTGTGCAGGCCACGCCTTGTCCTGCTCCGCGCGTTGCGCGAAGTCCGCATTCTGCAGCAACCCTCCGCCCCTGACCGCCCCGCACGCGCACACAACCAGCAACACGCCGCCTACGAACCCTTGCGTCGACATGGTTCACTCCCTCCGCTCGCAACTGACCGTTGTTCACCCATCCGACAGCCGCCCGGGCGGCGCCACTCGTTCCACCGCAAACTACCACGGCGGCAACGAATTGCCACCCCACGCACTGATCTGGTGTCCGGTTGCGGCTTTGCTTATTGGTTTCGACCGTTACACTATCATGCCCCATGGGCGAGGCTGTGCCGCGCTTGACACGAAAACGGAATACCAGCAACTACTCGCAGTTGCGAACGTGCTCAGTCTGGCTCTCACGGCCGTTCGCGTTTGATACGACTGCAATTGCCGTCGGCGAGGAGACGACTATGAACGCCAGTCCGCTGCTCACCGATCTCTACGAGATCACCATGGCCTGCGGCTACTGGAAAACCGGGAAGGCGGAACAGGAGGCGGTTTTCCACCTGTTCTTCCGACAAGCGCCGTTCGGCAGCGGCTACACTATTGCCTGCGGACTGGAACCGGCGCTGGACTGGTTGCGGGACTTCCGTTTTCAGCCGGATGACCTCGCCTACCTCGCGACACTCACGGGTAACGACGGCAAACCCGTCCTGGCCCCCGGGTTTCTCGAGTACCTCGCCGGCCTGCGACTCACGGTGGACGTAGACGCTGTTCCCGAGGGTACGGTCGTGTTTGCGCAGGAACCGCTGCTGCGCGTCAGCGGGCCCATCATCCAGGGGCAACTGCTCGAACCCGTACTGCTGTGCCTCCTGAACTTCGACACGCTCGTGGCCACGAAAGCCGCGCGCATCTGCGGGGCGGCGCGCGGCGAACCGGTGCTGGAGTTCGGGTTGCGCCGGGCGCAAGGCGTGGATGGCGCCATGGCAGCGAGCCGCGCCGCCTACATCGGCGGCTGTGCGGCCACGTCAAACGTTCTGGCCGGCAAACGATTCGGCATTCCGGTGAAAGGCACGCACGCGCACAGCTGGGTGCTGGCATTCGGCGACGAACTCGAGGCGTTCCTGGCCTATGCCGCGGCTCTGCCCAACAACTGCGTATTCCTGGTCGACACATTCGACACCCTGGATGGGGTGCGCCACGCGGTGCAGGCCGCCAAGCGCTTGCGCGAGCAGGGCCATGAAATGGTCGGAATCCGCCTCGATTCAGGCGACCTGGCCTGGCTCTCCATCGAGGCGCGGAAAATCCTCGACGACGCGGGGTTCCCAAAGGCAGTCATTGTCGGCTCAAACGACTTGGACGAGCACTTGATCGAGAGCCTGAAACACCAAGGCGCAGCCATCAACGTCTGGGGCGTCGGAACCCGGTTGGTGACATCCTACGATCAACCCGCTCTCGGCGGGGTGTACAAGCTGACCGCCATACGTGATCCGAATGGAACCTGGCTCCCCCGCCTGAAACTCAGCGAGCAGGCCATCAAGACGACGACGCCCGGCATCCAGCAGGTCCGGCGCTTCATCCGCAACGGCGAAGCCGTGGGCGATGTGATCTGGGACGAAATGCATCCCGCACCGGCCGCATGGACCATGGTCGACCCGCTGGACCCGACGCGACGCAAGGTTCTGCCGCCCGACGCCTCGTCCCAGGATCTCCTGCAACCGGTCCTGCGCCAAGGCGAGCCCGTCGGTCGCCGCCCCATCCTGGCGGAGAGCCGGGACCGGGCCCAGGCGCAACTGAAGTTGCTCCACGCCGGCATCCAGCGCCTCGACAACCCGCACACGTATCCGGTCGGGCTCGAACTCGGACTGCACGAGCGCAAAGCGCAGTTGATCATGGAAGCCAGGACTCGTCGGGAACCCCATGACGCCGGCCAACCTGACGCGCCCACCTGAAACCCACGCGAAGGGGATGTCAGGGCTGACCCCTAACGTGGCCAGACCGCAACCAGAGAAGTCCGGAGTCGGCGGGACTGCCCACGGCCTCACGCGAAACTGTAAATGTGCAGTTGGTCAGGGAAGACCTTTTCGAGGGTCTTGCGCGGAGCGGCGGCGGCCAAGGCCGGGCTGGCCGTGTCCGGCAGGGGCTCGGCCAGGGCTTCGTACCGGCCGCGCATCGGCAGTTGCATCTTGAACGGCTTGCACACCCGAATGCGGCTCACAGCCTCCTTCGCGCCGTCGCGGATCATGGCGTGGGCCCGCTGCGGCGGCACCATCAGGCAGCTCTCGCGGTTGAACCCCTTCTTGACGGAGACCGTGACCACGTTCTCACCAAGGAACTCCTTGGCTTCCCGACACCCCGCGTCGTCAGCGGTCACCAGAACGATCGGGACGTCGAAGTGCCCGAAGATCATCGCCTGCTGCCCGATCTCACCGAACTCGCGGTCGTTGTACCAGTACCGGCAGTCTGCGCGCGAGTTCTGCGTGTGACACAGAACCCCGTCGGGCGTGTGCGCCATGGCGTGATACCCGACCAGCATACCGCAGGCGAACGTCGCGTCCAGTCCCGCCGCCGTACCGAAACCACGGCCGCAGATGACGTCCGCGCCGGGATGCATCTCTTCGGGAATGACATTCAGCGGCCGGCCGTGCCCGTCCATAACGCATACATAAGTGGCGCCGCCATCCAGACAGCCCTGCACCGCGGCATTGATATCACCCATGAGCAAGTGCCTGGCGCTCTGGTACAACGGCCCGTCGCTGTTCCGCGTCTGGTCGAACGTCGTGACCCCGCTGATGCCCTCAAGATCCGTAACGATGTAGACTTTCATGCTCGCCTCCCTTGCCTGCTCCGCCTGCCGCCCACATTAGCGTAGGCATCCTGCCTGCGCAAATCTGCCGCTCTCCGCCCCACCCGAACCGGCAGGACGCCGGCTCTACTCTCGCGTCACTCGACCCGCAGATCGTCAAAGCGGTGTCGCGCCGCCCGTGGCAGGACTTGCCACCGCACTCCATATGGTGACGTCGCCGAGAACCTCAGTCGCATTTTGGGCACGCCCCCGCGCGCGACTCAGGCGGAGATGGCGTAGACCACCAACAGTTGCGCCGACTTGCCGGTCCGATTCTCCGGGTGGTGCGGGATTGCGCCCTCAAAGTAGAGACTGTCGCCTTCGCGCAGGTCAAGCGTTTCACTCCCGAGTTGAAACGTCAGTCGACCGCGCAGCAGGTAGATAAACTCATCCCCGTGAGTCGTCACGTCGGCGCGGGTGCTCTTCGCCGGGATCTCGAGCTGGAACGGTTCCATCATCTTGGCATTCTTCCCTCGCGCCAAGGCGCGATACACAAACCCCGCCTTCGGATCCTCGCGTTCTATCACCGTGCCCTGCCCCTGGCGCGTCAACACGTACCGGCGGCGATCCTTAGTCGCGGCCAGCAACGCCGCAACTTCGATCTCAAGCGCCGCCGCCAGCCGGTAGAGCAACGGCAATGACGGCAACGTGCGGAAGTTCTCCACCTGCGACAACAACCCCTTGGTGACCTGCGCCTTCACGGCCAGTTTCTCAAGTGTCATCTTCCGCTGCTGCCGATACTTGCGGATGTTCAATGCGACGTCGATGATCTCCATGGGCCTGCCCTCCTCTGTGGCACACGATTGCAGCTTGCCCTGTCCGGTAGGTGTGCGGCGGCGGGCCGTATTCGTCGACTTCGTCGAGTCCCTCGATTTCATCGATTTCATCGAATCCGTCAGACTCGCCGCCCGCGTCCCGCCGCCCTTCACCCGTGTGCGAACAGGACCACGCACACGGTGGCCAGCGTGATGCCCGCAAGCTGCTTCGCGGTACACTTCTCCTTCAGAACCACGACGGCTACCGGACACGTCACCAGGAAACTGAACTGCGAAATGGTCACCGCCACACTGGCGTCGCCGACACTCACCGCCAGCTTCATGAACAAGACGATGCCGCAGATGAGAAACCCGGACAGCAGGGCGTACCCAAACACCGACCTGCCGCACGGCAGGGCACGCTCCTGCCGCCACAGGAAATACACGCCTCCAGCCACCAGCCAGCAGACGCCATTGATGGCCAGAAATACTTCACTGCTGACCGCAAGGTTACTCGCCACCTTGTAGCAAATGCCCATGCAGGCGCGCAGAAAGCTCGCCCCGACCAAAATCAGGATGTACTTATCCAACGTCGTCCGACTTGCACCGCCGTTGGCGAACAACAGAACCGCAACCACGGCACACACGAGGGCAACCAGCTTGTACCCCGTAACCACCTCCCCGAGAAAAATGAACGCGATAACCGCGACAAAAACCAGGTTGAGCCGGTAAATGGTGGCCGCCACCGTCGCCCCCGTCTTCTTCATCATCTCAACCAAGAGGAGGTTTGCCACCGCGGACAGAACGCCGGATACGCCCCCCAGCGCCACCGCCGGGGCGCTGAAGTCCAACGTGCCGCGCACCGCGCCCAGCACCAGGAACACCGACGTCCACACCACGCCCACCAGGCAGACGAACAACCCGACCGGCCGCCGCTCCCGCCCGTAGCCGCGAAACACCACGTCGTTTACACCCGCGAATGCCAAACTCAACAGCGCATACACAATGGTCATGGAAGGGTCCGATTGTTTAGTTTAATTAAACAATGGGTAATTATACTCAACATCGAGATGGAAGTCAAATGCAAAGTGGAAGCGTTAAGCGAAGCGTCAACGTGCGGGGGGGGGCGAACGCGCAGTACCAGTACCGCGGGCGGCCTTCCGCCCGCTTCGCCGCACCCAGAGCCCGCCCGGAGGGCCGGGCGGAATACTAGTGCTCGGTCGCCAGAAGTCACCCCGCAATTGCGCGCAATGGTCCGCACCTTCCC
>MHBL01000044.1 GCA_001803235.1 Lentisphaerae bacterium RIFOXYA12_64_32
CGGGCCACAAGGCCACGTTCAGGCCACTGACGATTTTTTCACGGGTTCTGACGCATTACCGTCTGCCCGTGACTGGTCTTGCGCTCGCGATGTGTCCGGGATATGTTACTTATTAGGACTTGAGCGGGAAGTGCATTCCAGCGTCGACGGTTGGAATGATCACGGTTTCAGTTCACAGGGCCGGGGTGATCCGCAGGTAACGTGTTGTTCAAGTCCGGCGTTAAGCTGGAACATGCTCAGCAAAGGGGAAGTACCGTGCCGCACCCATCGGGTTCCCGGTTTACGCTCATCGAATTGCTGGTCGTGATCGCGATCATCGTGGTGCTTGTCGGAACGCTCTTGCCCGCGCTCAGCCTGGCGAGGGAGCGGTCGCGGCGCGTGAGCTGCGCCGCGAACCTGAAGCAGATCGGCGTGGCGCTTCGTTCCTATGCGACCGATTTCGAGGCGCACTTTCCGGACGGCAACAACGCCGAGGGCCTGAACAAGCTGCTCACGGCGGCCAACATCAAGGGCCTGCGGGTGTTCATCTGCCCGAGCACCGAGACCCCAACGTCCGACAGCCCGCTGCTGGACAACGCGCACTTGGACTACATCTACATCGGTGGTTTCACTGAAGCGAACTGCGGTGCGGCGACGGGCCTTGCCGCCGACCGGATGCGGACCCCAAACCATGCGGATTACGGCAATGTGGTGATGGGAGACGGACGCGTCGAATGCATACGGTCGCCCAAGGGCGCCAGTGCGGCGGCGGCGGCGGCGCCGGCGGAGGCCCAGCCGCCCAACGACGCCGCCAGCCTGCCCGAATGGGCGCGCCGCGAGAACTGCCACAACACCGGCGGTTGGCCGGAAGACCCGCACTGAAGTGCGGCCACACGGCAGGCGCTCCTGCACTGCAACGTTCCCGGTCTGTGCCGGCCCCAACGCCGTCGCCGCTACCCCAAAGGCAGATCCAGAAACGCCCAGTGGACATCGGCCAGCTGACCGCCGAGCACTTGCATTCAGCAATCGACCTGCCCGGCCTCGGTGCGTGATCCCCGCCTGCCGCGCCCGACGCATTACGCTCGCGCACCGGCACCATTCGCCTGCGGGGTTCTGGCTGCTATATTACGGGATTTGCGATCTGGTTTTACCCAGACTCGCGGTGTCGCGATATCAACGGGGCCGTGGCTTGGGCCATGACATTTGAGGTTGACGGGTGAAGGCGAACCAACTCAGACGCACGTACATCGATTTTTTCAGGCGCCACAACCACGCCGAGATCGGCAGCGCTTCCCTGATTCCGGAGAACGACCCCACGGTGTTGTTCACCACGGCGGGCATGCACCCGCTGGTACCGTTCCTGCTCGGCGCGAAGCACCCGGCCGGGACGCGCCTGGTGAACTGCCAGAAGTGCGTGCGCACCGGTGACATCGACGAGGTGGGCGACACCACGCACCTGACCTTCTTCGAAATGCTCGGCAACTGGTCGCTAGGCGACTACTTCAAAGACGAAGCCATTGCCATGAGCTACGAGTTCCTGACCCGCGAGCTCGGCATACCGGTGCAGAAACTCTGGGTCTCCTGCTTCGCCGGCGACCAGGATGCGCCGCGTGACGACGAGGCGGCCGGGATGTGGAAGAAGCACGGCATTCCGGAGAACCGGATCGTGTTTCTCGGCAAGGCGCAGAACTGGTGGGGTCCGGCCGGCCAGACCGGACCCTGCGGGCCGGACACCGAGATGTTCGTCGAGTTCGACCAGCCGGCTTGCGGGCCCGACTGTGGTGTCGCCTGCAACTGCGGCAAGTTCGTCGAGATCTGGAACGACGTGTTCATGCAGTACAACAAGCAGGCGGACGGCTCGTTTGCGCCGCTGGCGCAGCGCAATGTCGACACCGGCATGGGGCTGGAGCGCGTGACCGCCATCCTGCAGGGCAAGCGCAGTTGTTTCGAGACCGAACTGTTCGCCGGCCTACTCGGCAAGCTCGGCGAGATCGCCAAGACCGACGCACCCGGCGCTACCCGCTCGGGCCGCATCGTGGTCGAGCACCTGCGCACGGCGGCGTTCCTGATGGGTGACGGCGTAGTGCCCGGGAATGTGGACCAGGCATATGTGCTGCGGCGCCTGATCCGGCGCGCCATCCGCGAGGGGCGCAAGCTGGGTGTGACGCAGGCCTTCACCGCGGACTTGGCCGACGTGGCGGTGGCGGAGTACGGCACCGCGTATCCCGCGCTCGCACAGAACCGCGACCAGATTCGGAACCTCCTGCAGCAGGAGGAGGAGCAGTTTGCCAGTGCGCTGGAGCGTGGCACCCGCGAGTTTAACAAGCTGGTGGACTCCTTCCCGGCGCATGTCGAACGGAAGGTCATCAGTGGGCGCAAGGCCTTTTATCTCTACGAGACGTACGGCTTCCCACTCGAACTGACGGCCGAAATGGCCGGCGAACGCGGCTTCACCGTCGACACAGCCAGCTACCACGACGCGTACAAGAAACACCAAGAGTTGTCGCGCGCGGGCGCCGAGCAGAAGTTCAAGGGCGGGCTGGCGGACGCGTCCGAAAAGACGGCCAAGCTCCACACGGCCACGCACCTGTTGCAGGCGGCGCTGCGCAAGGTTCTGGGTGATCACGTCGGGCAAGCGGGGTCGAACATTACGGCGGACCGGTTGCGGTTCGACTTCACACACGGTGCACCCGTGAGCAAGGAAGAGCAGGCCAAGGTCGAGGCTTTGGTGAACGACGCGATCAGCCGCGACCAGGTCGTCACTTGCCAGGAAATGGCACTGGATGAAGCGCGCGCCGCCGGGGCCATCGCGCTGTTCAGCGAGCGTTACGGTGAGCGAGTCAAGGTCTTCAAGATTGGCGACGTGAGTATGGAGATCTGCGGCGGTCCGCACGCGGAACGGACCGGGACGCTGGGCAAGTTCCGGATCGCCAAGGAAGAGAGTTCCAGCCGCGGTGTGAGGCGGATCAAGGCGGTATTGGAGTGACGGGCCGGCTTCGTCCGGGCACTACGCCGTGCCAGGGAGTCGAGTGACGAGTGACGTGAGATCGGGGAACTGCCGGGATCGAGGTGCGGGCCCATGGCTGAGGCACGGGTGTTGGTGGCTACCACGGACGAGGTCGTACAGGTCCGCGTCCTCGGTCGCGCCACGTTCAAGGTCAGCCAGGAACTACGCGATTTCGGGGTCCGCACCGTCAAGGGTGGCGCGAAGCGTTTCATCCTCGATCTGTCCGAGTGTCAGGGCATGGACAGCACCTTTCTTGGTGTTCTGGCCATGATCGGGCTGGCAGGCCGGAACCAGGCGCAGTTTGTGGTCGTCAATGCCGCCCCAAGCATCAAGGACCTGATGGGCGGAGTCGGGCTATCGAAGCTCTGGGCGTACGCGGACAAGCCGGTGGCGCCGGTCACGTGGAGCGGCTTGTGCGAGGCGGCAGAAGGCGCCGTATCCGTGGCCGGGATGGCGGGGTTGGTTCTGGAGGCGCACCGCAGCCTGATGGACTTGGATCCGCAGAATGTTCCGAAGTTCAGAGATGTCGTGGAGTTGCTGACGGCGGAGCTGGCTCGGACCGGTGGACCAGCCGTTGCGTCGAACGGGTCAAAGTAGGTGGCGTCGTCCCGGGGTATGGCCGGGCGCTGGGCCACACGTCAATGTGAGGAGTAAGGACGATGGTACGATTGATGAGAACGATGGCGGTGGCCGGGGCGTTGTGGCTGACGGCCGGAGCGGCGTGGGCGGGGAAACTCGGCCTGGTCGATATGGAGAAGGTCTTCCAGGGCTACTACAAGACATCTCGGTCTGACTCGGCTTTCCAGAAGCAGAAGGATGTGTACAGCGACCACGCCAAGAACCTGGCGGCGGAAATCGATGCCATCAAGAAGCAGCGCGACGAGCAGCAGGAGAAGTCCCTGAATATTGCTCTCAGCGACGAAGTGCGGGCGGATAATCGCAAGGGCGCGGAAGAGAAGAACGGCCTGTACCAGGAAAAGAAGAAGGAATTCAAGGACTTCCTCACCAAGACCGACAAAGAGTTGCAGGGAAAATACTTGGAACTGCGTAGCGAGATCGTCAAGGAGATCACCGAATTCTTGAAGAAGTACGGCGAGCGGGAGGGCTTCGACCTGGTCCTGGATTCGTCCGGCCTGACGCGGAACTTCATTCCGGTCGTGATCTATCATGCCAGTTCGCTGGACGTGACCGAGGCCGTGCTGGGCGAGTTGAACAAGGGCCACGAGGCGGAGGTCGAGGAAGCGAAGAAGAAAGCGGCCGAGACCGGGGCTGCGCCGTTGCAGCAGGGCGGGGCCGCTGCGGTCAAGGACGACAAGGAGTGAGCGTGCAGGAGTCCCGCAGCAAGACATCGGGGGAGGTGGCGGCATTGACGGGGGGCCGCCTGGTCGGGCCGGACAATCTGGTGCTGACCGGGGTAGCCTCGCTGGACGAGGCAACGGCCACGGACGTTTCATTCCTGGGCAACGAGAAATACCGCGCACAAGTGCTGCCGTCAAGGGCAGGCGTGGTGCTGGTGCCTGAGGATTTTGCCGAGCCGCCGCCCCAGGGCCGGGCGTGGATTGTGAGCAAGAACGCGTCGGCCGTGTTCGCGAAGGTCGTGCAAGTTTTTGCGCCGCCGCCGGTTGTGTTTCCGCCTGGACGTCACCCCGCCGCCGTTGTGGACCCCACTGCCACCGTGCCGGGAAGTGTGCACGTTGGCGCTTGCGCGGTTGTCGAAGCCGGCGCGGTGATTGGCGAAGGCACGGTGCTCGCGGCCGGCTGTTACATCGGCCATGACGCCAGGATTGGCGCCAACTGCCTGATCTATCCGAGCGTGTCGGTCCGCGAACGCTGTCGGCTCGGCGACCGCGTCATCATCCACTGCAACTCCACGATCGGCAGCGACGGGTTCGGTTACATTCCCGGACC
Organism: Lentisphaerae bacterium RIFOXYA12_64_32; assembly: GCA_001803235.1. GTDB lineage: Bacteria > Verrucomicrobiota > Lentisphaeria > Oligosphaerales > YB12-FULL-65-16 > YB12-FULL-65-16. The sequence goes on from MHBL01000044.1 coordinate 4,895, forward strand.
GACCGGGCACACCAAGATCCCGCAGGTGGGGATTGTACAGATCGACGACGACGTTGAGATCGGTGCCAACGTGACTGTCGACCGGGCGCGGTTCGGCCGCACTTGGATCAAGCGTGGTACCAAGATCGACAATCTGGTCCAGGTGGCGCACAACGTGGTGATTGGCGAGCACTGCTTCGTCATTGCCCAGGTCGGCATCTCCGGGAGCACGCGGATCGGTCGCGGCGTGGTCCTCTGGGGCCAGGCGGGCTTGGCCGGGCACCTGAACATTGGCGACGGCGCCATGGTCATGGCGCAGTGCGGTGTGCCGAAAGACGTCCCGGCCGGGGCGCATGTCGTCGGGTCGCCGGCCATGGACCGTCGCGAGTTTGTCAGGACCCTGACGGTACCCAAGCAACTCGAGAAGCTCAAGAACACCGTCAAGGAGCTCCAGAGCACGGTGGCCGAGCTGAAGAAGAAGCTGGACGCCGGAAGTTAGGTTGGCGCGTTGGCCGCCAAGCGTGCCGTGCTGCGGTGACATCAGGAAGACTTCACCGCGGAGGCACAGAGGCACGGATGAGCAGAGGAAGAGGAGGAGATGTGCGGCCGTGAGGCCGGCTGGCCGCCGGCCTCACGGCCGCACATCCTTCTGCTGGAGAACGTCAAGTTCAAACGGCCTGCCCGCAAGGGCTTCCCCGTATTCTCCAGGCACAGGTCGATGGCCGCACTTGTCGCGGCCCCCGCCGCAGCAAATGCGGCCATCGCTCCGTGACCTTCTTCTCGTGTCTCTGTGGTTCAATTCTTGGCGTTGTACTCCGAGGACCTCGGGAGCATTGAGGGGAAGCATGCGCGCCGCCGTTCGGCTTTTGACCCGATTCGCCCTGTCGGATGTCTGTTCTGTCTGCCTGGCTGCCGCGCCGGTCGCGGATTCGGACGTCTGTGCGCGGTGCGTCTCGCGGCTGCCCGCCCTGCCGACGCCCCGCTGTGGCTGTTGCGGTGGACCGCTGGACGGAGTCCTGAACGCCTGTGGCGAGTGCCTGCGCGCCGGCGGACGGCCGTGGGAACATGCCGTATCGGTGTTCCCCCTCACCGGTGTGGTGCGCGAACTGGTGCACCGGTTCAAGTACCAAGGCCACACGTACCTTGCTCCATTCTTCGCCGCACGGATGGCCGAGAGCTGGCACCGTCACGGTTGCGGCGCACCGGACTTGGTCGTGCCCGTGCCGTTACACTGGTTTCGACACATGTGCCGTGGCTACAACCACGCCGAGTTGCTCGCCGGCTGCCTCTGCCGCCACCTCGGGCTGGACCTGGGCCGGCACGTGCGCCGGCGGCGCTGGACAGCACAGCAGGCACTGCTTGATTTCACGGCGCGTCAGGGTAATATGAAGGACGCGTTTGCGGTGCGCGGCAACGACCGGCTCAGCGGTCGCCACGTACTGCTGGTCGACGATGTACTGACCACGGGCGCGACTCTTGCCGCAGTGACGCAGCAGCTGCGGGAGGCGCAGGTTGCGACCGTCAGCGTGATCACCGCGGCGCGGGGTTGACCATGCCACTGATCCGGAAGCAAAATTACTCCAGTGCTCAGGCGCCGAAGAAGGCCGACGAGGGCAAACTTTGGGCGACATGCGCCGGTTGTGGAGCCGCCATCTATCACGCTACGCTGGATGAGAACTGGCAGGTTTGTGCCGACTGTGGGCACCACTACCCGCTGTCCGCGCCACGCCGCGTCGGACTGCTGGTCGACCCCGACACGTTCGTCGAAACCGACGCAGGCCTGGAGTCTGTGGATACCTTGGGGTTCGGGGCCGCCCTGTACACCGACCGGCTGACGGCGGCCCGCGAGGCGACGGGAATGAATGACGCCGTTTTGTGCGGCACGGCGACCCTTGCGGGCCGGCCGTTGGCGTTGGGAGTGATGGACTGCCGGTTCATGGACGGCAGCCTGGGGTCGGTGATCGGCGAAAAGATCGCCCGCCTGGCCGAACTGGCCACGCAGAAGGGGTTGCCTCTGGTGCTGATCACGGCCAGCAGCGGCGCACGCATTCAGGAGGGTGCTCTCGGCCTGATGCAGATGGCCAAGACCGCGGGGGCGCTGGGGCGGCACCGTCACGCCGGTCTGCTCACTGTCGTGATTCTGACGCACCCGACCTCGGGCACGGTCCTGGCCAGCTTCGCCTCGTTGGGCGACGTCATTCTCGCCGAACCCGGTGCGCGGATCGGGTTCACCGGGCCGCGGGCGCTCCGGCGCGCGGCAGGCAACGCATTGCCGCCGGGGATCCAGACGGCTGAGTTCCTTCTCGAACACGGGTTCATCGACCGGGTGGTGCCCCGCCCCAGACAGCGCCAGGAGCTGGGACTGCTGTTGGAGTATTTTTCCGGTGCGGTTCGTTGCCACGCGCCCGCCGTCGGGGTATAGTTACCCTGCCGTTGTTGCCGTGTTTCGGGACCTATGCGGCGGGCCGCCTGTGAACCGGGTCAGATGGGGAACCAAGCAGCCCTAAGCGGTGTGGCCCGGGCGCTGTAGGACACCTGAGCGTGGCAACAGCGGCATTTTCTTTTTCGACCTGTGCAATAAGCGGAGCAGTGTGGTGCCAGCCCAGGCCGGCCCCTCCTGACAGGCAGTACCGCGGGCGGCCCCCCGCCCGCCATACGGGTCTTGTTCTGCGTGGGCGCCGAGAAGCGGGCGGGGGGCCGCCCGCAGTACTGTCGGAAGGTGACGGGGCCTGATCCCCTTCTTGCACAGGTCGTTCTTTTTCAGCCCGCTGCGTTGCGGCAGGTGACCGTTCATCCTCGTCGGCAAGCAGGGCCGGGTGAGGTTTTCCGCAGAAGGCGGCAGGAGCCGGGTCTCGGGAGTCAGGAAGGAACACTCTGTTGCTGAACGCGGTTGCGCATTCCTGAACACTGACACCTGAACCCCGAACACTTTTCCCGTCTGCCGGCATTGGAGGCCATCGTCATGGCATACCAGGTTCTCGCTCGGAAATGGCGACCGCAGACGTTCGCAGACGTGGTGGGGCAGGAGCACATCACGCAGACTTTGCAGAACGCCATCAGCCGCAGTCGTGTCGGCCACGCGTACCTGTTCGTGGGGCCGCGCGGCATCGGCAAGACGACCAGTGCTCGCATCTTTGCCAAGGCGCTGAACTGCGAAGCCGGCGGCGTTCCCGAACCGTGCTGCCAGTGCCAGTCCTGCCGCGAGATTACGGCCGGTTCGGCCCTGGACGTGATCGAGATCGACGGGGCCTCGCACAACAAGGTCGAGGACATCCGCGACATCCGTGACAACGTGCAGTACACTCCCGCCCGGAGCCGCTACAAGATCTACATCATCGACGAAGTGCACATGTTGTCCCCCGCGGCCTGGAACGCGCTGCTCAAGACTCTCGAAGAACCGCCGGCCCACGTGAAGTTCCTCTTCGCCACGACCGAACCGCACAAGGTGCTGCCCACCATCCTGTCGCGCTGTCAGCGTTTCGACCTGAAGCGCATTCCGGTGTCGCTGATCGCCAAGAGCCTGCGCCGTATCGCGGACGCGGAGAAGGTACGCATCGACGACCGGGCCCTGGCCGCGATCGCGCGGGCGGCCGACGGCGGCATGCGCGACGCCCAGTCCATTTTCGACCAGATGATCTCCTTTTGCGGGACCGGCAGCGACACCGAACAGGTCGAGGAGAAGGATGTCATCGAAGTGTTCGGCCTGGCGTCGGGCGGCGAACTGATCGAGGTGGTCGAAGGCATGTTCCAGAACGACTTGTCACGCGTCTTCACCATCATCCAGTCGCTGGCGGATCGGGGGCGCGATCTGGAGCGGCTCTACGGCGACCTGGTGGTGTTTGTGCGGGACGTGATGATCTGCGCCACCTGCCAGGCCCCGGAGAACCTCCTGGAGGTCAGCGACAGCGAACTGACGGACCTGCAGCGCCTGGCGCGCTCGGCCGAACCGGGCTTCGTCCAGCGTGTCCTCCAGGGGCTGATTGCCGAGGACTGGGCCTTCCGCTCCGCCCTCAACAAGCGGATCTCCCTGGAGGCGGCCCTGGCACGAATCATCACGGACGCGCACAGCCCGCAGATCGACGACGTGGTTGCGCGCCTCAACGAGTTGCGCGGCGCCGGGGGAGCGGTGCCAGCCGCCGGAACCCACCGTGCCACGGCGGCGGCGGCAGCACCTCCGTCCGTTCAGCGCCCGCCCGCAACGCCGCCGCCGCGTCCTGCCGCTGGTCAGGGCGGTCCCGGTCTCCGAGCCCCTCCGGCCCCCGCACCGCGTCCGACGGCTCCCGCGCCAGCCCCGGCCGCGCCCAGTACGCTTCGGCCGCCCCCCGGACCCCCTGCTTCAGCCGACCGTTCGCCGCCTCCGACACCGGCTAAGACTCCAGACCGCATCGCGACTCCGCCGCCCGCACGGGCGACCCCGACCGCACCGCCGCCGGCGGTCGCAGGCTCGTTTGCGGGTGACGGCGACGAGGAGGACGATGGCGAAGCGGAGCCGGCGGCGGCTGAGGCCGACGAGAGTCCGCCGCTGGACATCAGACCTGACGAGGTTTCGGCGGACGAAGACGTGTTGGACGATATCGCCACGGACGCGGGGCTGGAGCCGGTGGACGAGCCCGCCCGTCTGTGGCACCGGCTCATCGAGGAAGTGGACCGCACGCCGGGGCGGCATCAGCTTCGCCTGTACATGCAGGAGTTCAGGCCGGTGTCGTTCCGTAACGGCGTGCTGCATGTGGCCTACGATGAGGATGTCCCTGACGAGCACATCCAGAGGTTGATGGGTTCCGACAACATGAGCGTGCTGCAGAAATGTTTCGAACGGGTCAGTCCGACGCCGCACGGCCGGCTGGTGGTGAAGAAGTGGCTCGACGGCGTCTCGAGCGACACGGCGCCGTCGCGCCTGGAGTCGACGCCGGAGATCCGCCGCAAGGTTGAGCAGAACCCGTTCGTCCACCAGGTCTGCAAGGCGTTCAGGGGCACGGTCGTGGATGTGCGTGGATGACGCGGCTCCAGGTGTCACGGGCTGGGCGACGCCCAGGGGCGAAGAGCCTGCGGCCTGAAGAACCTGAACCGTGACAAGGGCAATGAATCGGGAGTCAAGACGACGCGCTGTACGAGGCCTGTGATGACCACATCGTCTGCATTTCCCGCGCCGCTGCAGTCGTTGGTGTCGTTGTTCCGCCGTTTTCCAGGGGTGGGGCGGCGCACGGCAGAGCGGTTGGCGCTGGCGCTGCTCGAGTGGCCGGAAGCGGACTTGCGCCGCTTCGGCGAGGAGATCGCGAGCCTGAAGGTGCGCATCTTCTTCTGCGAGGACTGCGGCAATCTCTGCGACGACCGGCAATGCCGGGTGTGCCGTGACCCCTCGCGTGACCGGCAGATCGTCTGCGTGGTGGAGCAGGCGCTGCAGGTTCCGATTATCGAAAATGCGGGCTGCTACCGTGGGCTGTACCATGTGCTGGGCGGACGCATTGCGCCGCTGGAGGACCGTGGCCCGGAAACGCTGCGGTTGGAGCCGCTGCGACGGCGCCTCGAGCAGGGCGAGGTCCGCGAGTTGATCCTGGCCACGAGTTCGGACGTGGAGGGCGAGGCCACCGCCCATTTCCTGGCCGCGGAGTTCCAGGCGTATCCGGTCCGGATTACGCGCATTGCCGCGGGAGTTCCGGTCGGGGCTGACCTGACACTGGCGGACTCCGCAACGTTGACGATCGCCCTGGGCGGGCGGCGACTGCTACAGGACACACGCACACCCTAATGGAGTACATCGGCCTATTTTTCCGGCTCGTGGCCGCGTGGTTGCTGCTGTTCCTCAGCGGGGGGTTGGCTGGGGCGATTCTTGCCCTGCCGGGCCAGCTGCACCGGCAGGCGGTGCTGATGCCCGCCGGCATTGGCTTCCTGAGCGGCGCGATCGTGTTCGCCCTCGTCTGCCGGTTTACGCCGGTGTATGTGCTGGGGCACGAACTCACGCACTGGTTCACGGCCAAGTTGTTCCTGCGTCAGACCGGGACTCTCGAAGTCAGTGCTTCAAAGGGCAGTGTGGCGGTGTCGGGCGCCAACGTCTGGATCGTGTTGGCGCCCTATTTTGTGCCGATCTATACCTTGCTGTGGATCGGGATCTACGGCGTACTGTGCTTTTGGGTGCGGACACCCGGGCCGATCGTGACCCACGTGTTCTACGCCGGACTTGGGGTGACCTATGCCTTTCACGTGGTTCTGACGGCGTGGGCCCTGTACCAAGGACAGCAGGATTTGAGTCTGTACGGAGCGTTCTTCTCTCTGGCCATAATCCTGTTCTGTAACCTGCTGCTGGTGTTCCTGTCGGTGATCGTCGCAGCGCGGGCATGGACCCCCGGGATGGCCGCGTTTCTCGACGTGTTACGGGCTGAAGGTCAGGTGCTGGCTGCCTGTGTCGAGGGGTGCCGGAGGCTGTTCTCGCGGTGAGGCCTTGGGCCGTAATGCGTAAAGGGTGGAGCATAGACCCCTGCCACCTTGCGTGGCAGGTGAACGGGTTTATCTTGGTTACTACGCCGCACCGCGCCCCCACTTCCCTTTCCCCCGTCCGCCGGCGGCGGACGGGGGAAAGACATCTGAGGCGGTCCGTCA
>MHBL01000045.1 GCA_001803235.1 Lentisphaerae bacterium RIFOXYA12_64_32
AAGCTGTCCGTGGTCGTCAGACTGCCGTCGTGCGTGTACGAGAACGAGCCGTTCGCGTTCACGGTCACGATGCCGTGCACCGGGTCGGTTACCTTGAGCGCGGTCAGCGTGCTGCCCTCCGCGTCCGTGTCGTTGCCCAGCACGCCCGGCAGCACCGGGCTCAGGGTTCCGGCCTGGGCCACCGTGTAGGCGTCGTTCACCGCCACCGGCGCCTGGTTCACCGCCGTCACCGTGATGGTCACGGTCGCGATGTTGCTGTCCAGCGCTCCGTCGTTCGCCTTGTACGTGAAGCTGTCGGTGATCGTCAGGCTGTTGTCGTGGATGTAGGTGAACGCGCCGTTCGCGCTCAGCGACAGCGTCCCGTGCAGCGGGTCGGTCAGCTTGACCGCGGTCAGCGCGCCGCCCTCGGGATCGGTGTCGTTGACCAGGATGCCGGGCGCCGCCGGGCTCACGGTCCCGCCCTGGGCCACTGCATAGGCGTCGTTGACCGCCACCGGCGCGTCGTTGACCGCCGTCACGGTAATGCTTACGGTCGCGATGTTGCTGTCCAGCACCCCGTCGCTCGCCTTGTAGGTGAAGCTGTCGCTGGTCGTCTCGCTGCCGTTGTGCACGTAGGTGAATGAACCGTTCGCATTCAGCGTCAGCGTGCCGCGTGCCACGCCGGTCACCAGCGCCGCGGTCAACGGGCTGCCCTCCGCATCCGTGTCGTTGCCCAGCACGCCCGGCGCCGCCGGGCTCAGGGTCCCGCCCTCGGCCACCGTGTAGGCGTCGTTCACCGCCACCGGTGCGTCGTTGACCGGCGTCACGGTGATGGTCACGGTCGCGATGTTGCTGTCCAGAGCCCCGTCGTTCGCCTTGTAGGTGAAGCTGTCGGGAATGGTCTCGCCGCCGTTGTGGATGTAGGTGAACGAGCCGTCGGCATGAAACACCAGCGAACCGTGCGCCGCGCCGCTCACGAGCACCGCGCTCAGCGGGTCGCTCTCCGGGTCCGTGTCGTTGCCCAGCACGCCCGGCGCCACCGGGCTCAGGGTCCCGCCCTCGGCCACGGTATAGGCGTCGGCCACCGCCAGCGGCGCGTCGTTGACCGGGATCACGGTGAGCGAGACGGTCGCGATGTTGCTGTCCAGCGACCCGTCGTTCGCCTTGTAGGTGAAGCCATCGCTCGTGGTCTCGCTGCCGTCATGGACGTAAGTGAACGAACCGTCGGCATTCAGCGTCAGCGCGCCGTGCGCCACGCCGGCGACGAGCACGGCGCTAAGGGCGGGGCCGTCCACGTCCGTGTCGTTGGCGAGCAGGCCAGGCGCCACCGGGCTGAGGGTCCCGGCCTCGGCGACCGCATAGGCGTCGTTGACCGCCACCGGGGCGTCGTTCACTGCCGTCACATTGACCGTCATCGTGTTCGGCGTCGGGTCCAGGTCAACCCCGCCGTTCAAAGTGCCGCCGTCGTCTTGCACCTGGAACGTGAAGCTCGCGTACGCCGCCCCGTTCGCGTTCGCCACCGGCGTGAACGCCAGGGTCGGGAGGTCCGCCACCGCCACCACATCCCCGGCGTTCACCATCAAAAAGCCCAGTTTCAGACTGCCGGCCAATGGTACCGTCGTGATCTTCACCGCCAGCAACGTGTTTGGCGCCGGCGCATCGTTCAGGTCGGTGAACCCGAAGTCGCTCGCCGCAAACACGAACGCGGTATCTTCGTTCGTCGTCACCGTATTGTCCGTTCCATCCGGTGCGCTGTTCGGTGGCGGCAGACTGACGCTCGTGCCGTTGAATGTAACCTGGCCGCTGCGTGCCAAGGCTCGGCCTTCCAACCCTGATGTGGCATTCATCGTGATGGATGCTTCAGCCATCATGGTCCCCTTGAAGTTGCAGGAGATTCCAAGAGTCGCAGAAGAGCCGATCTGCCAGAAAACATTTCTGGCCTGTGCGCCGCTGGCCAGGATAACACTGATGCTGTCGCCCACTGTCAGTGAAGTTGCTATCTGGAAGATCCAGACATCATTTGGACCACCCGTACCCGTGAGCGTGAGATCACCGGTTGTTATCTTAGCCGTGCCCGTGAATTTGTAGAGGCCAGGGCCGAGGTCCAGCGTACCGATCTCCCCGGCTCCGGGATCCACGGCAGTCGGCAGTGTTCGGTTAAACGCATCGATGTACGCCGCGGTCAAAGCATCTTTAGCTAGCCCTAACAGTCCAGAATCAACCACAACCTCCCCCGGAACATCAGGAGGCCCACCGCTGTCTACCTTATAGATTACACCATTCACTTGGGCGTTGGTCACACCCATGGAAACTCCTCCGCCTGGGCTGAGTCCGACATCCCCACTAACGATGGTGGAACCTGCACCTACTGTGATCGCCGAACCGCCCAGAATCGTGAAATTGGCAGCCGATCCCAGGTCGACTGCCGTCGGACCTGCCGCGGACACCGTCCAACCGGGGAGCATCACGGCCACCGCCATGACCAGGCCCATGAGGGTCCGTTTCGGTCCGTTCACGCCAAGTGACCGTGGCGCGTGTGCATGCATCGAACCTCTCACTTTCTCGTGTTGGGGCGTATCGCCATATGCGTTTCGCATTTTCTGGTTCCTCTCGGTTTGGCACTTCACCTTGTCGAAACGGCTCCCCGTGGCCTTGCGTCTGCCTCCCGGCGAGGGCGATGTTGTTCGGTACTCATGCCATCACTCCCCTCGATCTGTCCGGTATTCGGCCCTCTATTATGAAGACTATAGGGCGCCGCTGGGCCGCTTGTTATGGGGTGAAACCCTACCTCTCTATGGGGTGTAACCCTACCCGTGTATCCCCGTCCGAGGGGTGGAGTGATATGGCACCCATGCATAGCGCCAGCCCGGTCTTCTCGACCGCCCGTGCGGCAACGTCCTTTGTCGCCGCCGTTTCAGCCGCTGTTCGGCTGCGCCAGATTTCCAGAAGCACCGTGGTGATCGTGAGAACCACGGGCCCCATGATGAACCCGGCCGAACCAAACAGAATCACGCCCCCGATGATCGAGATGGAGGCGTGGACGGTGTGAAGTTGCAGTCGATTCCCAACCAGGATGGGACGAAGCACGTTGTCGATGGTACCTACGACAAGCATGCCCCACACGGCAAGGATCAGGGCTTTCTCCCAACTGCCATCCAACGCCAGAAAGAGGGCCGCCGGCATCCAAACCACAAAGGTGCCCAACACCGGCACCACCGCCACTAAGGCCATCACCACTCCCCAGAGCAACGGCGCCGGCAGGCCCAACCACCAGAACATCAGTCCGCCCAACAGGCCCTGCACAGCGGCGACGGCCAGCGTTCCGTGGATCGCGGCAAAAATGGTATCGCCGACCCGGCCCAACAGCCGGTCCATTTCTACTTCCGAGAGTGGCAACAGAGACCGGAGCGACTGGAGCGCTTCACGACGGTCGCGGAGAAAAAAGAAAAGCAGATAGAAGGTCAGAAGAAGTCCAATTACCTCAACCAGGGAGCCCTTGACGAACGAAGCGCCGGTGGTGGTCATCCAGATGGCGACCGTCTTGAGGATTCCCGGCAAGTTCTGCCGCTCCAGCCAGTCGGCGAGAGGCGCCAGGCGCGGGTGGGCTTCGAGGGCGTGCCGCCATTCGCCGGACTCGACCTTCGTCGTGATGAGTTCCGCGCCGTTCGCTGCCTCCTGGACGAGCCGTTGCCCCACGAACGTCGCCAACCCGAGCACGACCACGCCGATCACCAGGACGGAAATGGCCGCCGCCAGGTTCGGGCGCTTTACTTTCGACTCGACCCACCGTTGGAACGGGGTGAACATGACCGCCAGCGCCAGGGCCCAAACCAACGCCGGCAAGAAGGGCAGGGCCAGCCGGTAACAGAGATAGATTCCGAGGGCCGTCGCCGCCGTCAGCACGAGCGTACGGCTGTGGCGGCGAGACCCCAAACCGTCCGGGACGGGAGCGGTCGTCGGTTGCATTTCGCGTTCCATGGCCAGATTGAGAGACACCACGCTAGCGCTTCCACACAAAGCACCACACCACGCCGCCCCACGCGGCCTCGCAGCCGTCCAGAGCGGAATCCAAGCCAACGCTCACTTTGTGAAAGACATGGACATAGAGCGCGATCGCGCCGTTCTGCGTCCAGTCCACGCCGCGGTTCACCGGCACGGTCACAACCAGAGGGATGAACGGACCCCGCCAGGGCGCAACATAGCCGGCAGCGGTATTAACCTCGCCCAGGGTTTCCTGCCCCCAATCGGTCAGGTAGACCACTCGCGTGAACACGAAATACGATACTGGATCAGTGGGGGCCCAGGCGATCTTGGTGGCGCCGCTCAGCAGGGTGGTCTTCTCGATCCCCACCGCGGAGAACAAGCCGTCCACGATGCGCACCGGCGCGCAGTCCGGCAGTTGTGCATAACGGTTCTTGATCCACTCGATACTGTTCTCCACGGGGCGATGCTGGGGCCCCGGCGTCAGACCGTCAACCCCCAGGTCAACCCAGTGCACGACTTCCCCTTCCGTGAGCCCGACGAGGTTGTCCTTGATCTGATGCGCGTCCCAGAAGGACTCGGAATCGTGGACCAGGATGTAAGCAGGGTATTTGACCACACGCACGTCGCCGGTTTCCGCCGAGCCAACGACGAGCGGCTGCGGACGCACGACCGAGACGCAGCCCATGCCGCCCAGCGGAAGTAGGGTCGCGATCACCATCCAGCACCAGGTTGACAGGCTCCTGTGTTTCATTGGAGTCCCTCCCATATCTCCCGGATTGGGCGGCCGTCCATCCCGGTACTGTTCGGGTCTTTGCCCGCCATCTGAAGGACAGTCGGCATGAGGTCCATTATCCGGTGCGGCGTTTCAATGATCACGCCTTTCCGGATTCCCGGTCCGGAGACAAAGAGGCAGTGGTTGGTCGCCTCGCGGAAGGCCATGCCGTGCCGGCTGCCGATGGTGGCCTCATTCCGGTTTTCCAGGTTGATCTTCGGCTCGAAGACCCAGCCCTTGCTGGCAAACAGCAGGATGTCCGGCTGAGAGGGCACGGGCGAGTCCTTGGTCACCGGGCCGTCCCAGCGAAAGTAAAGGTTCAGGGTGTCCACGCACCCGGGGTATTCCGTTCTGTAGGTGGCCTGCAGCCACTCCGTGCCGGTGTGATAGCTCTCCATCCAGTGCGGCACGTTGCGGACTTCCTTGCGGAATGCCGCGCTGTCCAGGTAGCCCAGCGGGTCGCCGCTGGTGATCGGCTCCAGCGGCTGGCCAAGCGCGTGGTGACGCACCGGTTCGTACTTGAACTCAAAGACGCCGTCGGCGTTGCGGCGCGCGTGGATCAGCGCCTGGCGATCCATAGTCTTGTAGATCAGGACGGTATCGGCGTCCACCTTCGCCACGGCAAAATCCACGGGCCGCTTCGTGGTGTCCGGCAGCGGCCAGCGACCCTTTGAACTGTACTCGGCAAAGAGCTCCACGACATTCACCCGGCTTTCGTCCGCCAAGCTGTAGTGGGTCAATTGCTCGTAGGTACTGGGGATGGAAAGGTCGTCCGAGTCCACACGCCTCAATGGCAGGAAGATGCCCACGGCGCCGTCGGAGTCGGACACGGCGCCCAGACGGTCCGCCGGCGCGCCAGGGTAGTTGAACCGGTGCCACATGCCGACCACGTTCATCTGCAAGTAGGCGTGGAAGATCTCGCGCTTCACGTCAAAGCGCTGGTTGACGATGTCATGGCCGCCTACGTGGCCGTGATCGGAGACGAGGATGAAGTAGGTCTTCTCGAACCGGTGTCGGATATTGAACCGCTCCACGATCTGGCCAAGGTCTTCATCCATGCGGGCGATGGTCGGACGACAGCCGCCAAACTGCCCGTGCGGGGTGTGCTCGCTGACGACGTCGGTACTCGGCAGCCATACCAGCATCACCTTGACTTTCGGCGAAGACGCCAGGTCCACCGCAAAGCGCGTCTGCACCTCGTCCATCTTGTCCTTGATGTTGCTGCTGTAGTTGGCCGTGTTGACGGCACGGTGCAGCCACTCGACCATATTCATCTGCAGCACGTTTGCCCGGAGTGGTTGGTACGGCATCGCCCCGGCGCCGAAACTGTCCGGGAAATAGTCATAGATCGTCTTGACCCCGCGCGCTTTCACCTCGTTGGCAAAGCGCGTGAAGTAGCGGACACTGAGTCCGTTGACGTAGGTGTCGGCCTCGCGGTCGTAGTAGGCCTGCATTTTCACCCCGTGGCGATTGGAGTAGACGCCGGTGATCATGGATGAGAAGTTGGTTATCGTGAGCGAGGGTTGCACGGCGAAGGAATTGCGCACCCAGGCGCCGTTCTCCAGGAAGAGTTCGCGGAAGTTCGGCAGATGTCCCCACTCCGCCATCTCCACCGCGACATCAGGGCGCAGGCCGTCCACAAAAATCACGACCACGTTGGCATCGGGAACGGGCTTCGGTTGCGCCACTGGCTCGGCCGCCGCCGGCGGCGGCGCAGCGGGATTGCCCAGCGCCTCCGTGCGTGTTTCGGCCTCGGTGAAAGCCGGCTTGGGTTCCGGCGGTTCGGGATAGTCCCGTGATATACGGCAACGAAAGGCGCCGCGGTTGCGTTGCGGCGTCGGGTCGTTGATGCCCAGCCATAGCATGCCGGCCTGCGGCGCCACACCCTGGAAGCGCGACCCCACAAAGAAGGGGACGCCGTCCTCGCCTATCCGGCCGATGAGACAGTAGCCGGGATAGCGCCGGTCATTGTGCAAGCGGTCGGGTTCCAACGGGTAGGGGCCGGTCTCGACATCGAAGAGGTACGTCCCGCGCGCGCTGACCGCCTGCCTCTGGTTGCCCTTGACGAGGATCTGCTGCGGGCGCTCGACCTCCTCGATGAGCAACTTCTGCTTGAGATCGAGAGTGACGCCCGTGGAAATCCAGGCTTGATCACCGGGCACGGCGAAAGCCCCCGGCTCGACGGGCTCCGCGCGGTCCACTGTCGCGCAGCCGCTGCCGGCGAACCCAAGGGCGCCGGCAACGATGACCACAAGGAGGAGGGTCAATGCCTGGGCAACCATGGGTGTGGGTCGTTCATCAGATCCGCCCCGCCGCGGCGGGATCCGCGCAACCGGGGCGCCAGTCCGACAATGACCGCAGTGCTCTGCCATGCTCTTCTCCTTTAGGGTTCTCGTTCGCGGCCATCACCGTTCACCGGACGAATCTCCGCGGTACGCCGCCCGGCCTCCGGGCGGCGCCCCCAGAAGGCGGGCGGAGGACCGCCCGCGGTACTTCGGAAGAGGCCTTCCTCTGAGAAGTAGCATTGTCGCCCCCCCGACGGCTGGCTCAGTTGTCGTGGCGCTCGTCTCGGTCCTTACGGTCATCCTTGTCCTTGCGGTCATCCTTGCCCCCCCTGCCCTTGTCTTCGTCGGAAGGTCGAGCGGGTGGGCCTTTCTGGAAGATTCCCAGCACACCGCCTGACCTGCCAACAACAGGCGGGGCCGGAATCTGCACTCGTTCCGGTTGGGGCACATTGACCTCGCGGCGCGGAACGGACACAGGTTCTCGCGGCACGGCCGGCGGCGCCGCTTCCCGGCGCTCGACCGGCGCCGTCACAGTGCCCCCGCGTCCCTTGGGCGGTTGGGCTGTCGCCTGGCGCTGGGGCGGTGGCGTCACAGCGGGCTTATAGTCCCTGGACGGTTGGACTGCCTCCTGACGCTGGGACGGTGGCATCACACTGCCTTTGCGCGCGCCGGACGGTTGGGCTGCCTTCGGAGGCGCCGCCGTGGACTCCCAACGGTTCCGTTCATCGCGGAACGTGCCCACGGCGGTCGCCTGCGTGGAGATCTTCTGCCGTGCGTCGGTGTCGATCCGCTCGAACTTCACCGGGGCGTGCCGGTTGGTGACGGCGACGGTCATGGGCTGGGCCACCTGAGAAGCCCGTCGCTGCGGTTCGGGCAGCTTGGCCAGCCGGGATTCCTGCTCGCGGTACGTCCGGGCCGGACGGAGGTCCCTGTCGGCGCGACGGCGATTGTACTCGTCCCGCCCGCGTTCCTCCCATCGCGGTTCGGACCGCTGGTTCTGCCAGCGGTCATGCTCGTAAACCGGGTCGTACCATGTGTGGCGCCGATGACTGTCAAACCACGGGTAAATGCCAATGCTCAGGTAGGCGTCGTCGTAGTAATCACCGAAGTAGTAGTGGCTGTAACGCGGATACGCGAACAGGTTGACCCGCAGCAAACCCAGGTCGATGACGATGCTGGGCGAGTACGTGAAGTTGGACCGCCGATGGATCGACGCCGGGAAATACACCGGCGCAAACAAGACGCCCCGGCGCTCCAGCGAGTAATCCCAGTGTGCCTCGGCGAAGATGTAGCCGCGCGGCGTGCGCACGAAGTGAGACGGCACCCAAACCCAGTCCGGCTGCGCCACCAGCCAGTAGCCGGCCCGGCGAACGTACTGGCCCTGGACCCAGCACATGCAGGGCGGCACCCAGATCGTGTCGGGGGATGCCGGGCAACTGTGCGGTTCCACATCGTCGACCATCGGCGGGGCCGGCAGATACTCGAGATTCCGAACACCGGCAGGCGCCCAGAAACCGGCGACCCACTCCCAGCCCCCGGGCACCCGAGACCAGTACCCGGGCATCCAGGACATGCTCGGCGGCGCCGCGCGCCAGCAGGCGCTGACCCAGATGTAGCCGTTCCGGTCCGCATCCCAGGACCAGTACCCCGGGATCCAGGCGAACTGCCGGCCTTCGGGCCTGTCCGCCGGCGGGATTTCCTCGACATCCGGTGGCGGCTCAACCGGGGCAATCAGGCCCACCTGAACTTCCAGGCTAACGGGCTCGGCAAAGGCCTCATGCACCGGGCCACGGCTCAGGACCTCATATTCCTCCTGGCGCGGCATCTCCGGAGGAGCGCGGTGCTCTACAATGACGGGCGCGGGCTGGTCAGCGCGGTTGCCGAAGAAGAACCCCCAATCCCATGCTGCCACCCGATGGCCACCCAACGACGTCACGGCGAGAAGCGCAATGACCCATGCTGCGGGACGCGAATGGTGTTGACGCATAGTCCAGGCTCCACGAGTTAAGTGTTTGGGTTCCGCTGCTCGATGACCCCCGCCTCGGTAAGCAGGAAGCTATCTGCCTTGGTGTCCGGGGTTCTGTCGCCCGTCTTTGCCGCCGCCGCCACCCTTGAATTTGACATCTTTGGGGTAGCGGTCTCTTGGCAGGGGTGCCCAGGGCCCACTCCTTGACCGCGCGTAGTACCAGCCGTTGTTCTGGTAGTGATAGTGATACCCCTCTTGGACGTAGTAAGGCTCCGTCTCCAACACCACAACGGGCGGAAGAGCCGGCACCACGACCACTTCCCTGCCGCGGCGTCCAGGCACCATCAGACACCCCGCGAGCATGAACGACACAAGCAACCCAGCCAACGCGATTCTTTTCGCTCTCATACTGTTTTCCCTTTCCTGCCTTTGTCTGTTTATTGACGATGGTCTTTTCCGGTTGGACCGTTGGGAAGTTGGTCTGCCACGATGGACACTATAGGCCGTGGCTGGGCCGACTGTTATGGGGTGAAACCCCACCACTCTATGGGGTAAAACCCTACCATGGTGGCACGATCAGGAGAGATGGCAGTCTGCTGATTTCAGTGGCGTCACCAACGTGGTGGGCCGTACCCGCAGTTCAGCCAGGTCTACGGCGGGAGGGGTCCCCCGAGTACGTGCAACCGGACCGGAACGCACAGGGCCGCAGTCAACGGACCTGCAGGCGTCTCAAAGCCCTCGTCCGGGATTGCACAGGGCTTGCCATCGAACATTCACACGGTAGATTTCTATCCGGTAAACGAAGATCGGGGGTTCCGGCCAGAACTCCAGACTCAAGGAAACGAGGACTTGGGCAACGACGGATTTGAGAAAAAGTCAGAGATCAGAGGTCCACGGTCGTCGTGGCCCACGGTCGGATGGGGAATCCCGGGCGATGATGACTCACGCCCAAACGCACGTTGGCCTGCATCAGGTTCCCGGCAATCTGGTTCGCGTGTTGCGCCGTCACGCTGAAGAACGTCCCGATCATACGGCTTTCGCGCATCTCGCCGACGGCCTGTCCGGCCACCCCAGCCTGACCTACGCCAAGCTCGATCGGCGGGCCCGAGCCATCGCAGGTTGCCTGCAGGACATGGGTTTTGCCGGCCAGCGCGTGCTGCTGGTCTATCCGCCTGGCCTCGACTTCATCACGGCGTTTCTTGGCTGTCTATACGCAGGCTGTGTGGCCGTGCCAACGTCTCCACCGCATCGCCACCGCCTAGCCGATCGCTTCCAGGCCATTGCCGCCGATACCGGGTCTCGCGTTGCCCTGAGCACCGCCTCTGCCGTCGCTCAGTTCCAGGTCATGACCGAGGTGGAAAAGAGTGACGAGGCGCCCGCTTCCTCCCGAATCCTGTGGCTCGCCACTGACGGAATTCCCGATGTCTTGGCCGAGCACTGGAACGAACCGGCCATCGCTTCCGACGCACTGGCCATGCTCCAATACACCTCCGGTTCGACCAGTCGGCCCAAAGGCGTCGTGCTCAGCCACGCGAACCTCATGGCCAACATCTGCGCCATCCACCAGGCTTTCGGACTACGGGACGAGGACAGTGCTGTGTTCTGGCTGCCCATGTACCATGATATGGGGCTGGTGGGCGGCGTCCTGGTCCCGGCGTTTGCGCGTGTGCCCGTCGTTTTCATCTCGCCGGCCGCGGCCCTCCAGAACCCCATCACCTGGCTGGCCGCCATCAGCAAGTACCGGGCAACCATCTCCGGCGGGCCCAACTTCGCCTACGACCTTTGTGTCCGCAAGATCACCGGCGAGCAGCGTGCCACCCTCGATCTGTCCTCCTGGGCCCTGGCCTTCGTCGGCGCCGAACCCGTTGACCCCGGAACGCTCGAACGCTTTGCCGCCGCATTCGCGCCCTGTGGTTTCGACCCCGGCGCGTTCTACCCCACCTACGGTTTGTCGGAGGCAACGCTCATGGTCAGCGGCCCGAGGCGCGGCAGCGGCGCGACCGTCGGCGTCTTCCACGACACAGCGCTAACCAAGGGCCATGTCGAACCCGTGCCCGACTCCGTCAGGGCGAAGCCTGACTCCGCCGTGGTGAAGTCCGACCAGGCGCGGGAGGCTCGGCGCCTGGTGGGCTGCGGATCGTCCGTCGGCGCTGTGCGCGTGGCGATCGTCGACTTGCACACCCACGCGGAGGCCGCCCCCGACCGCGTCGGTGAAATCTGGGTTGCCGGAGCGTCGGTCAGTCAGGGGTACTGGCACAAGCCCGACCAGACCCGCAGTACATTCCAGGCCTACCTGAACGACGTGGGGGAAGGTCCGTTCCTGCGGACCGGCGACTTGGGGTTCATGCGCGAGGGTCAACTCTACGTCACCGGCCGGCTGGACGACCTGATCATCGTCCGCGGCCTGAACCGCCATCCGCAGGATATCGAAGCCACGGCCCGCGGCAGTCACCCGCTGCTGGAAGACGGTTATGGGGCTGCTTTCGTCGCGGACGACCAAGGCCAGCGGCGCCTCATTCTGGTGCAGGAGGCCACCCGCAAAGGCGAGGACTTCGCGCCGGTGCTGGATGCGGTTCGCGGGGCGGTACTCGATGAGCATGGCTTGGCACTGGACGTGATCGTGCTGGTGCGATGCGGTACGATTCCCAAGACCTCCAGCGGCAAGATCCAGCGCCATGCCTGCCGCGCGGCCTTCCTGGCCGGCGAACTCAAGGCCCTTGCCGAATACCGCGGCTTGCCGGTCGAGAGTACCGCCCCCGGTACCGCCGCCCGCCCCGGCGCCGAAGACGCGGGGGCCTCCCTTGCTCCTTCCGCGCCGCCATCTTCGCAGGTCGCCGCTCTCGCCGCCGTCCGCCAGCATGCCCGCGCCTTAGCCGGCGCGGCTTTACCCGACCTGGCCCCGGAAACGCCCCTCACCGCCCTGGGCTTGGATTCACTGCAGCGCCTGGAACTCGCGTCCGTGCTGGAGAAGACTTTCGGCGGCCGCCTGCCCGACACGGTGTTCAGCCAGGCACAGACGTTGGGGGACCTGGCCCGGGCGGTACAGAAGCACTTGATCGACGCTCCCAGGCCCGCTGTCCCCACCGGCGAGGTCCCTCCCGAGCACTACGATTTCGCCCAATTCCCCGAGTACGCTGAGTTGAAGCGTCAGGAACGCTTGCTGTGGGTGGTGGCCGGCGACAACCCGTATTTCCGCGTCGACCAGGGCGGCGCCGGCAGCGCGGCTTGCATCGAGCAGCGTCAGATCGTCAACTTCAGCGTCTACGACTACGTCGGCCTGGCCCACGATCCGGAGGTCGCGGCCGCCGCCAAGGCCGCGATCGACCGCTACGGCACCAGCGCTGGCGCCAGCCGGTTGGTAGCCGGCGAGAAGCAGGTGCATCGTGATCTGGAGCAGGCCCTGGCCGCATTCCTGGGGACCCCAGCCGCGGTCGTGTTCGTCTCCGGCCACGCCACCAACGTCACCACCATCGGTCACCTGCTGGGGCCGAGCGATCTGATCCTCCACGACGTGCTGGCACACAACTCGATCATCCAGGGCGCCGCGCTTTCCGGCGCCACCCGTCGCGCCTTTGCCCACAACGACTGGCAGGCGCTGGACGCGCTGTTGTCAGACGAGCGCCACAGCTATCGCCGTGTGCTGGTCGCCATCGAGGGCGTATACAGCATGGATGGCGATTTTCCCGAGCTTCCACGTTTCGTGGAGCTCAAGAAGAAGCACAAGACGCTGTTGCTGGTCGATGAGGCACACTCGCTGGGCACCATGGGAGCCACCGGCCGGGGCATCGGCGAGCACTGGGGTGTAGAGCGGGCCGACGTCGACCTGTGGATGGGCACGCTGTCCAAGTCGCTGGCCAGTTGCGGCGGGTACATCGCCGGCTCGACCGAGCTGATCGAGTACCTCAAGTACACCGCCCCGGGGTTCGTCTACAGCGTCGGCATGTCCCCGCCCAACGCGGCGGCCGCTTTGGCAGCCCTGACGGTCCTGCAGCGTGAGCCGCAGCGCGTGGTCCGGCTGCGTGAATTGTCGGCGTTGTTCCTGAAGCTGGTCCGGGAGCACGGCCTGAACACCGGCTCGGCCGGCGGCACGCCCGTGGTCCCGGTAATCATCGGCAGCTCGGTCAAGAACCTGCGCCTGGCGCGCGCCCTGTTCGAGCGTGGCATTAATGTCCACCCGATTCTGCCCCCCGCCGTGGCCGAGCACTCCGCCCGACTGCGCTTCTTCATCACCACCCATCACAGCCAGGAACAGATCCGCGCCACGGTCCGCGCCACGGTCGACGAACTGGCCAGACTGTAGCACTGCCCCACGCCCCGATCGCACCGCGGTGCATGGGCTTGAGGTGAGCCGACAGCGACCTGATGGGCCGGTGTCCCGCGGTACGGGGGAGATCGCACTCACGAAAGACCGGGCGGGACAGACCCCAATGACACCCAAGTTAGGGCTGAGGGCTGAAAGCTGAAAGCTGAGGGCCAGAGGCCAGAACCCCATGAGGTGGGCCTGTTTCCACTTCAGGTTTCAGGTTTCATCCCTCATCCCTCCGACGGCCGACCTTAGAATCGCGTTGGGAGGCATTCGGACAGACCCGCGCTGTCGGAGAGACATTGGTCAGAGCCAGCCGGCCTGGCGATACCATTGGGCCGTTTCGCGCAGGCGTTCGGCCAAGGCGGCCGCAGGAGCCCAACCCAGTTGCGTGCGCGCCTTGACGGATGAGCACGTCCACGACCCGGCCAGGGCTTCGACGGTCTTGTCGCTGTTGACCCAACCGGGTTGCTGCCGGATCCGCCCCATCGCGTCACCGCAGAACCCGAATAGCCGCATGAGCGGCCGGGGCATGTGCACCACAGTTGCACGCCTTTTCTCCAATGCCGTGGCCATTGCCTGTCCGAGTTCGGTATACGTCGGTTCGTCTTCGGCCGCCATGAAGTAGACGCCTTGGCCCGGCGAGCCGCTGCGGTCCAGACGTTCGCCTTTCTCGGCGACGAGGAGCAGGCCCTCGACCAGATCGACGACATGGATCAGCGAGAAGCGATACTCGCCCCGACCGGGCACGACATGAATACCCCAGCGCGCGATCGGCCGGAAGATCTCAAGCACGCCCCGGTCGCCGGGGCCAAAAACGATCGGTGGGCGCACAATGCTGATCGACACCCCTGCGGCATACTTGGCCGCCGCCCGTTCTCCGGCCAGTTTGCTGCGGCCATAGGCTGAAACGGGCGTCGGCGAATCGCCTTCCACGCGAGGTCTGCCAGCAACGCACGGCCCCGCGGCGGCCAGCGAGGACACCGCGACCAATACCGGCGGGGCGGCACGATCAGCACAGGCACCCGCGACGGCGTCGACGCCGCCTGTGTTCACACGCGCGAAATCGTCTGTCCGCAGCGCCTTCACCAGCCCGGCCAGGTGGAGCACGATGCCGGCTTGCGACACGTCCAGTGCCCGGCCAATGCCGGCCCGATCGGTTACGTCGCCGGTGATCAGTTGGACGCCGGCCGACCGCAGTTCGTCAAGGCACGAGGTGGCGCGCACCAGGCATGACACCCGGCAACCACGCTCGACCAACCGCTGCACCAAGTGCCGGCCGATGAAACCACTGGCGCCGGTGACCAGCACAGACTGAGGAGCCCTGGCCGTCATCCTCGTACCTCCACCGGGCGGCTCAACGCCAACCCCAGAGCGCCTGAACCGGTCCGGACCGACCGCCACAGCCCGCGGGCGAAGACCTCCCAGGTTCCCCCATGCCCGGATTCGTATTGCGTCAGTGAAAGGTGCAGGTTCCGTTGGAGTTCACGGCTTTAGCGTAAATGCGGAGCGCGTCGGGAGCACGCTGAAGCTGTGAACTCCAACCGCGCGTCGCGACGTCAGCACCTTTCACTGACGCAATACCCGGATTCGACCCGAAACGTTGACAAGTCAGTCCGCCGGAGCAATCTTATCACCCGGAACCGCCAGCCGCGCTGCACCCGTGTCGTGACCTCGCACCAGCCGCAAGTCCGGCGTGCACCGGAAACGCACCATAATCTGGCACTATATGCGTTTCTCCATCAAGAGCCAACACGTGCAGGCGGTGCGGGGCCAACGTTTGGCGAAGGATCTTGCGGAATCGGTCAGCACAGGCGGTTTTCGGCGCCCGAATCGGGTCTATCGCAATGCGAGATGATCGAGGCGAGGTACTCCACGACGGTCGCAGGACGACCGTCAGGTGAGAAGCCCTGCCGCGAACGGAGCACTCATGGCCGGCATCGAGATCGTGGTTGTGGAAGGGAGATCGGAACTCGGGGACTTCATCGACTTTCCCTGGAAAATATACGCTCAGTACCCCAAGTGGGTTCCGCCCCTGAAGAAGGAGGTTCGACGTCTGCTGGACCCCCGAAGGCACCCTTTCTGGGCGTCTGCCGAGCGCCGGCTCTTTCTGGCCCGGCGTGGTTCGGAAACGGTGGGAAGGATCGCGGCCATCATCGATCGTCGGTATAACGAGCTCCACGACGAAAAGATGGGTATTTGGGGCTTTTTCGAATGCATCGACGATCCGGTGGCGGCAGCGGCTCTCTTCTCTGCCGTGGAGACGTGGGCTCACGAGAAGGGGATGGCCTTCGTGAGGGGGCCGCTCAACCCGTCCACCAATTACGAGGTGGGGCTGCTCATCGAGGGCTTTGACCATCCGCCGGCGGTGATGATGACCTACAACCCGCCGTACTACCCGAAATTGGCCGAATCGTGCGGGTTCACCAAGGAGAAGGACTTGGTGGCCTTCCTGATCGACGGCGATTACCGGCTTCCCGAGTGGATGGATAGCCTGGCGGCACGGATAGCCCAGAAGAAAGGTGTCTCCATCCGTCGGTTTCGTCCCAAGGATCAGAACGCTGAGTTCGCCCTGGTCAAGGAAATCTACAATGCCTCCTGGTCTGGCAACTGGGGTTTCGTCCCCCTGAGCGATGACGAAATGCGGGACATTCAGAAGAGCGTGATGACCTTCGCGGATCCGGACCTGGCGTTTTTCATCTACTACGAAGCTGACCCCGCGGCGGTCTGCGTGATCTTCCCCGACATCAACCCGTTGCTCAAGCGTCTCAACGGTCGGATCGGCCTGCTGGGTTTGCTGAAGGCGATCCTGTATCGGCGGGAGATCACGGGATTGCGGTGTCTGATGTTCGGGATCAAGGACAAGTACCGGCAAATGGGACTTCCCTTGCTGGCCGTCCGTCACATCTATGAGGTCGTGAGGAAGAAAGGAAAATACCGTTCCGTAGAGCTGGGCTGGACCCTGGAGGACAACGAGGACGTCAACGCGCTGCTTGAGGAAGCGGGCGCAAGACGATACAAGAAGTATCGCATCTTCAGAAAGCCTTTGTGATTCCACGTACCGTGAACGCCTGACGCCGCGCCGGGCTGTTCCAACGTCGGTTGTGCGAGCAGCCCTTGTGACGCCCAGTAGGCCCTGCCTGTCCCCAGGCTGGGCCTCTCCGCCGTGTGTGTTGGTGCGTTGGTCCGTGGCGCTGTGGCTCGGTGTAGAGTGCATTGCGACACGGGCCGTCGGCGGGCATCTCGGAACGCACCTTCGCCCCGGCGTGGGGACACGCCGGGGGTACCTCGATCCGTCCTTCGCCGTCCCACGCTCACCAGCGGCCGACTTTTAAAACAGCCCTGGGCCCCGCACGTTCTGGCTGGCGTCCTTCTTGCCGTGGTGGTATACTCTTACCATGAGGCCCAGCCGCGGGCACGGTTCGGATCCGGCAGACCGCCGAGATGACGTTTTCCACAACGGATGTCGATCGTGAGATCCGGGAATGCGGCAGCCAGACGTTTTGTCCAGGACAGCCCCCGTTGGGAGTCCGGATGTTTCAGGTGGCACGATTGGGCTGAGGTTGCCTCGCGATGGTCGTGGGGCAAGGGACACACGGGAAATGCCGGATGAATCGAAAAGTGACCGAACGACTGCACCCATGTCTTCCTTTGGTTCTGATCCTGCTGACGGGGGCTGCCGTCGGTTGCGCCCACCAGACGCCCAGGCTCTGCGCACCAACGCAGCCCAATGGATGGCGTGCCCAGCCCGTCACGATCGTGTCCCGCTTTGCCCCCGATGCCGACCTGGATCCCGCCGCCAACACGCCCGTGGGGGACGAGGGGTATAACCTCTACATCCTGACCGTAGCCGCCCATTGGGACTACAGCAATACGAGGTCGTTTGTCTCGTCGTTCGCGCAGCGTCCGTGGGGGCATAGTTGGCTCGTCCTGGAAAGTCCCGGGAATCGCCTGGAATACGCCCTGAACGGCAACTTTGGGCGGATGCAACCGAGTTACCATGAGGGCGTGAAGCAGCGGCTTCTGGCTGGCGAACCCAATCCCATCAGTTACCTGTGGGAGACGATGTCCGATGGCCGACGCGAGATCGGCAAGACCGATCGCATCCCCTCGTTCGTCTGGCGAATGCCGATCACCCGGCGACGGCATCAACTGATTCATGAATTCCTGATGCAGAGGAAGTGCGACCGGTTCGGCATCCGGTCCGACAACTGCACTGATATGGTGGCGGAGGCAGGGGCGCTGGCGGGCATCAACCTGATCCACCGCGTTCGTCTCACCGTGCCGCCGGAAGTCAAGTTCCGGGGTCGGATGCGGCGTGTTTGGACGGACCCCCAATACCGGATAGTGGAGTTCAGCGTGCCCGACGTGCTGGAGTTGGATCTGCGCCAGCTTGCCCAGTTCGGAATCGGGAGCGACGCTACCGATTCGTACCTGGCCATGAAGCGGTGACGATCGCGCCTGGACTTGGCCGTGTCGGATGACGTCTCGGCAACACTACACATCTCGTTGTGGCGCAAGGGCCATGGTCCCCAGTTGCGCGTAGCGCCAAGTTCGGAATTGCCATTGACCGGGTAAACGCATAGCGTTGAAGTGGAGGTCTTGGTATGTCGGCGGAGGAGCAGGTTCCCACTATCGCTTTCGTCTGGAGGCCTGAGGAGATAGGCCCGCCTGTGACCCAGATGGCTCAGCGCACGGGGAGCAGAGCCATCTTCGATTGTTCCAGGATGGATGCGGAAGCCCTGTATTCCCTCTTGCGAAGGGTTGGCCCAACTGGCCATATCAGCGACATCAAGATCTCCGCCCCCGCCCTGATGGATCCATCTGTGGGACAACTCCTGAAGGGAACCGGGGTCCGGAACCTCTGGGTAGAGTGCCAGCCCCAATTCGCCCCGGAGGATCCTTCCTCCATTCTCCAGCGACTGAGCGCCTTGTCGGAGAACTGCCGATGCTTCCCGATCATCGGGGACGTCGATCTCCTGGCCGCGATCGTGAAGGATGGTTCGGGAATCGGGCGCATCGTTCTGAAGGGATGTGAAGCATCTGGATTCGTGAGCGGCGAGACGACCTTGGTTCTCTGTTCGGCGGCCAGGGAGATGCTCCGCGCGTCCGCGAAGCCTCTGGACATCCTGATCTGGGGCGGAATCTGGACCCCTGAGGCGGCAGCGGCATTCCTGTCTACAGGAGCCACCGGTATCGTCTTCGAGAGCGTCCATTGGCTGACGGACCTGGTGGCCATGGATGATCTCCAACGCCAGCAACTCGCCAGACTCCGCATGGATTCCACCGCCCTGGTTGGTTTGGACCTGCAGGTTCCTTGTCGTCTTTTCAACAAGGGTAACTCACTAGCGTTCAAGGAGCTAAAGGCGATCGAAGACTCGCTGTGCGCGGCGGAGATAACGGGTGAAAGCCGTCGTTCCTTCGTCAGCCAAGTGCAGGCCAGGGCTCTCCAGCCGCTGGAGAGCCATTTCACCCCGGGCGAGGCCATCCCCCTCGGTGTGGAGGCGGCCTTTGCGGCGGCGTTTGCTGAGCGTTTTGGGGCCGGAACTGAGACGGCCGTCAAAGCCTTCATGGCGGAGATTCGAGACCTATGCCGCTCGGCTGAGATGAAGAGGGATTGCTTCCTGGACAGTCCCGTCGCCCGAGAGATGGGGACCAAGTACCCCTTCATCCAGGGCGCCATGTCCTGCATCACGGATGTTCCGGAGTTTGCGTTGAGGGTTGCCGATGCCGGCGGATTGCCCACCATCGCCCTCGGCCTGATGGACACGGAGACCCGTGACCGGAAGCTGGGACGCTTGCCGGAGATCCTGGGCGGGCGCCCGTATGCGGTGAATGTCGTGTCGTTGGCAGAGAACCCATTCCGGGAGACGCACCTGGCCTGGATCAAGCAGCAACGCCCCCGTTTTGTCTGGATCGCCGGCGGGGACATCTCTCCCATAAAGGAATTGCTGGAGTGCGGCATAGGGGTAGCGTATATCGCCCCGGATGACGCCCTGCTCAAACTGGCCCTGGAAGCAGGCGTCCGTTACGTGGTCTGCGAGGGGTATGAGGCGGGCGGCCATGTCGGGCAACATAGCACACTGACCCTGGCGCAAGTGGTGTTGGACCTCAAGCGGCGCAAGCCATCCCTGTTCCAGGACTGCCGCGTAATCCTTGCCGGGGGCATCTTCAATCGGGAAACCGCATTCATGGCCGCCCTGCTCGGCGCGGACGCCATTCAGATGGGTACGGCTTATCTGGCCACCCAGGAGATCGTTGACACCGGCGCCCTGACGGCGCTCTACCGGCGGATGATTGTGGAATCGCCGCCGGGGGGAACGGTCGTTTCAGGCCAAAGCACGGGTCTTCGGGTGCGATCCTTGCGGACCCCGAGAGTGGCCGCCGTCCTATCTCTGGAGCGGGAATTTGCAGCGGGCCACCAGGACGAGCGGTCTTTTCGGGCGAAAATGGAAGAGATGGCCGCGGGGAGCCTCTTCATCGCGGCGCGAGGCGTGGACCGGCGGAGCGGGATGCCTCTCGATGAGCAGGCCTGCCTGGAGCGCGGGCAGTTCATGAGCGGGGCCTGCGCCGGCCCGATCCGCAACGTCCAGAATCTCGAGTCCTTTCACCGCGAACTGGCCGAAGGCCCTCTCCTGCTGCATCAGCCTTTTGCTGGGTCGATCGGGAGAATCTCCGAACCTCCACCCGGCGCGCCGCCACACAGAGGGACCCCATCCTCCAAGGTCGGCGATGGACTCAAGCAAGTCGCCCCTCCTAGAGACGCTCACGGACGAATTGCCATCACCGGGATGAGCGTTCTCAATGCCCTGGGGACGAGTCCGGAGGAGGTCTGGGCTGCCAGCGTGGCCATGAAGAGCGGGATCACATTGGTTCCACCTTCCCGGTGGGATCACGCGTACCACTATGATCCCCGGCCGCGCGTTCCGGACAAGACCTACTGCAAGGTGGGCGCATTCGTGGACTTTCACGTTTCCCGCAATGAACTCGGGATTCCCCCTCAGGATTTCCGGACCATGACCGATGCCACAAGGATCACCCTGTGGCTGGCGGACAGGGCCATTCGGGCCTCCGGCATCCTGGATTCAGGCATCCCACGCGAGCGAATCGGAGTCATCATCTCCCAGAATTCGGGAGAGGCGGCGGGAACCCTCG
This sequence comes from Lentisphaerae bacterium RIFOXYA12_64_32, assembly GCA_001803235.1. Lineage (GTDB taxonomy): Bacteria > Verrucomicrobiota > Lentisphaeria > Oligosphaerales > YB12-FULL-65-16 > YB12-FULL-65-16. Next base: position 20,445 of record MHBL01000045.1, read on the forward strand.
TCAGTGCCATCATCAGGGCGCACATTTGCAACCTCCTCACCGCCATCAAGCGGGCCATTCCCCTCACGCCGGATCAGGTGAGCGCCGTCGAACGGGAGGTCAAGGCCGGGCGCATGGCCCCGGACGACACCACACTGTTGGGCAGACTCAACTGCGCCGCGGCCGGCTTCATCTGCAACCGGTATGGGTTCATGGGGCCCAGCTATGCGGTCTCCGCGGCCTGCGCGACCTCGCTGGTCGCACTCTACAGCGCCATGCAGATGATCCGAAACGGCATCCTTGACGCCGCGGTCGTCGGCGGGAGCGAGGAGAGTCTCACGCACCTGCATTTCCTGGAATTCTCCGCCCTGGGCGCACTCTACGGGATGTCGGGACGGGAGAGACCCGCTCATGAGGCCTCCCGCCCCTTCGATGCGGAAAGAGACGGGATGGTCCTCGGGGAAGGCGGGGGAATGATCGTCATCGAGCGGGAGAGCCTGGCCCGCGCCAGAGGGGCGCATGTCCACGCCATCGTCACCGGCATGGGCGCGAGCAACAACCATTTGGGCATGGTGGAGTCCTCCAGCGCCACCCAGGAGATTGCCATCCGCGCCTCATTCCGCGGGTTGCCCTATGGGCCCGATGCCGTGGACCTGGTGGAATGCCATGCCACGAGTACTCGGCAAGGCGACGTTGAGGAAGTGCGGGGCCTGAAGACGTTCTTCAATCCTTCCAAGCGCACCGTACTCACGTCTTTCAAGTCCCAGATCGGACACACGCTGGGCGCCTCGGGCATTATCAATCTCATTCGAGGAATCATGGCCACTAAGATGGGGGGCTTCCCTGCCACCCTCAACTATGAGCATCCGGACCCGGAAATGGGCTTGGAAGGATCGGGTCTCTTCATCGCCACCGAGCCGCTTGATTGGCCGTGCAGGACCGGCCAGCCAAGAAGGCTTCAGGTCAACGCCTTCGGGTTCGGCGGCTCCAACTACGTTGTCCAGATGGAGCAGGCCCTGGACGAAGTGGATACGATCCTGGTCTCCCCGGGCGGAGAGGCCCGCCTGGCAGGAGAGACGGGGGACGGCCCTCCGACACTCCAGGGCGTCTCTGTCTTCCGGACTGAGATGGGCGGCCGCAACTGCCGGATGGCCGTTGTGGCGCCATCCGACGAAGAGGCGCTCGCGGCCATCGAGAGGTCCGCCGCCTTTGCCGAAGCCGATATCGTCTCACCCAGGGCGGTGCGGTCCCTGGCGCAGCAAGGGATCTTCATCGGCCCCGAGGACTTGCCCGTGCCACCGCTCGCTCTTGTATTTCCCGGACAGGGGGCACACTACCAGGGGATGGGGCGGGTCCTCTACGAGTCCTTTCCTGTCATCAAGGAGTGGATGGATCGGGCGGCTGCGGTAGCGGACTTCGACCTCCTGCAGTTGTTGTTCCATGATCGGGAAGAGAACCTTCAGAAGACCCGTTGGCAGCAACCTGCCCTGTTCACGCTGGAACACGCCATGGCTCGCCACCTCATGAGCCTTGGCATCCAGCCTAAGGCTATGGCCGGCCACAGCCTGGGCGAACTGAGCGCCTTGTGTCTGGCCGGCGTGTATTCGCTGGAGGACGGGTTCCGAATCGTGAACATGCGGGCCCGCTGCATGGACAAGGCCGCCGCCGGGCGCTCAGACCCCGGCGTCATGGCGGCTGTGGACGCCCCATTGGATCTGCTCATGGAGCTGCTCCAAGGACAGGCGGACGTCCACATTGGCAATATCAATTCACCGAAACAGGTCATCCTGAGCGGCGACACCGAGGCGGTCAAACGTCTTGGCGCAAGGCTGAAGGAGAGGGGATACCGGTTCACCCTCTTGCGGGTCAGCATGGCCTTCCATTCCCCGGCCATGAGAGTCATACACGACGAACTCGATGCCTACGTTGCCACCCTCCCGTTTCACGCCCCGCAGATCCCCGTCATCTCCAACACGACCATGGCGCCGTATCCGTCTGATCCCGTTGAGATCCGGCGAATCCTGATGGCCCACCTGGGGTCTACCGTCCATTGGATGAATAACGCCCAGACCCTTTGGAATGACTACGGAATTCGCCTCTTCGTGGAGGTGGGCCCTGGCGAAATATTGAGTCATCTCATCGCCGACACACTTTCTGAATCGGCATGCATCCAGACCTGTATTCCCCCGGCAGAGGGCGCCATTTACACGACCGCCCTTGCCCAGCTCTTCGTTCAAGGGCACCTGAAGGTTCGAGGTGAACCGCGGTTTGTGTCTCGCGCTGGATTCGGGAAAGCTCCCGCATCTCCCCGCAACGCCCCAGCCGGACAGCGGCCACCTCGCCCCGTCGAGCGCCCGCCGGCCATTCCGGACGGACAGGCCTCCCCGGCGCTCTCCGAAGCGCCTGTGCGTCAGGACCACATGGAGGCGCTTATCCAAATCATCATGGATGCCACGGGGTTCAACAGGGACGAGATCCAACCCGACATGGATCTCAGGCGGGACCTCTCCATCCGCTCCAGCCGCCTCCCGATCATCATGGATGCCGCGGAACGCCACTTCGGGATCACTATCGAGCTAGAGGATTTCATGCAGGTCCGTACCGTGAAGGACACCGCGCAGCGGATCTCTGCCATAGTCGCCAAGCAGGAAGGCGCCGGCGTGCGGCCGGCCACCCAGGCGGGTGCCCCCGGCGCGGCGCGGGCTGGAAGCCCGGAGCCCGTGCAGGATGAGGCGAGTCTGAAACGGCTCACATTCGACCTCGCCCCCGTGGAACCGGCGGCCTCCGCTGCCCTGGAATTGGGCCCAGGCGAGTCGATCCTGCTTCTCTCGCCTGGCAAGGATGACGGAATTGCCAAGAGTGCGGAAGACGTGTTCAGGCGGGATTACGGCGTTGATACGTTGTCCATGCCATTCATGCCAGAGCACTTGCGGCCGGGCGAAGAGGGTCACGACATCCTGACTGCCGAAGGAGCCGCCAGGGCTTCGGAGAGAATCTCGGGACTCGCGTCCCTCGTTGGCATGGTCATCACGTTGCCTGAAGGCGGGTCGGGAAGATTGGAGAATGTGACGGATGTTTCGCGGCTTCTCAGGGGGCTCTTTCCTCTCCTGAAGGCCTTCCTCCAATCACCCACCCGGAAATTCGTCGTGCTGATCCATTCCCGCAAAGATGCCGACACTCTCGGTCGGTTGCTGACGGACGGGCTGCTCGGACTGTTTCTGAGCGCAGCGCAGGAACACCCAGCGGTCCAGTTCCGCACCTTGGAGATCGACCGTGACACCGACATGCGCGTCGCCTTGCGTGGGGCGCTGGACAGAGGATACTCCGTGGTGGAGCTTCTGCATCGTGAGGGACGGTTCTTCTCCTCGCTGGGGCACGTGACCCCTTCCGTCTTCAAAGATCTGCCCAGTCTGAATCTGAGCCCCGGAGACGTTGTCGTCATGTCTGGGGGCGCCACGGGAATCAGCGCCCACCTGGCACGCAGCCTTACGCCCTTCTCGCCCCGCCTGGTCTTCTTGGGGAGAACTTCTCTGGATTCAGGCGTCGATTCGGCAAAGCCGCGCCCCGCTCCTTCGTCGTCGGAGTCCAGCCCTGACGAATCCAGGGGCCGTGAGATCGCCCAAACCCTGGCGGCTTTGCACGCCTCCGGGATCGAGGCAACGTACCATACCTGCGATGTGACTGACCCCCAGGCCGTCCGTGCCATCCTGGGCGAGGTGGTCAGCCGCTATGGCAGGATAGACGGGATCATTCACGGCGCCGGAGTCATCCGGGATGGTTGGCTCGGCCAAATGAGCCCAGAGGATTTCTCGCTGGTCGCGGACGTCAAGTTTCTGGGCGCCTGGAATCTATTCTCGGCGGCAGAAGGGGCGGGACTGAGGTTCTTCGTGGGCCTCTCTTCGGTGGCGGCGATCCAGGGGAATCCCGGCCAGGCCAACTACGCTGCCGCCAACCGGATGATGTCGGCGCTGCTCAGGTACCTCGGCCGCAGGAACGGCGCCATCCGGTTCAAGGCGTTGATGCTGCCCCCTGTCGAGGGGGCGGGCATGGCGGAGAACCCGGAGGTCCGCGATCTGCTGAAGCGGAGGGGCGTGGCGTACATCCATGCACATGAGCTTGCCGGGCTTTTCTGCCGGGAACTCTTTGTGGCCCCGGCCGAAGACGACTGGGTGATGTTCATGAGGACACTGCCATCCGTGAGGACGGCACGGCTCAGCGATATCATCCGTCCTGCGCCCAAGGGAGAGCTGGATGGGGGCACCGTGGCCTTCAGCACCCAGGACTTCCCCATGATAGAAGGGATCTCCTGCCTGGATCTGCGCCGGGAACGCCTGGAGGCCTCAAGGACCTTCTCCAGGCAGAACGATCTGTGGATAGCCGACCACCGGCCCCTGAAGTCTGTCGCGCATCCCCTGGTCTCAGCCGCCATGGTTGTGGAGACGTTCATGGAAACCGCCCGGCTCCTGTATCCCCACCTCCAGGTGCGGGGAGTACGCCAGGTGCGATTCATGGAAATGATCCCCTGCCCTCCTGAGATCCCGCGGTCTTCCAGGACATCCTGCCGCCGAGCCGATGCCGGCCTTCGGGAGGTCGTATGCGAGGTCTCTCTGGCGATACAGGACATCTCCCCCACGGGAAGCGTCATGGACCGCTTCAGCCCGCACTGCACGGGCCAGGTGCTTCTCGGTGGCGGGGGAGGAAATCTCGAGGAAGGGCTCCAGGATTTCCCTGTCCGGCCGGACGAACTGCGGACTCGATCGGTGGATCACAAGAAGGTGCTGGAATGGTACGAGGACCGCACTGGACTCGACGGCAGGTATCGTGTGCTGGAGGTCATTGACGGCACAGGTTCAGGGGTGGTGCGGGGCCGCACCACCTACCGGGAGACAAGTGATTTCGCACATCTTCCGAACGCGCGGTACCAATACTCGCCCTATCTTTTCGAAGCCCTCATGCAGTTGGTTGGCTTCTACATGGTTATGACGGACCCGTCGGAGCGGCGCCCTGTGCTTCCTGTCGAGATCGGGGAGATGCGGTTCCTGCGCCCATGCCGGGCGGGGGAACGGATGACCCTGGAGGCCCGCCTGCGAGCGCAGAACAAGGCCTCGTTCGCCTGGGATGCCCGAGGCCTCGACGATGCGGGGCACACGGTAATCCAGGTTCGTGGTTTGCGAATGCAGTGGCTTCCGGAGTGAGCCGCCCACGACGTCGCCTTGGCCGCCGATGCGTTGAGGTATTCTTCCCATCGGTAAAGTGAGACGAAACATCGCGAGCAAGACAGAGGTCGGCATTGAGGGAGACCCGCGCTTTCAAGAGCCTGGACTTCCGGGAAAAGGAAAGCAGGCAAGCATGACCGACGGGAAGAAGAATCAGCCCCCATCTTCCGAGATCGTTCTCTATCAGACCGAGGATGGCCGGAACAGGATCGAGGTCCGACTTGAGAACGAGACGGTGTGGCTGACACAACAGCTTATGGCCGAACTGTTTCAGACGACGAAACAGAACATAAGCCTTCATCTGCAAAACATTTACGAGCAGGGCGAACTGACCCGTGAGGCAACTGTCAAGGAATCCTTGACGGTTCGAGAGGAGGGCGGAAGGCAGGTCAGACGGACCGTTGAGTTCTACAACCTCGACGGCATTATCTCCGTCGGTTACCGGGTCAACAGCGTCCGGGGCACCCAGTTCCGCATTTGGGCGACACAGCGCCTGCGTGAGTACATCGTGAAGGGCTTCACGCTGGACGATGAGCGGCTCAAGGGCCGAGACCGGCTCGCTGACTACTTTGACGAACTGCTGGCCCGCATCCGCGAAATCCGGGCCAGCGAGAAGCGCGTGTACCAGCGCATCCGTGAGATTTTCGCCCTGGCATCCGACTACCGGGAAGGCGAGCAGGAACCCCAGGTGTTCTTTGCCACCATGCAGAACAAGATGCACTTCGCCGCCACCGGCATGACCACGGCGGCGATTGTCCGCCGGCGCGCCGATGCGTCACAAGCCAACATGGGCTTGACCGCGTGGAGCGGCGGGCGTGTCTTGAAGCGCGACGTGCCGACGGCGAAGAACTACCTCGACGAGCGCGAGATCGACACGCTGAACCGCATCGTGGTCATGTTCCTCGATCAGGCCGAATTCCGCGCCCAGCGGCGGCAGGACATCAAGATGCGGGATTGGACGGCCTTTCTCGACAAGTTCCTCCGCGACACCGAACTGCCCGTGTTGGAGGGGGCCGGAACCGTCACTCAAGAAGACGCGCGATCATGGGCCGAGGCGCAGTACGACACCTTTGCCGAACGTCGCCGGTTGCAGGCGGAACAAACAGCCGAAAAGCAGTATGTCGAAGACCTGCAATCGGCCTCCAAGGCCTTGGAGGCAACCGGGAAGAAACCGTTGCCCAAGCGGAGAGGGCGCAAGGCATGACCCGAGAACCCCGCCCCCGGAATTTCAGAGGAATGACAGTGCCACCGGATCACCACGGAATTGCCGTTCATACCATGAGTCCCGTTCATCGACGGGGACCAGTCTTCTATGCATCCCTGCCGCGTGAGACCGCCCCCCCCGAGAGGCATGGGGCGAACGGAGAAGGAGCCAGGCACCGCCTGGTCTCCATCCTGTGGGAGCACCTTGTGACGATGGACAGTCCTCATTGGAAATGCCACCTTCCGTCCAACGGAACGGCTTCCCCGATTCAGGTGGTCCGCGACCCGCTTGGCAAGCCCCATCTCCTGTTGGGAGGACATCGGGGACCGGCCATCTCCTTCAGCGAAGGTGGCGGGGCCGTCTGGGCTGCCCTCTGCTGGGATGAGTCTGATATCGGCCTCGATGTGGCAGAGACCAGCGAGTTCCATGGCGACTACCCCATCCGCCGAGTCTTCAATGCGCAGGAGCTTCAGCATGTCGTGAGGTTGACCGGGGGAGATCTGGAGAAAGCATCCGCCCTGCTCTGGTCCATCAAGGAAGCCATCGTCAAGGCCCTGGGATGCGGGTTCCATCTTGTGGAACCGCGGGACATCGACGTCCGACCATCCGTGAAGGGAGACGGCGAGTACACCTTTCCGGTGTGCCTATCAAGGAAGGCTCTGGAGCGGTTGCCTATGGGCGCGGACCGATCCATGTGGGTACGCGCGCTTCCGCAGGTGAAGATGTGGCTGTCCATCGCCTTCCTGAATGGGCAACGCCACTGACGCGACGGGCGGCGGTGGCGTCATTTCTGTGATCCATAGAAACGAAATGCAAATTCATGCCAAGCGAAACCGAACACGCAATCCAAGTGGAGAACCTGACGAAACGGTACGGGGCGTTGCTGGCGGTCAATGACATATCGTTCACGGTCAGGAAAGGCGAGGTGTTCGCGTTCCTGGGCGCGAACGGCGCCGGCAAGACCACGACCGTCGAGATCATCGAGACTATCCGCACGCCCACGTCGGGAAAAGTGCACCTTCTCGGGATGGACGTCACAAAGAAGAAACACGACCTTGTCCAACGCATCGGCGTCCTGCCGCAGGGGTTTAGCTCGTTCGACCGGATTACGGTCAGGGAGACCCTCCAGTACTACTCACGGCTCTTCTGCTGCAGGAACACCGATGTCGACGGGCTGATCGCGCTCACGGACCTCAAGGACAAGACCCACGAGCAGTTCAAGAACCTCTCAGGGGGCTTGAAGCAGCGCCTGGGAATCGCCGTGGCGCTCGTGAACGATCCCGAGGTCGTGTTCCTCGACGAACCGACGACAGGGCTCGACCCTCGCGCCAGGCGCGAGGTGTGGAAAGTCCTGCTGGGCCTGAAGAACAAGGGGAAAACGATATTTCTCACCACACACTACATGGAGGAAGCGGAGTCTCTGGCCGACAGGGTCGCCATCATCTCGAAGGGCAAGATTATCGCGATAGGCTCTCCCGGTGAACTCGTAGAAGACAACGCGAACTACCTGGCCCTCACGCTGAAGTCCGTCGATGCAAGAGTCTTTGAAATCGTCCAGAAGATGGACTTCGCCCCAGTCCATGACAACCACGGGGACATCAAGGTCCGGTTGGAACGCACGGACGATGTACAGAAGGTACTGAACGCCCTCAGGGAGGGTGGGGCGTCGTTCCTCGGCTTGGACGTTCGCAAGCCCAACCTGGAAGAGGTCTTCCTGAAGCTCACCGGTGAAGATCTCCGCGAAGACCCCGCCGGGGAAAGGGGAGCGGAATGAACCTCCGCGTCATCGGTGCGAATCTGGTCGTAAGCGTGAAGAGCTTCTACCGCGAGAAGCCGGCGGTCTTCTTCAGACTTGCCTTCCCGGTGATCCTGATCCTCGTGTTCGGCACCATTTTCATGGAACGGGACAACCGAATCTTCGACCTCGATGTGCAGGATCTCGACCAGACGGAGGCGTCCGCACGGCTCGTCGAGGCCCTCGAGCTGTGCGGGAGATTCAAGATTGCCGAGGTCGCCCCTGCCGTCAACGCCACACGGTATGCCAAGGACAACCGCAGGGATCTTGTCCTGATCATTCCCGAAGGCTGCGAGACGGCCCTGATGCAGAGAGAGGGGGACGTCGCCCCCGATGCATTCGTTACCCTCACGGAGGTCCACGACCCCAGTTCCTTCGGGGTGACCACGAAAATGCAGGTCCTGCACATGGTGCTTGCCGGGATAAACCAGGAAATGTCTGGGAAAACGCCGTTCATCAGATCGGCAGAGACATCGATACTTGCAAAGAAGTACCGGTTCATCGAGTTCTTCGTCCCGGGGATCATCGCCATGGCGGCGATGACCGCGAGCCTGTTCGGTGCGGTGAACGTGAATGCGGAACTCCGGCAGAAAGGCGTCACCAGGAAGCTGTCCACGACGCCCATCACCCGTACCGAATGGATCCTGTCGAATGTCCTGTACCAGTTCATCCTCGCGGTTCTGTCCACAACGGTGATCCTGTTGGTGAGCTACACGGTGTTCAGCGTCAGCCTTCAGATAAACGTCTGGCTGCCGGTGTTCGTGGTGCTTGACGTCTTTGCGTTTGTTGGGCTCGGGATGATACTTACCCGCGTCGCGCGGGAGGCGGAGAGCGCCGCCGCCGCGGCAAACGCCGTCATGTTCCCGATGATGTTCCTGTCGGGAACCTTCTTCCCGGTCGAGATGATGCCCGAATTCCTGCAGAAGGTAGCCAAGGTACTGCCTCTCTTTTATGTGAACGAAGGGCTGCGGGCATCCATGGTACTCGTTGACCACATGGCCGCGCTGAGATGTGCCCTGATCGTCGGGGCTTTCGCCGCCGTGGCCTTCGCTATTGGCATAACGACAACCACGTTGAGCGACGAATCAACATGATTCTCAACGCACGGGACAAGATAACCAGGGGCCTGTTGTCATTGGCCAAGAGCCCTCTGCTCTTCTATCCGTACTACCGATACCATCTCCCATTGCCCTCCGAGATCCTGATCGAGAACACAAACAACTGCAACGCGCAGTGTGTCATGTGCCCTCGCGAGACGCTGACCCGAAAACGTGGGTTCATGGAGTTTGCCCTATTCGAAAAGATCATAAGAGAGGTGTCCGGCGCGCGCCGAACACCCGTCGTGCATTTGCACGGGTTTGGCGAGCCGCTTCTGGATGAGTCACTGCCGGAAAGGATCAGGCTGGCAAAGACCTGCGGGATAAAGCATACCTATCTCGTTACCAATGCCTCGCTACTGTTCCCCGAGACATCGAGAAAGATCATTGCTGCGGGATTGGATACGATGAAGATCAGTTTCTACGGGACCGACGAAGAGTCGTATCGCGCCACCATGAGACGGCTGGATTTCAAGGTGGCGCTTCACAACATCACGGAGTTTGTGAAGATAAGGAAGGAAATGAAGAAGAGGACGCCGAAGTTGATCCTTCAATACCTGCCCCAGGAAGCCAATGCGGCCAAGACGGAGGAGTTCCGGTCCCTGTGGCACGCTGTCCTGGACAAGAGCGCCGGTGACCGCCTGAACAGCAGCACGTTGCACAACTATGGGGGCGGACGAGCCTACAACCGCGTGGGAGAGAGAATGGCGTCTGTTTGTTTTTACCCCTGGACCGCCATGTCGGTGCTCTGGGACGGCAGGGCCGTCACCTGTTGCATGGATTACAATGGCGTTCAGGGCTTGGGAGATCTGAACGTCCAGAGTGTCACGGAGATCTGGAACGGACCGGTGTTGGCCGCGATCAGAAGGAACTTTGGGAAGTTGGACTATAGCGGGTTCCCGACCTGTCTTTGCTGCGATTGGGTAAGCAGGAGGTAAGTGAAGGCGAGGATTGCGGGAAGAGAGTATCGTATCATCTGCCCTGGGGTAATGACCGCCGGGCCGGGCAGGCGCTCAGGAGCACTCGGGGTTCCCAGGTCAATGCGGGAAGTGCGCGATGAGAAAAAGGATATTCTTCATCTGTGGTTCGATGAATCAGACGACCCAATTGCACCAGGTCTCCGAACACCTTCGCGAGTACGAGCACTCCTTCTCACCCTACTACTGCCACGGCTTTGACGAGATTCTCCGAAGACTCGGTTTGATGGAGTTCACGATCATAGGGGACAAGTTGGCGGGACGCTGCCGGACGTATCTTCAGGATCATGGCCTCCCCATCGACTACCAGGGAAGGAATGGGCCCTACGACCTGGTGGTTACCTGCTCAGACGTGTACCTTCAGAAGAACATTCGCGACAACAGGATCGTCGCCGTTCAAGAGGGAATAACGGACCCGGAAAACTTCTTGTTCCATCTCGTCAAGCGTTTCCGGTTCCTTCCGCGCTGGTTCGCGGGCACAGCGGCAACGGGGCTCAGCGATGCCTACCGGGCTTTCTGCGTCGCCAGCGAGGGATATCGCGATTTCTTCATCCGGAAAGGCGTGCGCCCCGAGAAGATCGTCGTTACGGGAATACCCAATTTCGACAACTGTCGGCGATATTGCAGCAACGACTTTCCATACAAGCACTACGTGCTGGTCTGCACGTCGCCGCTGCGGGAGATATTCCGGGGCGAGGACCGCAAGGCATTCATCCGAAGAGCGGTCGAGATCGCCGGCGGGCGGCCCCTTGTCTTCAAACTTCACCCGAACGAGAACATCGCGCGCGCCACCCGGGAAATCCACCGGTACGCGCCTGGAGCCATGGTGTTCGCGACCGGCAGCGCGGAAGAAATGATCGCGAACTGCGATGTCCTGCTCACCCGCTTCTCGTCCACCGCCTTCGTCGGCCTGGCGCTCGGCAAGGAGACCCACTCGGACTTCAACATGGACGAAATGCGGCGGTTGACGCCAGTCCAGAACGGCTCGGCGGCCCTGAACATCGCAGACGTCTGCCGCCGGGTTCTCGAAGAAGACTGACGGCTGTTTGGCCTCATAGGTGTATCCGCTTGACTCCAGTAGCCACAACCTGTAGTAGATGGACCCCTGCCGCCTCGCGCGGCAGGTGAACAGGTTCAGCAGCTAACCACGCCGCAGCAGGATGCAGGACACCGTCGAGCACGGCTGACGCCGTATCGCCCGGAAAACCGAAGGCGCCTGGTCCCTCCTCGGGGGCCAGACGCCTTCACCGTCCGTGCTCACAGCCTGAAGCTACCCCCGTGGCCCGGTCTGGCACCACTCAGGGTCGACTTCGGGCCTCGGGATCAGAACCGGTATCCCACCCTGAGAATGCCGCTGGAACCGGACAGGTCAAGTTCCGCCTGACGGGTCCCGGCATCTTCGCTGACATAGTCATAGCGATACTCCACACCGACGGACCAGGACGTGGTGACATCCAAGGTCACGCCGAGCGCGGCATACGCGCCAAGCAGGAAATCGGTGTCGGAATCACTCGACTTATCGGTATAGCTCCCGGCGGGCAAGCCCACTCCCGGCGACCCGCCTTGCTCTTCCCATGACGCCTGTTGCTTCTGGCTGGATTCCGCATCGGCGATGGTCAGAGTCGGCCCGGCCGCAAGCGTGAAGTTGACGCGATCCACCGTCGCCCTGACATCGAGCCCGATGTCCAGCACGTACAAGTCCATGTCGAGTTGATTGCGGGCGGAAAAGGTGGTCCCGGGCATCGCGGGGCCAACCAGCGGCGCCCCGGGGGTGAGCGTGCCCGGCGACGCGTCTATGGGCCAGTGCTGATACTGTTCAACAGAGAAACCGCCAGGGGCCACCGCAGTCCCGCTCATCGTGCCAGCCCCGATGTCCAAGCGGTAATACTGGAGATTGCCCACCACCCCCAGCCCCAACTTGCACTCCGGCGTCAGATCGTAGCGAAACCCGATGATCGGCGCGAACTTGTCGCTGTTGTCGACCTCCTCCGAACTGCCGCTCGAACGCACGTAATCCAAAATCACGGGCGAGGGATCAGGGAAAGACAGCCCAGGCGCCGTCGTGGCGTTCTGCACGCCGTACGGCCCGACGGTGTTGTTCTGCGTCCCCCAGTTACGGAACTCACCACCCTTGAAATCAACGTCGTCAAAGTCCCGATAGCTCACCCCGAGACGGAGCGTCCAGGGACTTTCTCCAGCCCAGGCGACGCCGGCCTGCACCACCACCGCCACACCAACCAACCTCTTCAACCACGTCTTCATGTTGATCCTCTCCTTACTGTTATCCCACCTCGCAAGAGCACATCTCTTGGGAACCCCTTTTTTGGCCCCCCGACGGCTCCATTTGCCTACGGAATCACAAACAAGCGGCTTCTGGGGCCAGCCGTCCCCGCCGCCGTCTTGGCTGTCAGCAGGAGGTAGTTGGTGCCCGGTCCCCAGGCGCGTCCGAGGGGGACGGTGCCGGTCTCGGCCCCGGCTGGGGTCACCGGCTGATTGAGGGCTTCCAGCCATCCGGCCGCGCCAGTGTAGAACAACATCACGTCGACCGTTGCCGGCGCGCTCCCGACCCAGGTGATATCGACCGTATTGTCCTCCTCGCCGTTTCTGGCTGCGTCGGTGATCGTGGGCGCTTTGAGGTTTTCGATCACCTGGAAGAAGATCGGCGACTCCTCGTCTGGCGCGCGCGGCGAATGATTCCACCCCCCGAACTCACGCGGATTGGCACCATTGTAGGCAATCAGGCACCACAGATAGGTCCCGGGCGGAAGCGCGACGCGCTCCCCGCTCGTGGTGTCCGCCGGCCAGTGGGTTACGTTTCCGACATCCACGTAATTCAGGATTGGCGCGCCTGAGGCAGAAGCGAGATACATCAGATACCCGGCAGCGCCGGGCACCGGCTCCCACTCGAAGACGATGGATGCCGTACCGACGCCCGACTCGGTGACCACCCACCACCCGTCCGTCGGCCGCATATGGCCGTAGTCCGGAACTTCAGCGGGGGGCATTACGGTCCCCCCGGTGACCGTAATGTTCGGGCCGGTGCTCCAGGCGGAATCGCTGTCCGGGTTGAATCCGCGCACCTGCCACGTGCAGGTGTCGGGGCCGACCAAGGTGACCGTGCGCTGGGTAATTACATTGAAAGGAACCACACGATCCTCGCCGGGCATGAAGTAGACACGATGCTGCAGGTTGTTCTGGGGCAAGCCACCGGTGATCTTCAACTCATAGCCCTGAGCATTCTGGGCGAGAAACTCCAGGTTGAAATTTCCTGTCGGACCGGGATTCGGCGACGTGCAGACCAACCCGCTCGGAAGAACGGGAGCCTGGGTATCATTAACGGGCGGATTCCGGTAATCAACCACCTGCTCGTGTCCGCCTTCGGCAGGCAGCCAGTCGCCGTAGGTATCGGTCTCGGGGACCCAGGTACGATAGCGCCAGGAATAGGTGTCCGGCAGGAGCCCGTCCGACGTGATCAGGAGATACTCCTCCTCGGGGGTTATCGCCGCGCGATTGACGTTCGTCTCCAGCACCAGGTTGACGCCCACAGCACCCGGCTCGCCGTCCCAGACCTGGAGGTTGTACCACTCGTAGTCCGCCACCGGATTCACACCGTAGTTCACCACCGGCGTCCAGGGGATGCGCGGATACCACGGCGGCTCGGCATTGAACAGGGCTGCGATCGTGATGTTGGCGCCGGGCATCGTGACGGTGGTTGTCGCGGACGCCACGGCGTCCAGATATCCGATGTCCCCGGTCCACGTGGCAAAAACTTTCCCGGCCGGGAATGAGACGGCGGTGACATCGACTATCTCTCCGAACTCGTACGAGCCGCCGCCGGTGCCACCGACAACCGTCAGCGTAAAGGTGTCGGGTGGCGCGGCCGTGAAGGTGGCGGTGACCTCGATGTTGGAGCTGGGCATCAACGGGACGGTGGTTGCCGCCAACGTCGTGCTGGCCAGATGGGCGGTGTCACCAGTCCACGCGGCGAAGACGGTTCCGGGCAGGACCGTGGCGGTGACCGGGATGTTCGTCGTCCCGGCGGCGTACGCGCCGTCACCGGTGCCGTAGTTGACCACCAGCGTGAAGGTGGCGGGTGGCGCGGCCGTGAAGGTGGCGGTGACCGTGACATCGAAGGCGGGCATCGCGGTGACGATGGTGTCCGCCAACAAGGGGTTGGCCAGACGCGCCAGACTGGCGACCTCGCCGGTCCACTGGTCGAAGACATATCCCACCGGAATCGTGGCGCCGACCGGGACGGCCGTCCCGGCGGCGTACGCGCCGTCGCCGGTGCCGGCGTTGACCGTCAATGCGTAGGTCAGGACGACGGTTATCGTCGCCGTGGCCGTGTTCGAGTCCAGCAGTCCGTCATTGACCTTGCAGGCGAAGGTGCGGTTGCCAGCCGTAGGCCCGACCTTGGTATTCTGGTAGGTCATGTCACGGAGGAGGCTGTTGAGGTCGGCGAGCGGAATCGCGCCGCCGCCGTCCTTAGTAATCGCAAAGGCCTTGGTCAAAGTGACAAAAGCAATCCGGAAGGTGGTCGCGCCCTTGACCGCGGTCGCGCTCTTGTCCGCGTTCTGGGGATAGGCCACGCCGCCGATGGTGACAATCTCGTCAGCGCCGTCGACAATCCCGCCGCCGGTGATGGTGAACGAAGCCATGGTGGTGCTATCGCTGTCAGTGACCGTGGCATCGAGTTGATCGCTCATTCTTGCCGCAGCACCCCCTTGGGTGAACGTCTTGGCGTAGTCCGCACCCAGGGTGCCGCCGCTGTTGTTGGCATCCAGGTCAATGACCGGGGCGACGGCAAACGTGATGGTGCAGACGGCCTCGTTTGACTCAACAAGGCCGTCATTGACTTTGGCGGTGAAGGTGCGGGGGCCGGTCGTAGGCGCGACCTTGACATCTTGGTAGGTCATGTCACGGAGGAGGCTGTTAAGGTCGGCGAGCGGCATCCCGCCGCCGAGCTCTTTGGTGATTGTGAAGATCTGGGTCAAGGCGACAAAGGCGATCCGGAAGGTGGTCGCGCCCTTGATCGCCGTCGCGCTCTTGTCCGCGTTCTGGGGATAGGCCACGCCGCCAATGGTGACAATCTCGTCGGCGCCGTCGAGAATACCGTCGCCGGTGATGGTGAGCGAAGTCATGGTGGTGCTATCGCTGTCAGTGACCGTGGCATCCAATGGATCGCTCATGGCTACCGCAGCACCGCCTACGGCGAACGTCTTGGCGTAGTCCGCACCCAGGGTGCCGCCGCTGTCGTTGGCATCCAGGTCAATGGCGGGGGGGTAGTTGACCGTGACGGTGGAGACGGCGTTGTTCGAATCAGTAACACTGTCGTTGACCTTGGCGGTGAAGGTGCGGGGGCCGGTCGTCGGAGCAACCTTGACATCCTGGTAGGTCATGTCACGGAGGAGGCTGTTGAGGTCGGCGATCGGCATCCTGCCGCCGCCATCCTTGGTAATGGTAAAGACCTTGGTCAAGGTGACAAAAGCGATCCGGAAGGTGGTCGCGCCCTTGATCGCCGTCGCGCTCTTGTCCGCGTTCTGGGGATAAGGCACGCCGCCAAGGGTGACAATCTCGTCAGCGCCGTCGAGAATGCCGTCGCCGGTGATGGTGAGCGAGACCATGTCCGGGTAACTGCTGTCCGTGACCGTGGCATCCAATGGATCGCTCATCGCCACGGCAGCACTGCCTGGGGTGAACGTCTTCGCGTAGTCCGCGCCAAGGGTAAGGCCGCTGTCGTCGGCATCCAGGTCAGTGGCCACGGCGTGGTCCGGCAGATTGGCGCCGCCGCCGGTGGGGCCACTGCCGAAGGCAACCTGGCCAGTGAACGCCAATGCTCTGCCGTTCAGCGTGCTGCCGGTATTCATCGTGATGGATTGGCCGGCAAGGATGGTCCCCTCGACGACGGAGGTGGTGTCAAGAGTCGCCTCAGTGGTTACTTGCCAGAAAACGTTCTTTGCCCGTGCACCGCCAGCCAGAAGGACTTTCATCCCGGTGCCAACGTTGAAATTGGATCCTATCTGAAAGATCCAGACATCGTCCGCACTGCCCGTGAGCGTGACGTTCCCTCCGGTTATCAAGGCCGTAGCCGTGAATTTATAGAGGCCCGGGGCGAGGTTCAGCCCAGCGAGATTTCCGCCATTGGGATTCAGGTGATCCCCCGTAGGCACGGGTGTCAGGTCGCGGCAGTAGTTGTACGCCGTGGTCAGATCGTTCTTGGCAGTGGTTAACAGGGGGCCAGCATTAGGCACTACATTTGTCGCTTGAGTCCCAGCGGCATCGACCTCATAGATTGTCCCGATCACCTGAACTGGGGGTATGTGTTGGCTAGCCCCGGTGGCCGGACTCAACCCAACATCCCCAGTAATGAAACCGTCAGTAACTGGGTTGGTGACCGCGGCGCCGGCTAGAATCGTGAAATGGGTAGTCGAGCCCAAGTCGGGCGCCACCGGACCTGCCGCGAACAATGCTCCGTGCGGGAAGATCGCGCCCGCCGCCAGGATCAGGCCCATGAGGATCTGTTTCCGTCCCTTCACTCCAAGTGCCCGCAAGTCGTGTGCATTCATCGGACCTGTCCCTTTCTCTTGTTGGAGCGTATCTTCATATACGTTGCTCATTTTCTGATTCCTTAATCTCAAGTCTCATTTGGTTTGTCGGTTGCCCCTATCGAAGCGGCTCCGGTCGCTGCCGTGCGTTTGCCTGCCAACGAACCCGATGCCGTTCGGTTCCGATTACGGTTGCCCCTCCCAAATCTGGCGGTCGCCAGTCTTGAGTTTGAATCTTGTGGTCTTGTCACTGCAATCACTATAGGACTTGGCCGGACCGCGTGGTATGGGGTGAAACCCTACCATGATATGGGGTGAAACCCTACCATGATATGGGGTGAAACCCTACCATGCACCCGCGGTGGTGCGCCCGGCCTGGCGCGACCGCGGGCTCTGCTCCCGAACGCACCCACGGCGACAACGGGCGCGGACGCCCGTGTCCAGTGTCTGCCTTTCCTACGTCTGGACACGGCGGTCCGCTGCCGTCGCTTCACAAGGCGTGTCCTGGCCGGTGGGCCCTTACTCGCTCAGTTCGACATGGATGGTCTGGATGCGCGCCGAGCGCACCCAGTAGGCGACGCCGGCATTGAACACGTCGCCGGGCGGCGGCACGTAGACGGTTCCGTTCCAGTGCCAGATCGAACCGTAGGGGAAGAGCGCGCCGTTGTCCTGCCGCGGCAGAGGGCAGGATGTACCGACACCGGTGGGGCCGGTCAGGTTCCAGCCTGCCTCGAGCACCTGGGATGAGGTGTCGGGAGTGAAACCGTCCAGGTTCAGCGGTTGACTCGGCGCACTGGGGCAGTACACCCAGTACCCCAGTTTTTCGGCCATTGTCGTCGTCTGGGCCAACCGCTGCGCCACCGCATCCCAGTGCCACACTGCTCCGAGACAGCAGGGCAAGCCGGTCTGCGGATCTCGCAAGAGTTCCGCTGGGTCGGTCGGGTCCGGCGCGAGCGGCAGGGAAATCAGATTCCAGCCTTGCTGCAGCGTGATGGCCATGGTCCGCGCGGCGATCAAGACCCGCAGCGTACCGGGGGCGCCGACGTCGGTCGGATCCGCCGCCTCGAACTGCATGGACTCGATCCGAGTCTCTCCGGGGTTGACATGGTACGTGAGCGGGAATTGGGCGAACGTCAGCACGGCGCCTTGCAGCACCGCGGCGCCGCTCTGGTCCGTGAGCGTGCCTTTGGTCGGCGCCGTGGTCAGAGTCAACGTCACCTGCGTCTCGGGAGTGTTGTCCACATCGGTCACGCGGAGCAGTTCCGTCTCGTCAGTGCCAAGACCGATGCTGCCCGTGTCGTTGCCTGGCGGGAGCCGCAGGACATCGGTCGCGGTCAGAACGGGCGGGTCGTTCACCGCCGTCACCGTGATCGTAAATGTCTGCGCCGCGGTCGTCAGCGCCGCGCCGCCCGCCGTCGCGTCGTCCGTCAGCGTCACCGATACTGTCGCCAGGCCGTTCGCATTCGCCGCCGGCGTG
>MHBL01000046.1 GCA_001803235.1 Lentisphaerae bacterium RIFOXYA12_64_32
CCCCTGCATCGACGAACCGGAACTTCCGGCGCATCTGCATCAACAGGGCGTCGCGCTTGGCCTGGACCATGCCCTTCTGCATGCCCTTCTGCATGCCGCGTTTCTCGTAGACGGTGATCATTTTGCTCACCTTTGCGTATTTCTTGTCGGCCTCGATGATGCTCTCGAAACGGCGTTCCTGCTGCGCGTCCAGCGGCGCGTAGGTCTCGACGAAATCGACCAACAGACTCCGCCGCGCTGCGTTCACCCGACAGCCGGAGATCATCCGCAGGAAGTCCGCCTTCATGCGAACCAAATCTCTCTTACTGTACTTCATTTTCGCGGCCAGGGCAAAGGCCAGCGGATTGTCAGACCGGAGATAGGTGCGGGCGTCGAAGTCCTGCAGCCGGATCAGGTGGTAACGGAACGCCAGGTACGTCTCGCCGGCGACCTCCAGGTTGTAGCCGTCCGGCAACCGCTCGCGCCATTCCCGTCGTCGCTGAACAGGGCAATGGGCAGGATCGGCTGGCGATGGCGCAGGAACAACTGGCAGTGGTACTCGCACATGCGCCGCGGGAAGTCCGTTTCCCGCTCGCTCTCGAACTAGGTGTGGACCAGGATCAGTTCACGATAGTCAAACCTGGCCGTCGCCTCACCGATAATGCGTCAGCGGTTCCCGGGCGGCGCCCGCCCGGGAGCCGCTCCTAAGCCGGCGTAGCTGGAACCCAAACGAACGTCCAACATCGAACATTGAACATCGAACGTCGAAGTCCAGAGCCCCCGCTGCACCCGACACTCGACACACGAAACTGGGTCGCTTGCTTCCGGTGCAAGGATGACCAGAAGACGCGAGTTTGAAGTCGTGGGGCGCCATGTTACTCGCGGCGGGGATGTTCGGGTTGCGGTGTCTCTCTCTGCGTGTCGGCACGTGTGTGTGTGGCCGCGCCGTGCGCCCGCTCGCTGAAGCGTCGCTGCCACTTCCGCCTGAAAGGCGGTACTCAGACGGAAACCCTAGAGTAACAGCTTGATATGGCCGGGCAGCCTGCCGTCCGGGGGGCGCTGACGCCGTGCGGTGCGCAGACTCCCTCACTTGCTTCCGCGGCCAGTGTCGGGTATTGTCTGGCGTGCCGTGAAGTTTGGCTGCACCCCGAAAGGGAGTACCCATACCATGTCAGCAGACCCGAAGGTGTTGCGTCGGCAGGCGGCGGGCGGCGTGTTCTGCATTATTCCGTACAACCACCCGGACTTTGCGTGGACGCACCACCGTGAGTGGCACGAGGAGCGGTACGCGGTGAGCACGGCCGAGGCGCTCGACCTTATGCGCGAGTGTCCCGAGTTCCGGTTCTGCGTGGAACCGTGGATCGATCACATCGAGCCGTTCCTCGAACGCTGCCCGGACCGCATCGAGGAGTTGCGCAAGCGTCTGAACTCCGGGCAGATGGGCGTGAAGGCGTTCACGCTCACCAGTCCGCGTCCGGCGACCTGCGCGGACGAGACGTTCCTGCGCAACATGATCCTGGGCCGGCGGCGCTACCGCGAGTTCGCGCCCAAGGCGGACCTGAGCGTCATGGCCTGTCCTGACGTGGCGATCGGGCACAGCCAGATGCCGCAGGTGGTGCGGCTGGCGGGGGCGCGGCTGTACCGCGGCTGGCGCTCCGACTCGGCGTTCAACTACCTGAAGATCCCGCGCGAGTTCATCTGGCGCGGACTGGACGGCACCGAGCTCATCACCTCGCGCGGCACGTACGGCGGGCTGGTCTCAACGGCGTCCGTACCGGACGATGTGGCCGGGTGCAAGATGCCCGAGGACATGGAGGCGAGCTGGGAGGAGACGGTCGCGCGGCTCTTCGCGACGGAGCTGTTCCGCGCCATGGAGTGCTCGCACGCGAAGACATGGTGGGTGTCGCAGGGCATGGACGACGTGCGGCCGCTGCGGAGTTGTGTGACCGACAAGGTGCTGCCGATCATTGAGCTGGTGCGGCTCTGGAACGAGCGTGAGGCGAGCCGGATGGTCTTGGCGACGCCGAACGAGTTTCGGGCGCGTATCGAGAAGGAGAAGCTGCCGGTCTGGGATGGCGTGATCGACCAGGTCGACGTGGCCTACAACAGCGGCTGGCACGGCCGGCGCGGCCTGTGGCGGCTGCGGCAGGAACTGGACGCAGCCGCGGTGATCGCGGAACGGGCCTGCGCCCTGGCGCGGTTGCAGGGCGGCAAGGGTGTTGCGGACTGCGCACGGCTCGAGGCGCTTTGGGTTGAAGTGGTGCGTGCGGCGTCGCACGCGCTGCAGTGGATTTTCGAGAAGGACTGGGAGTGGCTCAACTCCAAGGCGCGAAACACGTTGCGCGAACTCCGCGAAGAGACAGCCAAGGCGGTCACGGTGCTGTTCGGCACCGGCCGCACGTGCGCCGAGACCGGGCGGCCATTGGTGCTGTTCAATCCGCTGCCGTATCCGCGCGACGAACTCGTTGAAGTGCCATGGGTGCAGCCGCGGCTGGATGTGGGCGGGCACCGGGTGTGGGACGCGGATGGCAACGAGGTCGCGCTACAGCTCGGCGAACTGGTGGGCGAGTCCTGGGGCGGTCGCATTGTCGAGGCGCCGTTGGTGTTCGCGGCGCAGGTCCCGGCCTTGGGCTGCGCCGTGTACCGCGTGGGCGATGCACCCGTGGCGGAGCGGCCTGCGCCGCCGCCAAAGGATACACTGGAGAACGGTGCTCTGCGGTTGCGCGTTGGCGGGCGCGGTCTGCAGGAGGTCATGGACCTGGCGAGCGGGCTGAAGTGGCGTGCGCCGCTGGCGTCGTGCATCGGCGACTGCCGGCTGCACGAAATGGGGCCGGGTGTTCTGCACGTCGGGCCGATCACGGGCGAACTGTCGGGGCAGACCGGGCAGGGCAAGTGGGTGCTGGCCGGGCCGTGTCGTTGGGTGTACCGCTGGGAGTGCGCCTTCCACGGTCAGCGCGTGCGGCAGGACGTGATTGTGGACAAGGACGCGCGGTACATCGATTTTGTGACCCGCGTGTTCTGCCCCGGTGCAAATGGGTTCTTCGCCCTGTGCTTCGACCTGCCGTTCCGTGGTAAACTTGACGTCGACATTCCGTTCGGCGTCGAGCCGCGCAACCTCGAGGACGAGGTTTACGCCAGCACCTTGCCCGAAGGTTTCCAGAACATCGAGCGGCACCGCGACCATCAGTTCTGGGCCCGGAGCTGGGCCTCGGTCTCCGACGGCAAGCGCGGCGTGGCGCTGATCACCGTCGACGGCGACAAGTACTGGACCTACGATCCGGCGACTGGTCGGCTGCGGCACATCCTGTTCACTCCCCTGAACGATGCGGAGTCGGGCTGGGAGGCGTGGGTGACCAAGGACCGCCTGGCGCTGGGCTGGCACGAGTTCCGGCATCGGCTGGTGTTCCATGACGGCGACTGGAAAGCGGCGGACCTGTGCGGGGCATCGGACCGGGTGCGGTTGCCGTTGCAGGTGGTGAAGCCGCTGGGCGCGCGCGGCAAGCGCGCGGCGCCGGCAGTGTCCGGGCTGCAGGTGACGCCGGAGTCCGTGCGGTTGTCCGCGTTCCATGAGGTCCCAGGCGGGTTCGTTCTGCGCGTCTACGAGTCGAAGGGCGAGACGGCCAAGGTGCGCGTCGAACTGCCGTGCGCGTTTTCCCGCGCGGTCCGCACGGACTTCAACCTGGAACCGGTGAAAGAAAAGGTGAAACTGGCTGACCGTGCACTGACGCTGACACTGCGTCGGTGGGAGATCGCCACCGTGCTGCTGACGCGGTGACCCCCGGCGAGCGCTGAGAAGGTGAGAGGGAACCGCGGGCCAGGCAGGGGCGTCTCCCATGTTCCCGGCGGCGGGGATGTTTGCGTTGTGGCGTCTTTCTCCGCCTGTCGACACGTGTGCGGATGGCAACGCCATGCGCCCGCTCGCTGAAGCGTCGCTGCCACTTCCGTCCCGCCCAGCGGGCGGGAGCGGGACTCAAACGGAAACGCCGGAGTAACAGCTTGATATGACCGGGCGGTATTCCGCTCGGGAGCCGCTGACGTGGCCCCCCGGTTCTCCGCAACCTGGGGGGAAGAGTGAACGGCTATTGCCCAAGCGCGCGGGTTATGGAGAACCCGCGTTCAATGGTTCGCCGTTGGGCGTCGCCGGGAATGGCAAGGTGGGTACAGAGGAGTGACTTCAAAACAACAACGCTGGGGCCGCTGGGTGTCTGCGCTGACCGTGCTGGTCGGCGTGGCCGTGATCGGGCTTCTGTTCTGGCGGATTACGTGGACGCCGGAGTGGACGATCCTGACCGGCAACGAGCGGGCGCGGTTGGAGATCTGCCGGACGGTCTGCCTGAAGCGGGCGTGGCGTGTGCGGGCTTCGCTGCGGGTCTTGCTGCGGGACAAGAGTCCGGCGGTCCGGATTGCTGCCGTCGAGGCGCTGAACCGTCGACCGGATGTGCGTGCGCGTCTGAGCGCGGATGCTGCGGTGCTGGTTTCTGCCCCGGAACCGGATGTGCGCGCCAGGGCCTTGGAGTACCTCTTGTCCGGCGCGGGGGACGACTGGAAGCGGTGGGCGGAACGCGCTGCCGCGGAGTTGGCGGATCCCGAGTTCAGGCACTCGCACCCGGAGCTGACCCGGGCGTACGTCCAGACGCTGGTGCAGCACGGAGACTCGTCTGTTGTCGGCTGGGTCTTGGACCTGCTCGAAAGGGATCCCGAGCAGCAGCTTGAGCCATTGCGGCCGGCGACCGCTGCGACGGAGTTGGCGCGGCCGCTCCGGGAACGGTTCCTGGCGTTGTTGCGTTCCGGGTCGGAGCGGGCGCGGAGCTTCGCGATTGCCAGTCTGACGGCGATTGACGGCGCGATGCGCGGCTATGCGGCGGAAGACTGGGTGAGTCCGTCCGGAGTTGCGGCAGGCGCGATTGACTCGTCAGAGCTGCTGACTCGGTTTACGGTCGAGGCGGAGTGGGCGTTCGACATTCGCCCGAATTTCGAGATCGACGTGCACGACGGGGTCGAGTGCCTGTACCTGGCCGAGGGCGCAGGCGGGTTCATGAGCTGGCTGCAGCGCGAGAACTCGACGGTCGACATCGGCACCGGCCGGTTCACGTTCGCTCTCGAGAAGGACGGCAACTACCAGGTCTGGCTGCGGTGTTGGCTGGAGAACAAGTGCGGCAACTCGACCGGGATGCAGATTGACGGCAATGAGATCGGTATGTTTTCCGACTCGGAGGATGTGTTCAGGACTTGGCACTGGCAACTGGCGTCGCCTGGCATCCACCTGACGGCGGGCCGGCACACGTTCGACCTGATGGCGTTCGAGGACGGGGTGTTCGTCGACAAGTTTGTCGTTCTGCCGGCAGAGGAGAAGTTCAACCTTGAAAACCCGCCGCCGCTGAGCCCGCTGTTCGACGCGTCGTTGCCCAGTTCGTTGAGTTTCACAGCGGAGATGCAGCATCAGTTGCGCGGCACGACGCAGAAGCTGACGGTGTGGGTGCGCCGGAATACCGAGGGGGTGCGCCAGGGGCGGGTCAAGCTGACGGTTCCGCCGCCGTTTGAGGTGCTCGAGGGCAACGAGGCGGACGCGGTGTTCGCGCCCGGGGTGCCGGTGGCGCGGAGCACGTTCCTGGTGCGCGTGCCGCCAAACGCCGTCGCCGGCGAGGTCGAGGCGCGTGCGGAGTTCGTCGTCAACGGCAAGACCGCTGCGGTGGGGACGGTGTTCCTCGGTGTCCAGTTCGACTGGTGGACCACCGGGCCGCTCACGTCCGGTCAGCCACGCTGCGATGCCCTGATGCGCCAGACAGACCTGCAACCGGCGGAACTGGCGGATGGTTGGAGCCGGTACCCGGCCAATGGGTATGACCGATACCGGCGCCTCAATTTCGAGATGGCCTATGGCCAGTCGAGCGGCAAGAGCATCTTCCTCTACACGGAGATTGACGTGGCGCAGGAGGGGGACTACCTGTCGCTGCTGACCATGGACGACGCCGGGCCAATCTTCATTGACGGTCGGCGTGTGGCCGGACGTTCGACGGGGGAGGCGTTGGGTGAGGGGTTGTTGATGATGCAGCCGTGTCA
The DNA here is from genome assembly GCA_001803235.1 of Lentisphaerae bacterium RIFOXYA12_64_32. Taxonomy (GTDB): domain Bacteria; phylum Verrucomicrobiota; class Lentisphaeria; order Oligosphaerales; family YB12-FULL-65-16; genus YB12-FULL-65-16. The sequence continues at coordinate 6,040 of MHBL01000046.1, forward strand.
TCTCACGGCTGGCCGTCACCGCGTGTTCACGTGGGTCTGGCAGTCGCCTGCGGACGACCCCGTTGGCCCGGACGCGGACCGGCACACCTACAACAACTGGGTGTTCAAATGGCTCTTGCGCGCCTCGCGGCACGCGATCGCACCCGGCATCCGGGGGCTGCTTGTGCCGGCGTCGCCGGCAACCGGCAACGTGCCTCCGAGGCAGTCGTAGCGCTTGTCCTGCAGGGATGAGCGTGGCGGGGGTGTAGTGGAACCCAACGCAATCGGTCCAATCCCGCGGACGCAAGGAGAGAGAGAACAAGGCAAGGCAGGTATTTCACTGCGCCCCATGCTCGCCGCTCGTCCCTTCCCTGGCACAGGTTTCAGACGTGGGAAGGGACGGGGGAGCAAGAAACCGGCAGAGACGTCAAACAGAAGCCGGGGTTTCTTGGACAGACGGGGCAGCGCCCTGGGCTTGGGCGAACGCCTTCATTTTCGCCGTGAGCCGGGCCTTCTTACGATTCGCCTGGTTCGCGTGAATGATGCCGACCTTGGCCGCCTTGTCGAACTCAGAGAAGCAATTGTTCAATGCCAGGAGGGCGGCGTCATTTTTCTTTTCGGTAATCGCGGCCAGAAAACGTTTTTCGACGGTCTTGAGCCGGGACTTCCGGGTCCGGTTCTGAATCCGCCGCTTTTCGCTCTGCCGAAGACGCTTTTTTGCTGAAGAACTGATTGGCATTGCGAGTTTACATCCTCCGAGTTGAGACGGTCTACAGTGCCGGGTAACGCCTGGCCGTCAGACCGCAGCCTTGGTGTCGAGACCGAAGGGCGGTGGCGATGCGCGCCGTACGGCTCCCGTCCTGATCCGAGATAACAAAGAACACATAAAATGACACCGTACGGCGAAAAGTCAAACGCCTATGGGTGCCAGAATTTCCATCGCTCAGTGCCGAGCCGCTTCAACCCCGTCGGGTGGAGCCCGCGGCGCAGGCGAATCGAGGGCAATGTCCGTGGCCGTCGCTGGCCGAAACAGGGTGTGAATATTCCGTGCTCTGAGGCGTCTCATGATGGTGTACAGTCCGTATTTCATCCGTCTTACACCTGGCAGCAAGAGTCGTATCGTGGTGAAAATGTAGCGGGTGTTAGTTCATCTGCCTCACCGGGGTTCTCTCTGCGGCTCACCGGGCGTTTCCACAGCAAGCCGGTCGCCCTCTCAGACGCTTCTCGGGGGTACTGGGCTGGTGTCGACCGATTCGGCCCTGGTTCCGCGGTTCCAGCAAGGCGCGGCGCGAGAATGAGAATATTAGCCAATCACAGCGTATATTGACCCCAACTCAAGAATACGGGCGCGAGCGTCCGCCCTGGCGGGGTCAGGTCCACCGGCACTCGCGCCTGAAGCAAGCGATAAGGGTGACCCCAAGAGTACTGACCCCAAGAGTACAGAAGAAAGAAAGGAATGGGTCCGATGAGAACGCTGTTCATGGCTGTGCTTGGTTGTGCAGTGATGGTCATTTTTGTTAACTCCAGTTACGCTGAAGGCAAGGCCAAGGAAGGCGGGAAGAGGGAACGTGCAGGCGGAGGCAAGGCCGGGCAGGAAATGGTTGTGACCGGGTCGATCCAGGAGAAACTCCCGGCAGAAGGCGAGAAGGGCAAGGAGAAGGATGGCGTCAAGCACTACATTCTGACGGACGCTGACGGGATTATGTACGTTCTGCCGCCCAATGCGAAGAATGCAGCGGGTGAGGCCTTGGATTTCTCCCAGTACATTGGCAAGACAGTGACCATCACGGGCAAGGGTAAGTTTAAGATGGAGGGTGACGACAAGAAGGGCTTCATTCTGCAGATCTTCAAGTTTGAGGAAGGCGGCCCGGCTGCAGATGCTGGTGGCGAAGGAGTTGCACCGGCTGCGGGTGGCGGCGAAGAGAAGAAGGTCGACGAGGGCAAAGCCAAAGAGAAGGGCGCAAGGAAAGGCAAGAAGCGCGCCGAGTAACAGCGGCCTTGTTTGCTTTTGTCGTGTTTTGACATGGAGGAGGCAGGGCATATCACCCTGCCTCCTTTGTTTTTTCTGCTTCTTCGTCGTCTCAAGCCCGAGACATCCGACGTATCTTGCGATATATTAAGCGCACGTTACTTGCTCCCGGTTCGGCTCGTTGGGTTCCGTTCCGGAGTTGGGATTCAGTTGAGCCAAATGACTGCCAAAGGACGAGGGTAGAGGTAAAGAGCAATGAGCGCAGCGAAGAAGAAAGAGGGCAACTCTGGAAGTGGTGCCGGCAAGGACGGCAAGGACGGCAAGAAGGTTACGATCAATGGCATTGTTGCCCCGTGGGACTGGGATGCCAACGATGATGTGATTGCCGTTGCCATCACCACGAACGACGACAAGGACTTCGTCATACGCTCAAAGGCCGCGATCCGGCAGTTGATGCGTCACATGGACGAGAAGGTCGAGGCGTCCGGCGCCGTCGAGCCGAGCGACTCGGGGGAACTCTTGTTCACGATGGCCGATTTCGAGGTCATCGATGACGGTCAGGAGTGGGCGGAGGAGGAGAATTGGGAAGCGGAAGAGGACTGGGGCGACGAAGAAGAAGACGAAAAGCCCTAAGTCAGGCGCCGCGGTTCTCTCGGTCCGTTGACGCTTCGTCCGTCGATGCTTGCCTCGTTTCCGACGCTTGCCCCACCCAGATGCAGGGTTCTTCTTGGCCGTCGCAATTTCTCCCGGACTTTCGCGGGTCGGCTTACTTACGTTTGGCCACGGCGCGCCCGGCGTCTTTGATCACCCAGACGTCTGAGCTGTCTTCCGTGGTGGAGCCGCCGACGATCCGGCCGCTGGCGTCCAGCAGGACCATGTGCGCACTCGGGACCCCGCAGACGCCGGCACCTTCACAGCGGAAGGCCCAGAACTTCTGCAATCCTTCGGCGAGTTGGAAACGCAACTCGTAGTCCTGCTTCGAGAACAGGGGATTCAGGACCAGGTATAGAACGCAGGCTGACCCCTGCTGCTTGGCGTAAACCTTGTCCGCGATCTTGCCGCCAACCCGTCGGTGCTGATACGTCATCCAGCCGCCGAACTCTTTGACCACAGCGGCGAGGCGTTCCGGAGTGGGCGCGGGCGTCGGGTCGTACTTCAACGGTTCGGTTGGGTCATAGGTCAGTTCATCCTCCTCTGGCGGACTTTGCGGCGGTCCACTTCCGGCAGGGCGAGTTCCCGGCTTCGCCACCGCGTGCTCGACGGGTTGCGTCTGGGGCTGGTGTCGACGACGCAATTCCTTCAAAGCCATCCACTTGGCCGCACGCTCGGGGAAAAGCTGGCTGACCGTCTTTCGGGTGATTTGGTTGACCGCATATGCCATGGTTCCGTACTCGAGCATCATCTCCACTTTGCCGGGGCTGACCGCTGCGAGGCGTCCGTCCACCGTGGTCCGGTCGCGGAGGTAGAGCCGGTATTTTTCGCCGATTTTCGGCTTGGGCAGTTTGGCCAGGAACATCTCGTACAGTTCTTCGAACTCCTTCTCGAGTGGTGTTTTTTCCGGTTCCTTGGGGACAGCGTTGGCCGACTCCTCGAGCTGCAGGGAGTTTTCGTCGGGCGGCGGCGGCAGATCCGCCGTTGTGACAGGGCTTGGCGCCTCGGCCACCACCTGCGTCTGAGCCGGTTCGCGGTGAGTGACGCGTTCGAACCATCCTTTCCACGGGCCGGTGTACTCAAGTGCAGCCGCACCGGCCGCAATGACGACGACCCACGCCAGGAGCGCCTTCAGCAGCGAGTAACGCGGAACTTTCTTGTTGTCTGCAGTATTGATGGTTTGGCCCTTTCCAGTTCGCGGGTGCCCGAAGCGGTAATACGTCTTCCGGACACGATGAGGCGTTCAACTTGAGGCGCGTTTCCCGAAAATCAAGCGGCTGTAAACGCGAAAACCATCCCGGATCGACGGTTCTTGCCGTTGGACTTGCTCCAATACCGGGTATCTTAAGCAACGGAAAGGTGACCGAACGGGACCGGAGCTTGGGCGGAGTCGCTGCCGCCAGGTCGGGCAGGGCTTCGGGGGACCGTTCCATCACCTGCAAAGTGTTCTGCTGTTACGGGTGTGCGCATCCAGAGGGTCAACGAAGCCATGGACTCCGAAGTGCTCGAGCGCTGGACGTGTGCGAAGTCGGCCGAGTTGTACGGCATTCACGATTGGGCCACCGGCTACTTCGATATCTCCGCCAAGGGAGAGGTCATTGTCCGGCCCAAGGGCGCCGGCAGCGATGTCTCTGTCAGCCTGACGGATATCGTTGCGGGTTTGCGGCAGCGCGGGCTCGGATTGCCGGTGTTGCTGCGTTTCGGCGACATCCTCGAATCGCGTCTCAAGTTGCTCAATGAATCCTTTGCCTCTGCCATGCGCGATGCCGGGTACCAGGGCAAGTACCGCGGTGTGTATCCGATCAAGGTTAATCAGCAACAGCAGGTGGTCGAGGAGATCGTGCGCGTCGGCGGCTGCTACCACCATGGGCTGGAAGTGGGCAGTAAAGCGGAGTTGGTTGCCGCTCTGGCCAGTCTCGATGATCCCGAAGCCTTCCTGGTGTGCAACGGGTACAAGGACGAGGAGTTCATCACGCTGGCCCTGTACGCACAGAAGATGGGGCTGAACCCTATTCTGGTGCTGGAGATGACCAACGAACTGCCGGACATCATTGCCTGCGCCAAGCGCTTGAACCTCTCGCCGCGACTGGGTATCCGCGTCAAGCTTTCCAGCCGTGTCGGCGGTATGTGGACCGAGTCTGGCGGCGATCGCAGTTTCTTCGGTCTGACCACCTCGGAGATCGTTGAGGTGGTGGACACACTCAAAGAGCACAACATGCTGAACTGCCTGCACATGCTGCACTACCATTTGGGGTCCCAAATCCCCAACATCCGCAGCATCCGTGCCGCGGCCCGGGAGGCGACCCGCTTCTACATCGGTCTGGTCAGGGAGGGTGCCCCGATGGGACTTCTGAACATCGGCGGCGGTCTGGCCGTGGACTACGACGGGTCGCACACCAATTTCCCGAGCAGCAGCAACTACACCATTGCCGAATACTGCGCCGACATCCTGGAAGTGGTCATGACGATGATCAACGAGGCGGGGCTCCAGCACCCGACCATCATCAGCGAATCCGGTCGGGCGACGGTGTCGCACCACTCGGTCTTGTTGTTCGACGTGCTGGACGTCAGCACGGCGGGGGTAGGCCGCATCCCGGAGTCCCTGCCGCCGGACGCGCACGAACTGCTCAAGAATCTTCTGGTGGTGCGCAACTCGCTGAGCAACAAGAACGTGCAAGAAGCGTTTCATGACGCGACCTTCTACCGCGACGAGATCCGCTCGTTGTTCCTGCACGAGGGGCTGTCCCTGCGCGAACGTGCCACGGCCGAAGAGATTTTCTGGGACGTGGCCCGGCGCATTGCCCGCGAAAGTCGTGAGATGAAGTACGTGCCGGACGAGATCGAGAATCTCGAGGTGGCCATTTCCGACGTGTACTACTGCAATTTCAGCGTCTTCCAGTCGCTGCCCGACGCGTGGGCCATCGGCCAGCTCTTCCCCATCATGCCGATCCATCGCCTCAACGAGCGGCCGACCCGTAACGCCACACTTGCCGACATCACCTGTGACTGTGACGGCAAGATCGACAAGTTCATCGATCTGCACGACGTGAAGCCCACGCTGACGCTGCACGAACCCGGAAAGACCCCCTACATCCTGGGTGCGTTCCTGGTGGGCGCCTATCAGGAGACGCTCGGGGACCTGCACAATCTGCTCGGCGACACCAACGTGGTCAGCGTTCGCGTGGGAGCCAACGGCAACATCGAGTTCCACCGCGAAATCGTCGGTGACTCCGTGGCGGATGTCCTATCTTACGTCGAGTACGATCCGAAGGACCTTATCAGCCAGGTCCGGACCACCGCAGAGAAGGCCGTGCAGCGGGGTGAGATCACCCCTGCCGATCGCCGTGAAATCATGGACGCCTACGAGACCGGCTTGAGAGGTTATACCTACTTTGAAGACTAACCTCCGGTCCCCGAACTTCCTGAACCTGGCGCCGCCGTTGAGCGACCGCGCCGGGGCGCGTTTCCACATCTTGCCGGCGCCGCTGGAAGAAACCGTTTCCTACGGCAAAGGCACGTGCCGCGGGCCCCGGGCCATTCTGGAGGCGTCGACAAAGGTTGAGCCGTTCGACGGCGAGTCCACGCCTGCGGAGGTCGGGATATTCACCGATCGTGCCGTTGACTTGCGCGGGGCGGGGAGCGAAGGCGCCTTGCGGCGCATTGAGACGCGCTGGGCCGCCATCCTGTGTGAAAAGCGGATCCCGGTCATGCTCGGCGGCGAGCACACGGTGACCCTCGCAGCGGCGCGCGCGCTCAAGACGGCGGTCCCCGACGTCGGGATCGTGCAGTTTGACGCGCACTCCGATCTGTGGCACGAGTATGATGGCACGCCGTACAGTCACGCCTGCGTCATGCACCGGATCCTCGAACTCGGGTTGCCGTTGTTCCAGATCGGGGTCCGCAGCGGCACCGGCAAAGACTCAGACCTGCGGCGACAGCACAGGGTAGGTTTCCTTGATGCAGGGGACCTCGCACACCGGCGTTCGCTCCCCAGGCGGGTCCTGCCGCCCGGTTTCCCGCACCGCATTTACGTCACGTTTGACGTCGACGCTTTTGATCCGTCGCTGGTCCCTTCCACCGGGACCCCGGAACCGGGTGGGCTGAACTGGTACCAGGCCGTGGATCTGCTCGGTGCTGTACTGCGGGGGCGCGAACTGGTCGGGTTCGATGTTGTCGAACTGGCACCCGTCCCCGGATTCCCGGCCTCGGACTTTGTCGTCGCCAAGCTTGTCTACACCATCATGGGCATGGCGTTGCGCGGCGGTTGCGTGTGAGAGGTTTCAGGTTTCGGGTGTCAGGTTTCAGGGAAGGTAACGGCTCAGGTACCCCGATTGGGAGACCCCTGTGGCCTTGTGCCACAGGTGAATCAGGTTCACTGGCTACAACGCCAGCGCTTCTCCTCT
>MHBL01000047.1 GCA_001803235.1 Lentisphaerae bacterium RIFOXYA12_64_32
GCCGAGGAACTCGGCGAACGGCCCGTCTCCCCCAGCGCAGCCACTCCCGTGACGCCATAGGAATAATCACAAAGAAGGCTAATATATAATAGCTATAGACATGTAAATTTCGACCAACAAATGACTTCCACAAGTACGTCCCCGCTCGCCGCGGCCCCTATGCTGTTACTACCGGCCTACTTGGCGGGGGCGAAGACCGGTCGCATGTATTCCGGGAAGTTCAACGATGAATCGGGATCTTTCAGGAGATGCTCGCGGTATTCATCGCAGATCGCAACTTCATCCGGGGTGTAGGACTTGTTCTGGAGCGCGACGAAGGTGTACCGGAAGTAGGTCGAGTAGCGACTCTCCGGGAAGCTGGCGACGAAATTCCGCATCATCTCCCTGATCTGAGCTTCGAGCTTCTGAGGATACGGGTCCCCGATTTCGCTCCGAGGGACGAGGTAGAGGGCCAAGGAATCGAAATTCGGCTTCGGACGAACACTCTGGCACAGACGCCAGTAGGCGTCATACTCATGGAGTCCTTCAGGGGCGATCACGTTCAGGGTGATGGGCTCGGAACGAAGCTCAGTGTCGTCCTGCAATCTGAAAAAGGCCCGGAGTAGCCATTTCCCGGGGGTAAAGACTGGCGGCTGACCCTGTCGCCACGCAATCGGCAGGAGCGACTTGTGCACGCTCAGGGATTTCCCGGGGGCAAGGGTCACGGGCGGGGGGGGGATCCTATTAGGCGCCAAGTCGCGCGGGTGCAGCGTCTCCCAGCCTGTGCTCGCCCGGTACTCCACCCAGACGTAGAGACCGCTGTCCCAGTTCACCTTCACGGCTTGGTCTTTGGAGAGGTTCTGTATCTCGCACGTTACCAGTAGGGGCTCATAGGGGATTACGTCGGTTCGGAATAGCTCCAGACGGAGGCAGAGTGGCAACCGAGTGGCTTCCTCCGCCCCGGAGAACGACACCGCACTTCCTACGGTGAATGCAAACGCCAATGCCTGGCACAGTACCTTGACCTTTCTCGCTCGCATGTGGGCGTCCCTTCCTCAGTTACTAGGTCCTTGAACCGACTCCCGAATTATCCGAATGTGCTCGCGGGTGAACTGCGGGTTCTTCGTCGGGTCGTTAAGTTCGGAATACCTGTAAAGGCCACCGGTTTCATCGCGGATGCCGAACTCGTGGCCAATCTCGTGAACAACCGTCCTGCGCAGCAACTCCAACCGGTTGGCTGCACTCTCGCCTGAGAAGTAGTCCCGGTGTGTCTCGCGGAACACAAATGCGTAGCTGAAGGCCGGCGCCACCCCCAGCAGAAGGGGGGCCGGTTCGTCGTCCGGATCCCCGTCCCCGGTGGGTCCTCCCTGGTATGCCATCATGACGTATGCAATCCAGAAATCGCCGTCGCCTCTCGCCGACCTGGATTCGAAGGCCCCGGGCTTGATCACTTCCGCGGCGTAGTCGGTGACATTCAAGGTGAAAGCGACCGTGTCCTTGTTGTTGTTGGGGTCGGTCCCGCCGTCGATAACGGGAAGCACAAAAGCAGACTCGAACTTGGGTTGCAGCAGAGCGCAGTCAGGCATTTCGGGAAGGACGGCGCTATCGTCGTCGGTGAGTCTGAACGGGATGTCCGCGAACGCCGTGACGGTGACCTCGCTCGAAGTCGGGAACACGTCCTTGATGGTCATCGGCACGCCGCACACGTTGAGCGTCCCGCCCGCGTACGCACTGGACACGTAAGTGCTGAGTTTGAACCTTCCGTAGGCGCTGTTCGCCTCGATGACTTTGCCAGTTCTGTCCGGCAGCGTGTCTCTGGTCACCTTGAACGGGATATCGATTCCGGAGTCCTGCTTCACGAAGTTGTCGCCGTTCCCAAGCAATCCCGCCGTCGTGGTAGGCCCGGGAGTGCCCGAGCCACTGCCAATCATGATCGTTCCGTTTTCGAAGCGACCGTGCTTGGGAGGATCATCGCTCAAGTCGGGTGAGCCGTCGCGCAAAGTTCTGCTTACAAGTACCTTCGTCGCGACTCCTCCGAAACTCTCCACGCCAGTGACGCTGCCTGTAGTCCAGTTGCTTTCGGGGCCGGTTGCGGGCATGGCCGCCATGGAGTCGCGCTCCACGTGCAGTTTCCGCCACGCGGTGAGAAGTTCGGTCTTGTTCTGTGTCGGGACTTCGGTACCGGTATCCTGGAACTTCAGGTCGAGCCCCTTCTTTGCGGCACTCGCATCCACGACAACTTGGTCTGCCGAGACGCCGGAGCAGAACGCGGCGACCCGCCAGTTGTTTCCTGGCTGCCTGGAGAATATCTGGTACTCGATCTCGACGGAATTGCTTGCTCCCGGGACCGAAACCGACCTGGGGCCGGCCGGCAGTATGCCAGGAGATGCGTTCCGGTTGTCGCCGCCATTGAAAGCCGTGGCAGTGTCAGTAGTGTCGACCGGGTTCGCGGCCCCGTTCTGGGTCGGGTCGTCCATATCGAACACGAGGAAAGAGACGTTGAAGGTCACTCCGGCCGGTATGGTCTCACTCAGGGTCGCTTTTGCCTTCACTCTATCGTGCAGGGGCCCCGTGACGGTGTTCTTGTCTGGGAATATCCGATAGCCTCCCCCATGCGTCGCTGGATTGTCGTGGGAGAGGTTTGTGTTGCCGTCGCCCGCATCGACGCCAACCCATTCCACCGACACCACCTTCGCGGTATCCCTCTTGCCCTCGTCCTTGGGCGTGGACGTCGAGACGTTTGTTCCCGTCGCGCTGCTGACGGCGGTATCGGCCTCGATCTTGAGCGCGATCTGGCCGGCGTCGCTGGCCGATGTCCACCCCTCACGATTGTTCTGTCCCGGGAGGCGTTGGCTAACGAACTGGAACTTCCGCAGTCCGCCTTGAGGATCGGCTGTCGCAGGGGTGAGACTGTCGGCAGCGCTGAAGTCTGCACCCGCGCCGGTGACGTTCAGCGCTTTGACGACCAGATACGGGCACTTGGACCAGACCACGGCGCCGATGGAGTCCACCAACTTGTCTTTGCCGACGTTGAAGTTGGCGGGCAGGCCCGAGAGCCATTCCTTCGCGGCGATCTGGATCGTTTCGAGAACGTGGAGCGGACTGCCAGTCGATGTGGTGGTGACGTTCTCGATCGCCACCTGCACCGTCCACACCTTGACGTAATCCGCATACTGCGCCGCGCTGGCGCCGTCGGGCCAGAATTCGAGCGTAATGCCGGACTCGGCGGTGACGGAGATGCCTCTGACCTGGAAGTTGCCGGTGGTGACTTGGGATTCGGACAGGCCGGTTACCGCGGAGTTGGCGGCGAGGAACAGGGCGCCGCCTTTCCACAGTTCGATGTCCGGGCCGGTGCGGATGGTGAACGTGCCCGTGACGTCGGGCGGCAGGATGGCGCTCAGCTTGACGGTGGACATGTCCGGGTTCAGGGCGTCGTTGACCGGGGTGAGGCCGCCGTAGAGGTCTTCGTCCTGCCAGTTGAGGGTGGTGTTGGCGGTGTCGGTGAACTCGATATTGACGCCGAGAACGTTGATCTTGCCGCTGCCGCCCTGGGGTGTGGTGAGGGTGTAGGTGCCCGGGTCGAACCCGACGAAGATCGAGCCGCCCTGGTTGCAGACGAACGCGTTCTGGTCGCCGCACTGGATAGGCGTCGGGATGTAGCAGAACACGGCGTCCTCGTCGGTGTAGGGCTCGGTGTCGTCCCACACGTCGTTGTGGTTCCGGTCGTCGAGCCATTCGCTGGGATCCCAAACGCCGTTGCCGTTCGAGTCGGAAAAGGCTTCGGCCAGGTCGCGCACGCCATTGCCGTTCGTGTCGCTAAAGGTTTCGCCCAGGTCGTAGGCGCCGTTCTTCGCGCCCGTGTCACGAAAGCCGCCGGGCGCGCCGACATCGGTCGGTTCCCAGGGCTCCTGCGTGCCATTGCCCGCACCCCAGCCGGCGCACTTGTAGATCACGACCGCATCGACACCGACCGCGGCGCCGGCGTTGACGTACTCGGCGTCGGGCGCGATGACGACGCCGACTTTGGTGAAGGCGCGGCCGGTGTTCTTGTAGATGTTCCATGTAGCCCTGCCTACGCCGTCTCCGCCGGATGACATGGACCAATACGGGCTGTTCTGTGGGTCAGCCCATTGGACGACTTGGCCGTACGGGTAGACCCTGACGGCCGTTCCGCCGGGCCCGATTGCTCCAGAGTCGGTCCAGAAGAACTGCGACACGCCAGGAGGTGACGCGAATTGCAGCACCCTGCGCGCTCGGTAGTTGCGAACCTCTAGCCACCAGTCTCCATTGTAGACTCCATAGCCACCGAAACCGAAGGAACCGTTAGGTTCTTCCCCCCACCTCTCCGGAAGCATGGGGATCTCCGCCCCCAACTGGACACGGCTCCATAGGTCGCTCCAGCTTTCGGTACTGTAACTGTCGCAGACTCGGACCCACCCCTCCTCGGCCACCACCTCATATTCGTTGCCCGTTGCCGCTTGCCAGGTCGAAACTCTCGCCGCCTCCGTGGACACCTCGGTTACTGCCGTTGAGGTCACATAGCCCGGAAGCGCCGACCATGGCGCACTTGGCACGGAAATGCCCGGCCAATGCGTATCGAGCAGGTGACCTTCATAGCCCCATTCATCCCGTCCCACCACCACGGACAGTTGAGGACTTGAAGCCGATCGGTCCTCGACGCTGCGGTTATTGAACCACTCGATGGCGGTCCGCAGTTCCTGCAGTTCTGCGAGGGTGCTGAACGCGCCGCTCCAACCCAGGGCTTGCGGGATGCCCTCGAGTGCGATCCGTTTCTGCTGCACGGCCTTCTTGGTGTCGTGCAGGTCGAAGAATTCGAGCGCCTGGAAGATGCAGCGGTCTGATTCGGCGCCGCGGTTGCCGGACCGGTCGATGGGCGTGACGCGGGCGGTGTAGCGCTCGCCGGTCGTCAGCCCCGAGACGTCAGCCTTGCCAAACGGGACGTCGCCGAGCTTCACGGTCTTGGTCGAAACCACACTGCCTTCGCCGGTCGCGTCGGACCAGGAACGGATGTTCAGTTCGTACTCGACAGCGTCCATGGACGGGGACGGCGGCCAAAGCACGGTCGCGCCCGTGCCGTCCGGCGTCGGGTAGGCGTGGATTGAGCCCGGCGCGGCCGGACCGGTGGTGTCTTTGATGTAGTAGAACGCGGTCCAGGTCACGTCTCCGGTCGAGTCCGCGCCCAGGACGAACACGTAGTGGAAACCTTCGAGCAAGTCGATGTCCGCGCTGAATGCGTTGCCATCGACCGGGATGACGACGGTTGTGCCCTGGTCGCTGTAGTACGTGACGTCGAGCTGGTAGGGCGGCTTGCCGCCGGCGAACGTGCCGCTGACCGTGGGCACAGTGTTGCCGTAGAGCACGTCGTACTCCTGGACATTGCTCCGGGTCGCGTTCGGCCCGCCGGCGATGTCGATGTTGAACGTAAGGCGCTCGAGGTACTCGAACGCGTTGTCGAGCGTGAACGCGGTCGCGTCCGGGTTGGCGACGGTGACGTCGACGAGCCCCGCGCCGTGCGCCGGGGCGACCGCGACCAGCTTCGAACTGCTGTAGAACTTGACCTCGTCGGCCGACGTGCCACCGAAGCGCACGTCACTCTCGGGTGTGAAGCCGCTGCCGTAGACGTCGACCCACGTGCCGCCTTCGGTCGTGCCGTGCGCCGGGTCGATGCTGGCGATAGCCAGCGGTTCGGCGATGGAGAAGCCCCAGACTGCGCCGGCCTCGTTCCCGGCCTGGTCGAATACGGTGAGGCTGACGGTGTGGTCGCCGGGCGCCATGGGGAGAACGGACGAAAAGGACACAACGGACGCATCGACGGTGGCCTGCGCGGTTACGTCGACGCCGTCGACGGTCAGGGTGACGCTGGCTTGGTCGATGCCAGCCAGTGCGTCCGCGAAGTCCGCAGTGATGGTCGGGGTGAGGCCCTCGACCTCACCGCCGTCCGCGGGGGCGAGGTTCGAGATGGCCGGCGGCGTCAGGTCGATGGTGAACGCGAGCGAGGCGTTCGCTACGTTGCCCGCCACATCGCGGGCGGTGACGGCC
>MHBL01000048.1 GCA_001803235.1 Lentisphaerae bacterium RIFOXYA12_64_32
GGTGTGCGCGGAGGCGTGGCCTTCCGAGACGCGGCGCCGGATCTTGAAACAGCCCTGGGGTGGGGGCAGAGAGCCTTGATTTGCGCTTGGGAGTCGCGTATAGTTAACTCGGGCAGGGCGATCCGGGGAGTCTGGCTGGCGGGTGCGTGGTACACTGTTTACGCATAGGGACTGAGCAGGCGTCATGCAGAGCGAAATCAACGATCGCTACACGTGTCGCATTGACCGCGAGATCAGCAAGGGCGGCATGGGCACGGTCTACGAGGCCACGCAGTTGGGCGCGCATGGGTTTGCCAAGAAAGTGGCCATCAAGACCATCCTGCCCACTCTCTGCAAGCACCACCAGTTCATCGACATGTTCATCGGTGAGGGCAAGCTGGTTGCCGACCTGGTGCATGAGAACATCGTGCAGATTTACCAGTTGGGGCATGCGCAGGGGGCATACTTCATCGTGATGGAGTACGTCAACGGGTTATCGTTGCACGACTTTATCCGTTTTCACGTGGCCTCCAGTCAACCGGTGCCGACGGAACTGGCCGTATTCATCACCAGCCGGATCGCGCGCGGGCTGGCCTACGCCCATTCGCGGCAGGATCGCAAGGGCATGCCGCTGAACATTGTGCACCGGGATGTCTGCCCGAACAACATCATGATCACCACCGAGGGGTTACCGAAACTCGGGGACTTCGGGATCGCGAAGGCGGCGAACAATATCATTCCGCTGCAGGAGCGCAGTCTGGTGGGCAAGTTGTACTACATGTCGCCCGAGCAGGCACAACGGCAGCCGGTGGACTTTCGGTCGGACATCTATTCGCTGGGGTTGGTGCTTTTTGAGCTGCTGGCTCTGGAGAAGGCCCGGTTTCGCGACGGTGCCGAGGTGATTGCCACGGCGCAGGAGGGATGGCTGAACTGGGAACTGTTGCCGAAGACCGTGAATCCGGACTTGAGGGGTATTATGCGGCGGATGCTGGCGCTTGACCAAGCGGAGCGTTACGACAGCACGGCCAAGCTGGCCCATGACCTGGAGTACTTCATTTACCACAAGGGGTATGGGCCGACGGTCGTCTCCCTCGAGAAGTACCTTCGCGAGAACTTCCCGTTCCTCTACGTGATCGGCAATGTCCCGCTCAAGGAGCAGCCGGACGATTCCATCCAGCGGACGATTCCGATGGACCTGTCGAAGCGTGAAGAGGCGGGGAACGCGATTCGCCAGGCCTGCGGCAAGGCCACAGAGGGTCCGGCGGCGTGTCCTACGGCGACGGCGATCACTGCAGCGACAGAGTCCGACGGCGGGCCTGCCAGCGCCGAGACGGTTCTCGCCGATACGGCGGTCGCGCCGGACGCTGGGCAGCAGAAGGCGACCGGCAACAAGTCCTGACGACGCGCGGGGGGCGTCGCGGTCCCGCTCGTACGGAGACCGGCAAGGCCGTGGACATCAAGCAGCGCCCATCCGCCACACTGCCGCGGTCAAGTGTGCGGATCGTCCGGCCAACCGCCTGTGTTGTGCGTATTGTCCTTGCTGCTCCACTGGGAACCGGCAAAGCCCTTCACGTGGGCGTCGCCGAAGAGCACACTCCCGAAGTTCGTGTGGTTCGACGACGTGTTTCGCATATCCAACGCGAGGCCCGTGGCCGTCCCGCACTGCTGCTCAGACCACCCGCCGCGGTAGACATAATCCAACGTCGCTGACGACAGAATGGAGGCCGACGCTTCGCCGGTGGTCGTGCTCGGGCACGTGTAGATCTTCATGCTCACCAGATAGCTCTGCGCGCACAGAAGGTTCAACCCGGTCTCGTTGTTGTTGTTCGGGAAATTCTCGCCGAAGTCGCCGGAGTACAGGCGCAGAGACAACCCGATCTGTTTCAGGTTGCCCGCGCAGTTGATCCGACGCGCCTTCTCTCTCGCTTGGCTCAACGCCGGCAGCAGCATCCCCGCCAGGATGGCAATGATCGCAATCACCACCAGCAGCTCAATCAGGGTGAATCCCTTCTTCATGCGCACCTCTTTTTCGCTGAGTTCTCTTGTCTCATCTTTACTGAACTGACACCACGGGCACGGGCAATCTGCATCACCCTCTGATAATATGCGTCTCCCCACGGCATACGGCAAGGTGCGACGGGGGGGCGTCAGGGCTGTTTCAAGAAACCACAGCCATCCCATAGTGGCTCCGGTTCCGTGCCCGTGCCCGTGCCCGATGCTTGACCTGATTGCTGGCTGACCGATGAAGTCAGCCTGGTGCCGGCACGTGCGCTATCGGCGCTTACGACCAGGAGGCGGTTGACGCACTGCTGCGTTTGGACGGCGACGAGGAGTTCGTGCTCTACCTGGCGCCGGTGGGGAAGATGCGGTGAATGGGGGTGAGTGGGTGTGTGAGTACGTGTTCTCCCATGCGTGACGGATCGACAGGCGAACGATTCGACCGCTTGCCTCCCCCATTGGATGTTGGATGTTGCGTTTTGGGTGTTGAACGTTTCGACCAGCACTTGGCGCGCGGAGGGTCTGGCACGGTCAACGCGACGCGACGGCGACACCCCTGCACGTCATGCGGGGTGCAGTTTGGCCATCAGGGCGGTGTAGAGGTCGACGGGTCGCATGAATACGAACCCGAGGCGCCCAAAGCGGATGGTCGTGCCTGCGGCCAGTTGCGCGGGTGTGTTGGGCTGGACGGGCTGGTTCTCGATGGTCGTGCCGTTGGTCGAGCTGAGGTCGGTGATGGTGTACGAGTTGAAGGAGACGGTGACATGTGCGTGCGCCTTCGAGACGGCATAGTCGGCGATCACGATGTCGTTTTCGCTCGCGCGGCCGATGGTGAATATGTTGGGAAGCGTCTTGGAGGGAAGCTTCTTCCGCAGAACGAAGATAGCCTGTGCCACGCTGTCTTCCTGGCTGGCTGCCGCAGGTTCCTCGTTTCGTGCCTCCTCGAGGGCAAGCTTCTGGCGGGCCATTTCTTCCTGGATCTGGACGATGTTGAAGCGCATGGTGCCCGTCTTCATCGTCTGGCGTGGCACCAGTTCGCCCTGGTACAGCTTGTGTCCAACCAGCAGCGGATGTTTCGCCTGGCGCGTGAACTCCGTGGGTGAGCAGGTTCGCAGCAACGCGAGGAGCTGTTGATAAGGGACGCGGCCTGTGGTGGCCACCAACTCCCTGAGTTCAGCCATGGCGCGAACTTCCTGCTCTCGGTGGCCCTCCCAATGCAGGGAGAAAACACCTGGTCCCCTGTATCTGGTACGAAAGCTGTCGGCCGGGGACCGGTAATCCCAAGACCGGGAACCTTACTCGTGAAAACACCAGTACGGAATTTGTCGTGCGGTCGTTGGGTTGTCAAGTTTCCGGGTGGATGTTTTTGGGTCAAACCACCATGGTCGCCGTATGTGTCGGGGCTGGGCAGTTGCTCCGGCTCTGGCCTGTTGCCCCGAGGCGCTTCGTCTGGGGCCTTCCCTTTCCACCCCCGCAAGCTATGGTATTCGTTTCCGGTTCCGCGCCGGGGCTCGGCACGGGAGAACCGGTGCCCAGATAGACCCGCAGTCAGCCTTGGCAGCAGGAGCAATACAAGCATGAAGAAAACGACACAGATTCGGGTGGGTGTGATTGGTGTGACCGGGCGCGGTGGTCTGGCGCGGCAGTGGCACAAGCCCGACGGTGGCCGGTCGGTGCTGGTGGCTGGCGCGGATGTGAAGCAGGACGCGCTTGACGCGTTCAAGGCGGAAGTCAACAAGGACGCGTTTACGACCTTGGACTACCGCGAACTGATCGCCCGCGACGACATCGATGCGGTCGCGGTGTGCAGTCCGGACTTCACGCACGAGGAGTACGCCTGCGCGGCGTTGGCGGCCGGGAAGCACGTGTTCTGCGAAAAGCCGATGGCGATCACGACCGAGGGCTGCGACCGCATGCTCAAGGCGTGGAAGAAGTCGGGAAAGAAGTTCATGATCGGCTTCAATATGCGCTACATGAACATCTTCCGCACCATGAAAGATGTGGTGGACTCCGGCGTGATCGGCGAGATCAAGGTTGTGTGGTGCCGGCACTTTGTCGGCTTTGGCGGCGACTGGTACTATCACGACTGGCACGGGAACTCGAAGAACTCGACTGGGCTGCTGCTGCAGAAGGCGTCGCACGACATCGACATGATTCACTGGATCACCGGGCAGTACACGAAGCGCGTGTCCGGGTTCGGCAGCCTGGACTACTACGGCGGCAACAAGCCGAACGACCTGGTCTGCAACGAGTGCGCGGAGAAGCGCACGTGCGTCGAGTACCAGTACAACGAGACGACGCGGAAGGTGAATCGGATGAACCAGTGCGTGTTCCGCAAGGAGATCGACGTCGAAGACAACAGCACCATCATGATGGAAATGGAAAACGGCATCCACGCCACCTACATGCAGTGCCACTACACGCCGGACTACTGCCGGAACTACACGTTCATCGGCACCGAGGGCCGGATCGAGAACGTCGACGACGGCACCAACGTGATCGTGAAGCTCCGGAACCGCTCGAAGCGCTGGAAGAACATTGCCGACCAGCACCTCACGATCAAGCCGGCGGTGGGCGGGCACGGCGGCGCCGACCCGGTCATCGCGGATGACTTCCTCGACATGGTCCTTGACGGCAAGGAACCGATCGCGACGCCGATGGCCGGGCGGATGAGCGTGGCGGTCGGAGTCGCGGCAACCCACTCGATCCGTCACGGCAGTGGCGGGGTCAATATCCCGCGCCCGCCCGCCTGCTGCCGCCAGTAACCGGGTCAGGAACGGGCAACGGAACGCGGCGGCTGGGCCGTCGCGTTCCTGGCCACGTTCGACGGAGACTGGGCAGCATTGCCCCACCTATCACTCTACCCTCGTGCTGATATGAACCCCAAAATTCGCCTACCCCGCTGCATCCTTCCCGGCGCAGGGATCTTCCTGCTGGCGGGCGCACTGGCGTTCGCCGCCGCCGAACCCGACGCCGAAAAGAAAGCCGACTGGCGCCAGGAGCTTCAGTCACTCAAGGAGACCCGGGATTTCGAAGAAGCGAGCAAATTGCTCAACGGCGTGCTGCAACGCGAGCCTGCGAACTTCGAGGTGCGCTGCGAGGTGGCCGTCGTGGCTGCACTCTCGGAAGAAGAGGAGAGTGCGCTCGAAGCGCTGAAGAAATTGAAGCCGGCCGAAGTCTCCACCGACGCGGCAGCTTGTCGCGCCTGGGGTGAGGTCGTCGCGCACTCGCTGGAATTCTTTGTTGATGCGCGCATCCGGGTCGAACTTGGCGCCCAAGCGTCGGCGGCACTGCGACAGGCGGTCCGACTTGCACCCACATCCGGCGACACATGGCTGGCTCTGCTCGATAACCTGAGGCTCTGCGACCCCGCCGCCATTCCGGCCACGGCTGAGCTCGCGCTCAGGCAACTCCCGGCAGACGCCGCGTTTCGTGCCAAGCTCGAGACCTTTCCGGCCCTCCAGCGCGAGCGCTATGAAACCGATCCGGCTGTAAACGCTGCGATGGCCGCGGCGGCCAACCGGGAGGTTGTCGAGGAACTGTGTCGCGCCGGCCGTGCGCCGATCGAATTTCCTCTTTCCACCGACGATGGATCCCTGCCGAAGTTGCCCACCGCCGCAAAACCGACGCCGCCCCCGCCGCCCGCTGAGGTCGCCGCGTTGCTCGCCGCGTTGCCACCGCTCGACCAGGACGCCGACCTCAAGGGTCGAATCACGAAGATTTCCGCAGCCCTCGCGAAGCACCGCCCTTACCTCGATGCCTACATCGCCCGCGCCCAAGCCAACGAACGGCTGGCTGACGCCATTGCCGGCTGGGTGGAGCTTCCCGAGCCGAAACCCGCGGCGGCGCCAACGCAACCCACCGCGACCGCACCAACGCCGCCGGCTGCCGAGGCAGCCGGCGATGCGCAGCCGTTCGTCACGGCCGCCATCGCCGACTACACCCGTGCGTTGCTGCTCGCTCCTGACCGCTTCGATCTCCAGCTCGCCCGCGCGCACTTGCTCGCCACCGTCTCCGACGCCACAGCGGGCTACACGGCCGCCCTCGAGCTTGCGACCGACGCCGGCCCTCGCGCCGACCTCACCCTGCGCCTGCGCGACACGGCGGCCGACGATGCCGAGGAGGTTTTCCGCGCCAACGCTCCCGCCGCCCTGCGCGCGCGCTGGCTTGCACTGCGCACCCTGCCGCCGCGCCGCGAGCTGCTCCGGGATTTCGCCGTTCTCTACACGCAAGTGCTGGCCGACACATCCCTCGCGAAATTCACCCCCGACGATTCCGTGGCGGCCGCTGCCGAACGCAGCGCCGCGAAAGACAGCCTCCTCGCGCAGGCGGAGGAGGCGCTCTACTGCGCGGAATGGCCGTCAGCAAACGATGGCCGCTTCGCCCGCGCCTGGCGTCTCGCCTCGCGCTCGCTCGCCACCGTGCCCACCGCGCGGGCCTTTCGCGCCCTCGCCTTGGCAAGCTACGGGATGGAGGCCCCGCATGCCAGCCGGGCTTACGCCAGCCAAGAGGCGCGGCGCGCCGACAAGGCCGGCGAAGACTGCACGTTCGGTCCCAACCCCGAAATTTACGCGCCTCCCGCAACGTTCATGGCGGCGGCCGCCGCCCTCGAGCCGGACGACAAACAGGCCCCGGGTTGGCAGGATTTTTTCAGCCTCATGACTGACGATGCAGCGGACGCCCCCGATTTTCGCTTCGAGGACGTGATGCTCGGCACGGCGCTGGAATATGGTCTGCCCAACCCCAGGCAGTTTTTTGCCCGCCTGCGCGAGGAGCAGGCGCTCGCCGATCAAGGGAAACCCAACGTCGCCGCCTACCCCCTTACGGCGGTCTTGCAGGCGTCGCTCGCGGACACGTTTCACGGCAAGCGCTACACCGCCGAGCGCCTTGAGGCCGACCTCTTTGGCGGACGCAGCCACGACGCCCTCAAGCTCGTCACCCTCGTGGACGAGCTCGTGCGGCTTGCCCCCTACGACGGCTCACCCTCCCCGACCGACTGGCGCAAGCATATCGACCTGCAGTTCGCCGGCGAACTGGCCGACGCCAACGCCGCCAGGGCTGTCGCCCGCATCCGCGAGCTCGCGGCCGCCGGCAACCACGATCCCGACCCAGACTCCGACAAGATCCTTGCCGCCGCCGTGGAGCTTGATCCGCAATGCACGCGCATTGCGCTCGCCCGTGCGCTCGACCGGCAACGCACCGGCGACGAGGAGGGGATGCTCACCGTCATCCGCGAAGCACTCGCCAGCCGGCCGGCACCCGCCGCCGCCGCCGAACTCCTCGATCTTCGCGCGCCGGTGCAGTTGCGCAACAAGGCCTTTGCCGCGTGGCTCATTGACCGCGCCACCGCCGCCACCCTGCGCGGGGAGGATGTCGCCGCCGTGGAGAAAGACTGGCTCGCGCGAACGGATGAGCAGGCCAAGGACGCAGACACGCGCCTTACACAAGCCTTGGAGAGTGAAGCTGGCCCGCGTCGGAAAGTCCTCGATTTCCTCGGTTGCGCGGTGATCGCAGAGCGCAGGACGGCGTGTGTCGAACGGGGCAAACTGAAGTGGAACGGCGACTGGACCAACGAGCAGGAGCTCCGCGTCGCGGCCGTCGACTGGGCCCAGGCTGGTCAGTATGACCGTGCCCTCGCCGGCCTCGACTTCGTCCTCAAGCGCAGTTCGCAGCCGGCTCTCGTCACCAAGACTTACGAAAACCTCGCCTACACGCGGGTCCAGATGGCGATGCGTGCGGCTGAAAGATACAGCCGCTGGGGTCTGCCTTATGACTACGATCGCCGGCTCGCCCGCGAGCTCAGCGCCGCCGTCCAGGCTGCCCTTGCCGCCTGCGATCGGGCCGAACAGGCAGGGAAACCCAGTGCCTGGGTCGAGGGACAGCGCGGCGACGTGTTGCGGCGAGTCGGCCGCTTTGCCGAGGCGGCAGCCGCAGCCAAGCGCGCCATTGCGCTCGACCCGAAAAAGAGCGACCACGCCTTTGACCTGGGCATAGCGCTGCTGATGGACCAGCACTACGGCGAGGCCCGCGAGGCCTTCCAGCGCTATCTGGCGGCGCTTCCGCCCGACTCGCCCGACCGTGCTGCGGCCGAAGGCAACCTCAAACACATCGAGGGCGTGCTGGGCAAGAACCCGGATTTCGACCACGCCGGTGACTTCCAGCCGCAGCCGCTCGAGCTGGTGGGCCCGGGGGAGGCTCGGCTCAACGGCGTCAAGCTCACGCTCGGGGTCAACGCAGGCTTTTCCGGCCTCCTGCACGAAAATGCTCACACCGCGGATTTCTCCAGCCTCGCGCTCGTCCGCCGGAAGGGGGCAATCCAAGACTACAGCCTGGCCGAGCGAAAACTCCACCCTTGGGCCACCTACCTCAACGGCCGCCAGATCGGTGAGGCCGTGCCCGATATTACCAGCGATCTGCGGATCAGTGCCGACGGCCGCCGTCTTGCCTACGAGGCCGATTTTCGTGACGAAGGTTCGGCCGTCGTCGTGGATGGTCAGCGTGGTCCGCTGCATGACGGGATGGTTTCGCTTGCCGGCGGATTTTCACCGGATGGACAGCATTTCGCGTATACGGTTTACAGCAGCGATGGGACGGTGAGCCGCACCTCCGTGTATGTGGACGGCAAACCCGGCACAGAGATGAAAACGATCCGCGACCTGCGCTGGCGAGACAATCAACTGGTTTACCTCGCGGTGCAGTCGGACGACAAACCGGTGCTGATGGAAGGCGACCACGCCACAGCGCTCGCCCACCCCGGTCGCGATCTCACCGTTTCGCCCGACGGCCGGCGCCTCGCCTACGTCGAGGGCGCCGACAGCGATCACGGGCGCGTCGTCGTGGACGGTCAGTCGCAGGGTGACTTTGGCAAGGTCAGCGCCCTCGCATTTTCGCCCGACAGCAAGCACGTAACATGGAAAGCCGAGACTGCCGGCCTGTGGCGCATCTATATGGACGGCCGCGACCTCGGCGTCCCCGCAAGCAGCGCTGATACCGACCATCACCTCGTGTTCAGTTCCGGGGGCGCGCACTGGATCGCGTACGGCGCCTGTGATCCCGCAAAGAAGACCAAGGCGGCGATCCTCGACGGCAAGCCGGTCGAGTTGAATTTCAGCGATGCCGGCTGGCTGAGCAGTTTGTCGCCCGACGGCACGCGCTGGGCGGCGGTGGATACGCGCGATAAGAAGGCGGTGATCATCGTCGACGGCAAAGAGGTGGCCACCAGCGAGCCCTTCGATTCCGGAATCGACCGCACCGGGCAGTTCTCCTGCGTCGCCTTCAGCTCCGACTCCAAGCATGTCGCCTGGATCGAGCGCCCCGAGGGCGAATCGGCCGTTGTCGCCATCGACGGCGTGCGCGGCCCCGTCTACACCAGAATCAAGTCGCTCAAGTTCTGCGCCGGCCGCGCGGTCTATCTGGCCTCGCGCAAGCGAGACGGCGGTGCCGAGTATTATTTCTGCGTCGATTTCGGCGGCTACCTGCTGCCGACAAACGATATGTCGACCACCGACACGGTCGTGGAATCCGCGCCGGGGGTGATCCGTTTCATCGGCGATTTCAGAGGCAAGGGTGTGCGCCTGCTCGACAGTGCGGCACTGACATCCCGTGTGCGCGTGGACATCGATGTCACGAAGGCGCCGCAGGTGCCAGCGCCTGCCGAACTTGGCGCCGCCGAACGGGAGGAGCGCGCGGCGCAGGTACGGGACCGCCGCGAAGCCGCTGCCGCGGCGAAGGCGGCTCAGGAAGCCAGCCAGGCGCTCAGTCCCGATGCGTGCGCGCAGGCCGACGCGGCGCTGCAGCTCGCCCGCGCCGCAGCCAGGAAGGGCGACCTCGCCGCGGTCGAACAGCAGGTGTCGGCAGCCATTGCCGCCGCCCCGCGCTATGCCCCCGCACTCGTCCTGCGGGCCAGCCTCAAGGCTACGAAGAACGATGCCGCCGGCGCCCGTGCCGATCTCGACACCGCCGTCGCGGCCGACCCGAAGTCCGCGGAGGCCCTCGGCTCGCGGGCTTTGCTGCGGCAGAGCAGTGGTGACAACCCCGGCGCCGAGAGTGACGCCGCCGCCGCCATTGCCCTTGATCCCACGGCCAAGGAGGCCCGTTTCGCCCGCGCCAAGATCAAACTCGCGAATCGTGACATCGGCGGCGCCATTGACGAAATTGACGCGGTGCTCAAGGGCGCCGAGAAGCCGGCCGAAGCCTATGTAGCGCGGGCCCAACTCGAAGCCGCCGCGGGCAAGCGCGACGACGCGGTGAAGGACGTGCAAGCCGCCGCAGTCGCCGATCCCGACAACGCCCAACTGCGTATCGGCCTAGCCGACATGCTGTTGAAGCTCGGCGATGTCGAGGCGGCGCGCGTGCAGTTGCAGGCCGCGGAGAAACTCGGCGACACCCGCGCCGCCACCTTCCTCTCCCGGCCGCCCTTCACCGCTGCCCCGCCCAAGTCGGCCACCCGATGACACCAACTCCCGGCCGCGCCGATCTTGCGGTTCCGGGCTGCCGGTTGAGGTATCCTAAACCCGTCAGTATGTCTCACGAAGCCATTCACATTCAGGGTGCGCGGCAGAACAACCTCAAGGGGTTTGATCTGCGCCTGCCGTTGAACGAGCTCATCGTGGTGACCGGGGTGAGCGGTTCCGGCAAGTCCTCGTTGGCGTTCGACACCGTGTACGCCGAGGGGCAGCGCCGGTACGTCGAGACGTTCTCGCCGTACGCGCGCCAGTTCCTGGAGCGCATGGACAAGCCGAAGGCCGACCACATCAGCGGCATCCCGCCGGCCATCGCCATCGACCAGACCAACCCGGTGCGGACATCGCGCTCGACGGTGGGCACGATGACCGAGCTGAACGATCACCTCAAATTGCTGTTCGCGCGGGGCGCGCAATTGCACTGCGGCGGTTGCGGCAAGCCGGTGCGGCGCGACACGCCGGACAGCGTGTTCGACCAAGTGCTGGCTGCCTGGGGCGCGGGCGGCGCCGGCGGCTCTGCTTCTGAGCCGGAGGTGCTGGTCACGTTCCCGGTTCCCATCCCCTACAACTTCAGCGAGATGGAAGTCCGTCAGGCGCTTGAGAAGCAGGGTTACACCCGGATTCTGGGCAAACAGGCCTCGACGCTGGAGGTTTGCCAGAGCAAGGGACGGTTGGCGGTCGCGCGGCGGCTGCGGCTGGTCGAGGACCTGGAAAGGGCGCTGCGTATCGGGCAGGGGCGGGTGACGGTGCACCGGCTCGACGCGGGTGGCGCGGCCCTGGCGACGCTGCGGTTCTCGACCGGGTTGCACTGCGCCGACTGCGACCTGACCTATCGCGACCCGATCCCGAACCTGTTCTCCTTCAACTCGCCGATCGGTGCCTGCGAGACCTGTCGCGGGTTTGGTCGGACCATTGGCGTGGACTACGGGCTGGTCGTGCCGGACCCGAGCCGGACGCTGGCCGAAGGCGCGGTCAAGCCGTGGCAGACCGCCAGCTACCGCGAGTGCCAGGACGACGTGCTCAAGTTTGCGCGGCAGCGGGGCATTCCGACCGATGTGCCGTGGTCCGGCATGACGGACGAGCAGCGCCGCTGGGTGATTGACGGCGAGGGGCGCTGGGAGGACGGGGCCTGGTACGGGGTGAAACGCTTCTTCGAGTGGCTCGAGGGACGGTCCTACCGCATGCACATCCGCGTGCTGCTGTCCAGGTACCGGGACTACCAGCTCTGTCCGGTCTGCAAGGGCGCGCGGCTGAAACCCGAGGCACTCCTGTGGCGTCTCGGTCCGGGATCGGGGCTGACCCTGCACGACGTCATGCTGTTGCCGATCGACCGGTGCTGTGAGTTCTTTGCCGGGCTCAAGCTGCCCGCGCCGCTGGACGAGGCGACCACGATGCTGTTGCGCGAAATCCGCGCCCGTCTCGACTACCTGGTCGAGGTCGGACTCGGGTACCTGACGCTGGACCGACAGTCGCGGACGCTGAGCGGCGGCGAGGTGCAGCGCATCAACCTGACGACGGCATTGGGCACGTCACTGGTCAATACGCTTTTCGTCCTGGACGAGCCCAGCATCGGCCTGCACTCGCGCGACGTGGGGCGGCTGATCCGGGTTCTGCACCGGCTCCGTGACGCCGGCAACACGCTCCTGGTCGTGGAGCACGACCCGGAGGTGATTCGCGCGGCGGACCGCGTTGTGGACCTCGGGCCCGGCCCCGGCGAGCGCGGCGGCGAGGTGGTCTTTTTCGGGCGCGTGCCGGAGTTGCTCAAGTCCCGGCGATCCCTGACCGCGCAATACCTGCGGGGAGAAAAGCAGGTTGGTACCCAGGCGATGGGCGGGGGTGCTACCCCCGCGCCCCCGCCCGCCTTCGTGCAGACGCTTCGGCGTGGCAAGCCGGGGGAACTTGTCCCCCCGGTCCCCCCGATGACGGTTCGCGGATGCAGCCGGCGGACGACGCTAGCCTTGAGCCTGTCACTTGGCCCGCCGGCTGAATCCGCGAACGGCCGTCGATCCTGCGATTGCGCAGCGCAATCGCAGGATGATGAAATCGGGATAGGTCCGGGAAGGGCCGATGGTCCTTCCCGGCGGGGGTACGGGGGCGGCGCCCCCGTGTGCCTGGAGATCCTGGGCGCGCGGGCGCACAACCTGAAGGACATCGATGTGTGCGTGCCGCTCGACCGCCTGGTGTGCGTCACCGGGGTCAGCGGTTCGGGAAAATCCACCCTGGTTCAGGACGTGTGTTTCAATGCGCTGCGCAAGCTCAAGGGCAAGCCGGAAGACCTCCCCGGCGAGCACCGGGAGATCCGCGGCCACGAGCATGTCGTGGACGTTGTGCTCGTGGACCAGTCGCCGATCGGCAAGACGACACGCTCGAACCCGGCCAGTTACGTGGGCGCTTTTGATGCCATTCGCCGGCTGTTTGCCGCGGCGCCGCTGGCCCGGGAGCGAGGGTATCACCCAGGGACATTCAGTTTCAACTCGGGCAACGGCCGCTGCCCGGGCTGTAGCGGTAACGGATTCCAGCACATCGAGATGCAGTTCCTGAGTGACGTGTACTTTCGCTGCCCGGACTGCGATGGGAGCCGGTTCCGGCCGGAGGTGCTCGAAGTCCATTTAGACGGGGGCCGGAGCATTGCGGACGTGCTGGAGATGACCGTCAGCGAGGCGTGTGCGTACTTTGCGGGGCATAAGGACGTGGCGCGGGCGCTCCGGCCGCTGGTCGCCGTAGGGTTGGATTACCTCCGGCTCGGGCAACCGGTGCCGACGTTGAGTGGCGGCGAGGCGCAGCGTCTGAAGCTGGCCGCGCGCCTGGTCGAGACCGTCAAGGGGAAAGGGCAGCGCCTGCTTTTCCTTTTTGACGAACCCACCACCGGGCTGCATTTCGCGGACATTTCCCGGCTTCTCGGCGCACTGCGCGAACTGCTGCGGCAGGGCCACGCGGTGGTGGTCATCGAGCACAACCTCGACGTGATCCGAGCCGCGGACTGGGTCATCGACCTGGGGCCGGAAGGCGGGGATGCGGGGGGTGAGATCGTGTGTGCCGGCACGGTCGCGGACCTGATGTGCTGCGAGCGGAGTCACACCGGTGCGGCGCTGCGGTGCGGCGCCCCCAGTTCGGCGGCCCCCACGACGGGCGAGCGGCTTGCCACGGCGAAGCGCTCTGGCGAAGCCGGGCCCCGCGAGCCGCGCCCGGCCGGCAGCGTAACCGCCTCACGGGAGATCCGGATTCACAATGCGCGGGAACACAACCTCAAGGGCGTGGACCTGCGGATTCCGCGCGACCGGTTCAACGTGATCACAGGCATCAGCGGCAGCGGCAAGAGCACAGTGGCGTTCGACATCCTGTTCGCCGAAGGGCAGCGGCGGTACCTCGAGTCGTTGAACGCGTATGCGCGGCAGTTTGTGCAGCCGGCGGCGCGGCCGGACGTGGACGCGGTGGTCGGCGTGCCGCCCACCGTAGCGATCGAGCAGCGCACCAGCCGCGGCGGCCGCAAGAGCACGGTGGCGACGATCACCGAGGTCTATCACTTCCTGCGGTTGCTGTTTGTGAAACTCGGGATACAGCACTGCCCCGACTGCAACGTCCCGATCCAGCCGCAGACGCCCGACGCGATCGTCGCCAAAGTCCTGCGCGAGTACCGGAGTCAGCGCGTGAGTGTGTTGGCGCCCCTGGTGACGGGGCGCAAGGGGTACTACACCGACCTGGCCAAGTGGGCGGCCGCGAAAGGCTTCGCGCAGTTGCGTCTGGACGGGACGTTGACGCCGACGCAGGACTGGCCGCGCCTGGACCGGTACGTCGAGCACAATATCGAGCTGCCGGTGGGCGATCTCACCGTGTCGGCCGCCGCCGAGCGGGACGTGCGCGAACTCGTGCGCCGCGCGCTCGAGTTCGGGCGCGGCGTGCTGCAGATCCTGCCCCCGAGCGGTTCGCGCCGGCCGCGTGCTGCGACCGGCACCCCGGTCATCTTCTCGACGCGCCGGGCGTGCCCGGGGTGTGGGCGCAGTTTTCCCGAATTGGACCCGCGGCTGTTTTCCTATAACTCGAAGCACGGCTGGTGTCCGGCCTGTTTCGGCACGGGGTTGCTGCTGCGCGGTTTCGATGCTGAGCAGACGGGGGAGGAGATCTGCTGGAACGAGTGGTGGGAGGGCGAAGCGAAGGCATGCCCGGAGTGCCAGGGGACGCGTCTGTGCCGGGAGGCGCTGGCGGTACGCTTTCAGGATCGCACGATTGCGGACTTCGCCGCCTTCTCGGTCGAGGCGGCGGAGCAGCAGTTTGCGGGTCTTCGTCTGTCGGGACGGGAGGCGTTGATCGCACGGGATGTGGTGTCTGAGATTCAGTCGCGCCTGGCGTTTCTGAAGGTGGTCGGGTTGCCGTACCTGTCGTTGGACCGGGCGGCACCGACCCTCAGCGGCGGTGAGGCGCAGCGGATCCGGCTCGCGGCCCAGCTCGGCTCGAACCTGCGCGGGGTCTGCTACATCCTTGACGAACCGACCATCGGCCTGCACCCGCGCGACAATGGTCTGCTGCTCGACGCGCTGCGCTGCCTGGAGGCGAAGGGCAATACGGTGGTCGTGGTCGAGCACGACGAGGAGACCATTCGGCGTGCGGAGCACATCATTGACTTGGGGCCGGGTGCGGGCGTGCACGGCGGTCGTGTCGTGGCCACAGGGACTTTGAAACAGGTGATGCGGAACCGGGACTCGATCACCGGCCGGTGCCTGCGCGAGCCGCTGCGGCATCCGCTGGGCGAGCGGCGCCCGGTCGTCATGGCCGCGACACGCAAGAACTCGCCCGCTGGGATTCAGCCCGTGGTCCAGGTGGTCAAGGCAGATCTGCACAACCTGAAGACGGTGAACGTGAGCATCCCCCTTGGGCGTCTTGTGTGCGTGACCGGGGTGAGCGGTTCCGGCAAGAGCACTCTGGTGCGCGACGTGCTGCACACCAACCTGCAGCGTCTGCTCCGGGGGCGGAAGGACGGCCAGGGGAAGGGCGGGGCAATGCGGGGCTGTGCGGCGATCCTGGGCTGCGAGCACGTGCGGCGCGTGCTGGAGGTGGACCAGTCGCCCATCGGCAGTACGCCGCGGTCGTGTCCGGCGACCTACGTCGGGTTCTGGGACGACATCCGGCGCCTGTTCGCGGCCACGCCGGAAGCTCGGATGCGCGGGTATGGGCCGGGGCGGTTCTCGTTCAACGTCGCCGGCGGGCGGTGCGAGGCCTGCGACGGGCAGGGCCGGAAGACGATCGAGATGAGCTTCCTGCCGGACGTCAGTGTTGCCTGTGACATCTGCGAGGGCCGTCGCTTTAATCCGGAGACGCTGGCGGTGCGGTACCGCGACCGCACGATTGCCGACGTGCTGGCGATGAACGTCGAGACTGCTGCCGAGTTCTTCGCGTCGCACTCGACGATCCATCGGCCGTTGCATCTACTCGAAGATGTGGGTCTCGGTTACCTGTGCTTGGGTCAGCCCAGTCCGACGCTGAGCGGCGGCGAGGCGCAGCGGATCCGGTTGGTTTCCGAGCTGGCCAAGGCGATTCCTGCTGGCCGGAGTGTGGTGCCAGGTTCACCGGCCGGCGGCGGCAGAGCAGGCGGAGGGACACTCTACTTCCTCGATGAACCGACGATCGGCCTGCACATGGCCGATGTCGAGAAACTCATCCGCGTTCTGCATCGACTTGTGGACGCCGGCAACACGGTGGTGATCATCGAGCACAACCTCGACATCATGGCTGAGGCGGACTGGATCATCGACCTCGGTCCCGAGGGTGGGGACGGCGGCGGCCGGATCGTCGCGCAGGGCAGCCCGGAAGACGTTGCCCGGGTGCGGCGCGGTTCGCACACCGCGCAGTTCCTGGCCGACTTCCTCGCCGAGCGCGGGCGGGAGCATCCCTCCGGCGCGCAGGGGGGTGAATCACCCCGGCGCGATGGTGTGCGCCGTGGCTCGGCGCGTCCCGCGCCGCTGTCGTAGCACCTGGTACAGGCAAGGAGATGACCTGTGCTACGAGTGGAGCGAGCCCGAGCCGGTTGCAGCCCCCGCCCGGCCCCGCCTGACACACAGTACGGAGGGCCGCCCGGAGTACTGCCGGAGCCAGAAGCGGGCGGGGGCCGCCCGCGGTACTGTCGGAAGGTGTCGAGCCCAGTCCGCCTATTGCACAGGTCGAAAAGAAAGGCCCGCGTTCCGGTGAGGGAACGCGGGCCTCTACAAGTTTCAGGCTACTGCCAGATCAGACGGGCAGTCCTTACTCAGCCTTCTTCTCTTCGAACTTGGTGACGGTCAGGGTCTTCTTGCCGTCGGCATCGAGGACCGTGCCGGTCACGCTGACCTTCTTGCCCTTCAGTGCGACCAAGCCTTCGCTCTTGTCATTGACAACGACGTTGTAGGTGGCATCGGCAGCGGCAACTTCGATCGCCGTGACTTTGCCATCCGCATCAGCCTTCACGGACACGGTGCCAACAACGGTCACTTCCTTCGCATCCTCAGCACGGACCGCGCTGACCAGGGCCAGACCCATCACCGCGACGAACAGAGCGAGCACTGTCAGTTTCTTCATTTCCCTTGACTCCTTCTTCTTTTGGACTGTTTCTCTACTGGCGCCGGGCACGGCCCGGCACCCACTGCACCTCACCTATCTCTTCGGTCGTATGTCAGCCGGCCTCACCGGGAGCGGCTGAACCGTCTGGGACGCGGGTGTGGCCTTCGGACGGCTACCACAGGAGCAGCAGCCCTGTTTTTTGGGCGCGCCCTTAGTCTTGGTTGGCCGGCCAGTGCACACGTTCTGGCGTCTCCATTCCTGTCTTACACCGCTCAGCAAGTCCGGACTGACGTTTTCCCCTGCGCAAGGGTGCCAAGGCAGTGAATATACGAACAGGTTGCCCGTCTAATATGCAAACACCATGCCAAGCGCCAGAAGGACTCTTTAATATGAGACATAACCTGTTTATAACGAGCATGATAAATTATATTAATGCCCCATATCCAAGCTTGCCGCGGAATGGGGTGGGGATGAAATCGGATGTTTGACATCCGATTCCTCCGGAGGTAGAGTCTCTGTTTTGCCGTATTTTGTCAGGAGAAATCTCATGCTGCTGCATACTCTGGTTGCGGTGGACAACAAGGTGTTGGAGCGGCGGATGTCGCGGCTCCTTCGCAAGCCGGGCGTGTGGGTAACCACTGTCCCCAGCCTTGATGACGCCAAGTCGTCCGGCGTGTTGGAGGACTGCGACCTGGTTGTCATCTCGCACTCGTTGCTGAAGGAGCCGCCGGCGGCGACGATTACCGAATTGCGCAAGCTTCCGGACCGGCCCGAGGTCTTGGTGTTGCGGGATGTTGAGAACGGCTACGAACGGGCCCGGTTGCTGGCCGCCGGCGCGTGTGCCGTGGCATTGTCGGAGGTCCCGGACGAGACGTTGGGGGCGTTGATCGAGCACATCCTGGAGCGCCGCGAAGAGGACATGGTTACGCGCCTGGGGGCGGAGCGTGGGGGGATCCGGCCGATCCGGTTGTCGGATTTCGTGTCGCAGAGCCCGGCCATGCATGCATTCATGGAGACCGTGCACCGGGTTGTGAGTGCGGACAACTCGCTGCTGATCCTGGGCGAGACGGGGGTTGGCAAGGAGCACCTGGCGCGGGCGATTCATTCTGAGAGTCCGCGTGCCAACGGTTCGTTCATCGCGGTGAATTGCGGTGCGCTGCCCGAAGCCCTGCTGGAGAGTGAGTTGTTCGGGCATGAGAAGGGGGCGTTCACGGGTGCGGACCGCGCCGTCCGCGGTCAGTTCGAACTGGCGCACCGGGGCACCATCTTCCTGGACGAGATCGGCGAGATGCCGGTTCATCTGCAGGTGAAGTTGCTGCAGGTGCTCGAGCGGCGCCAGATTCGCCGGGTGGGCGGCGAACAGTTGATTGCCGTAGACGTGCGGATCATCGCGGCGACCAACCGCAACCTGACGGCTGAGATCGAGGCTGGGCGTTTCCGCAAGGACCTCTTCTACCGGCTGGGTGCGGTGGTGTTGACGATTCCGCCGCTGCGGGATCGGCGCGAGGACATTCCGGAACTGGTGGAGAACTACCTGCAGTATTTCCGGGTGAACACCGGACAGCCGATCAAGGGCATCGATTCGGGCGCCATCGCGGCGCTGGTGAAGCACTCCTGGCCGGGAAACGTTCGCGAGTTGATCAACATCATGGAGCGCGCGGTGCTTCTGTGCCGCGGTGATACGATCAGGCCCGTGGACTTGCCGACCGCCATTGTCGAGGAGACTCCTGCCAACGTGCCGGTCGCGGCGGCGGCGGGCGGTTCGGTCGCGTCCGCGCCGGAGTTGCCGGCGGAGTGGCTCGGGAAACCGCTGCGTGAGGCACGGCGCATGGCGATGGACCGTTTCGAGAGGGTCTATCTGACGCAACTGCTGACTGAGACTCGTGGTCGGGTGGGCGAGACCGCACGCCGCGCCGGGATGACGACGCGCTCGCTCTATGACCGCATGCGGCGCCTGGGGTTGAGCAAGGAGAGTTTCCGCCGGAACGGCAGTCCCGCGAACGGGGCGGCGACGGACGAAGATGACCCTGAGGATCCCGTGCAGGTGCCGGCCGCGTGAGGCGTGGAGGGTTCGGCCGGGCCCACTCAGGCTTACGCGGTGGAGATACGGCATGCCTTCGGGCGAACCGCCGACAGAAGTGGTGCAGGCCGAATCCAGGGCCCGCCATTCCCGCCGCAGAGACTCATTCCACGGTCATCCTGCGTACCTGCTGGAAGTCCAGGTCGCCGCTCAGGATCTTCTGTACTCCGTCCTGCCGCAGGGTTCGCATGCCCTCCTGCATGGCCAGTTCTTGGATTTCCGCTGCCGGCTTGCGGAACACCACCATGCGCTTGACGCCCTTGCTGGCCACGAGCAGTTCGTGGACGCCCATGCGTCCCTTGTAGCCTGTCCCGTTGCAGGCCGGGCAGCCGTCGGCGCCGGCTCGGTGGAGACGGACGGCCTCGGGTACGACGCCCAGTTCGGAGAAGTGTTGTTCTCCGTAGGCCTGGACGAGCAGTTCGAGTTCGTCAGCGTCGGGCTGGTACGGCTGCCGGCACTGGGTGCAGAGTCGGCGGACGAGCCGCTGTGCCAGCACCCCGATCAGGGCGTCGGCAAAGTTGATCGGGTCCAAACCGATATCGAGCAGACGGGTGATCGTTTCCGGCGCCGAGTTGGTGTGTAGCGTGGTGAAGACCAGGTGCCCGGTGAGCGACGCGGTGATGCCGGCGTGGGCGGTTTCGTAGTCGCGCATTTCGCCGATGAGAATGACATCCGGGTCGGCGCGCAGGAAGGACCGCAGCGCCCGGGCGAAATCCAGTTTGACCGCCGCATTCATCTGCACCTGCTGCAGGCCGGGTTGGGTGATTTCGACCGGGTCCTCGGCAGTCCAGATTTTCGTGCTCGGTGTGTTGATGTGGGCCAGGACCGCGTGCAGGGTGGTGGTCTTGCCGGACCCGGTCGGCCCCACCACGAGGAAGATCCCGTGCGGCCGGTCCACCAGTTCGACGAGCGTCTTCAGGTTGCGCTCCGACATGCAGAGTTTCTGCAGCGACATTGCTCCGCCGCGAGGCAGGATCCGCAACACGGCCCCCTCGCCGTTGACAGTGGGCAGTACCGCAACACGCAGTTCGTGCAAAGCTCCTTCCTTGCGCACAGACATCTTGCCGTCCTGGGGAACGCGGTTCTCCGTGATATCCAGGCTGGACATGACTTTGATGCGGGCGATGACCGCCCGAACCCGGCTGGCGGGAACCTCCAGGATCTGGCGGCAGACTCCGTCGATACGGACACGCACCACGGCGGGGGAGGTGCCCTCGCGCGGCTCGACGTGGATGTCCGAGGCGCCGGAATCGATCGCTTCGCCGATCAGGTGGTTCACCAGTTGGATCACCGCCGGCGCATTTTCGTCGTTGATGTCCGACTGGATATCCCCTCGCTGCGTCTTTGCCGTCGCGCCCTGTTCCAGTTTGACGAGCAGGTCCTCGAGCGAGACCTTCTGTCCCGCCGCGTCCTGCTCCAGGTCGATGATCTCCGGGCGGATGAAATACAGGATGTGTTCGATCAGCCCGACGCGGAATTCGCAGTGCGGCACTCCCAGGACTTCCTGGATGTCGGCGACCCGCGCCGCGTCGCGCGGGTCGTCGATGAGCACTACGGCGTTGGCCTGAGTTTTCTCCAGCGGTACCCAGCGTTCTCGCGCGAGGTAGTTCCGATTCAGTTGGTCGAGGAGCGCCGGGTCCACTTTCCGGTCGGGGTCGTATTCGACGAACGGGACACCGTAGTACGCCTCCAGGCAGGCGCCGACTTCGCTGATCGAGAGCCCGGCGTGCAGGGTGAGCAGGCGCCCCATGGATACCTTGCCCGAAGCCGTGGCACTCCTCAGGTCCGCGAGTTGTTCATGGGACACTCGGCCTTGGGCGACCAATGGCGCGAACGGACCGGCCTCTGTAGTCGGCGTAGTGGCGAGTTTCCCGGCCAGGAATTCGGCGAGGTCCCGGGCTTGTTTGGTGTCCGTGTCGGCGAAAACGAGTCCGGTCCGTCGGTTGGTGCAGTTGCAGAGTTCGAGGACCCCGAGCCGCTCGTCCCCCGACAGAATGGGCACCGCCATGACGGCTTGAGTGATCCGGCTCGAGTCCTGGTCCCGTGTCGAATCGAACCGCAACGAGGGGTGGATCTTCTGCAGTGCTTCCTCGCTATAGCAGTCCTCGATGCTCAAGGTTTCGCCAGTGGCCGCCACATACCCAACGATGGACAGTGGCGACACAGGGGTGCGACACGCACCGCCTGTCCCGGTCGAGTCGAAGCACTGGACCAGCTCTTTGCCGTCGGGTTCCATGCGGTGAATGGCCAACCGCTCCGCGTGCAGGGCGGCAAGAAGTTCGCGGACCAGATCGGGCGTGAGTTGACTCAGTTCGGTGACGTTCAGGAGTCGTTCAAGTACGTTCAGCATGAGAGTAACTCCTCCGGTTGTTCCTGGCTCAAGCCTCTTTCGGGTTTCAGGAGTCAGGTTTCAGGAGTCAGGGGATCCGACCGATCCGACTGATCGGACGGATCAGACTGATCAGGCACGTACGGTCGCCGCCGCACAGGCACTCCGTTGCTGGTTCTGCCCTGACACCTGACACCTCCCATGTTACTCACGGGGCCCAATAAAGTGGCCGGAGCGGCTCGCTCCGGCACCCGCGGGAGCGAGCCGCTCCCGCCACTCTGCCAGAACGCTCCGACGCCAGCGAGTAACGTCCGCACCTGATCGGGCGGCATTCCGCCCGGGAGGCGCTGACACCTGACACCTGACACCTGACACCTGACACCTGACACCTGACACCTGACACCTCGCTCACGCCGTCCCGATCTTCTCGATGATGGTGATCAGCGGCATGAACAGGGCCAGGACAATGGTCCCCACCACGACGGCCAGGCAGACGATCATCGCGGGTTCGATCAGGGCGATCAGGGCGTCGATCATCTGATCCACTTCCTTCTCGTACTGGGTGGCCAGGCGGTTGAGCATTTCGGGCAGGGCCGCGGTCTTCTCGCCCACTTTGATCCAGCGCACCACGATGACGGGGAACAGGTCCGAGTTCTCCAGCGGTTCGGTGAATCCCCCGCCCTCGCTGACGGAGTCGCGGACCTTGAGGATGGTCCGTCGCATCACTTCGTTGGACGTGGCGCGATGCAGGGTTTCGAGTGCCTGCAGTGCCGGCAAGCCGGAGTCCAGGAGCGTTGCCAGCGTCGAGGCGAACCGCACAATCAAGACTTTGCGCACAAGCCGGCCCAGCAGCGGCACGTGCAGCAGCACCTGATCGACGAACAGCCGCCCGCCTTCGGACCTTTGCGCCCAGCGCACGGCGATCACCGCGACGATGAGCAGGATCAAGGCCAGGAAGGAATACTGCCCCATATTGCGGCTGGTGTCGACCACGAAGGCGGTCAGGGCCGGCAGCGGTTGGCCCTCGAGCAGGTCGGAGAAGATCGCGACGAACCGCGGCACGATGAACACGACCAGGATCACGATCACGGCGATGGCGACGCTCAGGACCGCTGACGGGTAGATCATGCTGCTGGTCAGTCGGCTGCGGATGCGCTGACTCTTCTCCAGGAAAGTGGCCAGCTGGTCCAGGACCGTGACCAGTTTTCCGCAGGCCTCGGCGGCCCGGACCATGCCGATGTAGATGCGGCTGAACGACCGCGGGTGCTGTTCCAGGCACTCGGAGAACGTGGCGCCGGCCTCGATGTTCTCTTTGATGCTCCTCCACACTTTTCCGGCCGCGCGGGTCTGCCACGTGCCGCTGCACTGATCGGCGAGGATTTCCAGGGCTACCGTGATCGACATGCCGGCATCGAGCATGGCGACGAACTGGCGCGTGTACACGCACAGCATCTGGGGCCGGATGAGCGGAGGGCAGAACCGCGCGTCAAGTTTTTCGAGCATTTTGCTGTTCATGGCGCGGGATTGCCTTTGGTGGTATCGCTACACATCCGCTATGGCACATTCGCCGAGATGGCGGGCGCCTGCCTTGCGGGGGACGTCGGCCTCGGTCAGGATGCAGCCGGGGGGGGACTATACAGGTAACCTTAAAGTAGGTACGCATGCCTGCCGTGTCAAGGAGTCTCCATAGCCGTCCAGCAATGCGTCAGTGAAGGCGGCGCCTCTGTTCGGGCCGCGTGCGGCAGCAAGCGTTGTATTCGGGAGAACACCGCTCGTTCCCTCTCGTGGCCCGCCCGAAAAGCCGCGCCCCTGCGCTCGGTATCCTTACACTGATTCTCGCCCTCCGGGGCTTGCCCGGATTCATCGCCATGGTAGGGTTTTACCCCATCGTAATCGGTTTGCCGCCGGCCTATAGTGCTTACGATGGAAAGGCCAAAACCAGAAGACAGACGACCTATGCGGGTTGGTCTGTGGCGTGAGTCGGGGTCGCAACCAAGAGATCCTGCCGGGCGCGGCCTGCGGTCCGAGCGTAGTTCGCGGCCGTTCACCCTGCTCGAAGTCGTTCTGGCCATGGTTGTCCTGGTCGTCGGCGTGTTGGCGGTCATGCGGCTGTTCCCGGTGGGGCTGGACTCCGAACGTGACGCGGTGGGGCACACGTTGGCGGCGCAGACCGCGGAGAGCCTGCTGCAATTCTACGTTCTCAACCTGAAGAACCCGGCTGGGAACGGCGCGAACTGGACCGGCCTGGGCCTGGTCCTGCCCACGGCCAAGCCGGGCGCGGGCGAACCCGCGGACTGGGCCGTATGGGACAAGGTGGGCAACCTGACGCTGTGGCGGTCTGCCGGGACCCCGGGCTTCGCCAGGATCGAACAGAGCATTCCCGGCACCGATGCCAACGATTTCTTCGCGACCTGCCGCGTCTGGCGTGACGCGGTGGTGTCGTGGCGATTCGAGAACGGGCATTGGACGGAGTACCCGGTGCCGCCCGCGGATGCACTGGGGTTGAACCTGGAGGTCAGTTGGCCGGCCACGATCCCGCGTGAACGTCGTCGCGCGGCGCTGTATCGCATCGAGGTGTTCCGACCGGAATGAAGAACGCCATGGCCAATTTGCTATCTGTGCGGGTAAGTCCAGCCACGCAGCGGTACGGTTTGCCCCGGCAAGGACGTGATGGGGTGCGCAGTGGCTCGGCGCGTCCCGCGCCGAAGCGGGGTCCGTCGGCCGGCCTGTCCGGCGAAGCGGCCTGGGCGAAGTCGGATCCCCGGCTGAGAACCTCGGGCCGAGACGGCCCCGAGCACCCTGCCGCGGTCCCAGAGGTCCCGCGCCACTGCCGGCTCGCGCACTGTCAGCCGCGTCAGCCCACTGCAAAACCGGCGGCGTGGCGCCGGGCGTTCACCCTCATCGAGACCATGGTTGCGATTCTGCTGCTGGTGCTCATTATGGTGCTGGTGTTCCGTTTCTACAGCCACGCCGAACGGGTGTGGCGCGGCACAGCCGCCCTGGGCGACGTGTACGACTCGGCCCGCATGCTGTTCGCGGTGGTGACCGAGGACCTGCAGGCGGCCATGACCGAAGGCGACGCGCCGCCCGAGCGGCTGATCTTCTTCCACCAGGAGACTGGGGACCAGCTCTGGTTCGTGACCACGGGCGCGCCAGGGCCTGGGGCAACGTCCGACATTCTGGAGGTCTCGTACCGATTGGAGGGGACCCAATTCCGGCGCGCGTTCCGAGACAATTCCACCACGGGCTGGCATGTGTTCGGTCTGCGCGACAGGCTGGACGCGCCCACGGCAGACATGGTGCTCACCGACAACGTCATGGCCATGGAGATCGCCTGCTACGGAATGGATGGCGCGATGCAGCCAATCCCCGGCCTGGCCGCAACGGAGACCGCATTGCCGGCGGCGGTGAGCCTTTCAGTGACGCTCATGGACTCGAAGTCGCTTGACTTGTGGCGGCGCCTCCCCGACTCAGCGAAGGATGGTTTCGTGCGGGCTCAGGCACGGACCGTCACGAAACGCCTGTTCTTGGGCGCCAACACGCGGTAGAACGTAACCATATCGTGCCGGACGTGTCAACGTTATTGAAGGCCTGTGCGATTACAGACCCCACCGGACTTGCGCCGGTGGTGAACGAGATTGGCCGGCTGAACGAGGTGACAAGCAGTGACATTTTTCCTTCTCCGGGCGGGCCGCCGCGGCGGCCCGCCCGGAGAAGGGGAATGGTGATGTAGGCGGGACGTTCATGCAGGCACACAGTCTCCGGCACCACTGGGGTGAACCCAGTGGAGGACGAAAACCGCGAAAGGGTCAGACTCCATCCGATCACGCGCTGCGCAGGTCGGCATTCTTGTTGGTTCTCTGGAGGCCGGCCTGGAGTCGTTGGGAGCAATGGCAATGACAACCAAGTATGCTGCCAGGTTGGGAGTGCCCGGGGTTGGCCGGACCGCGCCGTTCCATTGGGCTCGCCGGGCGACGATGGCCGGCGAGCGGGGGGCGGCGTTGATGGTCACGCTCGGGGTGCTGAGCGTCCTGCTGGTGATCGGGCTCGCGTTCGCGTCCATGGCCATGAGCAGCCGCTTACTGTCCTCGTTGGAGGCTGATGCGGTGCGGAGCCGCTTGCTGGCGCATGCCGGCCTGGAGCGGGCCATGGCGGTGCTCCAGCATGGTTTCGATGGCCAGATGTACCCTGGGGACCGGTTCTACGTCCCACCCCAGGCTGGCGCTTGGGCGGGGCGAGACTGCCTGGCCAGCGTGAACGCCGCCGACACGCACGGCATCGTTTCGGCGTTGGCTACCACGATCGGGCCGAGGATGTTCACTCCGGTCGCGGCGCTGGATTCAGATGTCGGCTGGATCCCCATGCGCTCCATTCGCTGTATCGACGCCGGCGTGGAGACGCCGGTCATTATCGGACGAGTCTGCTACCTGGTGCTGGATGAGTCGGGGAAACTGGATCCGACGCCGTGCGTGTCCAGCGGCGGGGCGGCGGACGGCGAGACCGCGGGTGGCGCGGCAGGTCAGCCTAGGACGGGGGCCACGGTTTCCGAGATCTGCCTCGGCGATGCCGGCGTGCCGGACCCGGACCGGTTCCGGCCCGTCTCCGTGGCCGGCGGAACCGCTGGGCACATGACGACGGGGGGACCGTGGTTCTCCATGGATCATGTGGCGCGGACGCTGCAGTGTTCGCAGGCTGACATGAACCAGTTCTGCCGAGTGCTGCACCCGTTCAGTCGCGATGTGGAGGCGTTCTGGCGCGACCGCAACAACAACGGCCACTGGGACACGGGCGAGGACGAACCGCGCCTGGACCTGTCCGGCAACCTGGACCTCGGGGCGCTCTATCGGCTGTTCGTCGGCCCGGACGCGGCATCCGGCGACGACGATTGCCTGTGGCTGAAGGAACTGGACAGTTCCCCGTGGGTGCAGGCGTGGCAGACCAGTTCCGGGCGTTCCGTGGCGGAGATACGCCGGCACATCGCCGCGCAGACGGCCTTGAACATCGTCGACTACGTGGATGCGGACGTTTTGCCGACGGGGGCGTACCTGACGGCCGACGGTCAACTTGTGGCGGGGATGGAGGTCGGGGTGACCAACCTGCGGGGGATCGAACGGGGTTGGGGTTTCTCGGCGCTGGCGGCGCGGGTGGACGTGACCACCAAGATCGTCTACGAACACGCCGTGGGCGGTCTGTCCCTCCTCCCCCCTGACTTGGAGATCTACACGCCGATAGGGATCATCAACCAGGCGTTCTTGAAGAAAGCCGGGGACGGTTTTGTGTACGACGGACCGGTCCTCATGTTCGTCATGCGCGGCCACAATCAGGACCAGACCATGGAGTTTGACGGCGAGCGACCCCATTTCGCGCCCACCACGGCGTACACCGTCGAGGCGGAACAGATGCAGTTGCGTCTGTTCAACCCGACAGGGCACGGTTCGGGGCAGTGGCGCATCGACATCACGTACAGTCACAACGTGACGATGAAACCGGACCCGTTGCACCGGGGCTTCTCCTTCCGGTCGAGGCTCAAGGCCCAGGCCTTCTTCCCGTTCGCCGGTACGCCGCCCGCGCCTGACCCCAACCAGGTGGACATCCGCGCGACGGTCGTATTCGACGCGTTGGAGGTCGGGGACGACCATCACTACGGCGGCCCCAGTGAGACTCTGCTCCGCTCCGTGACGGAAGAGACGACGACGAACGTGCCGTTGGATACCGGTTCCGCGCCCGACGCCGGGCGCCTCGCCTACGCGTCGGCATACACCATGGCCCCGTGGACCAAAGTCACCATTGAGGGCATTGACCACCACGAAGGCCACGAGGCGTACAGGATCCGGAGCCTGACGGTGAACGGCGTCAGCGTCCTGAGCACAGCGACGGTGCCGGCAACGGTCCTTGACTCGTGCCCGATGACGCTGGATGCGTCGGTGTCGTTGTGTCAGTGGCGCCAGCAGGTGCGGAACAACACGGACCAGCAGTTTTACGCGTACCTGGCGGCATACGACCCGCTCCTCAACGGGATCCCGCAGAGCCAGGCTGATTTCGCAACATACTGGGAAGCGCTGCCGGACGCGCAATACCTTGCCGTCGGCGATCCCAGCGATCCATCGCGGATTGGCGGAGTGACGGTCGCCTACCCGTCGGCGCCGTACTGCGACGTCGAGGTGAAGAATGCGGGGCTTGTGCGGGTCGGCGAGCTGGGGCGTGTCCACTCCTGTCGGCCGATGCAGTCGCTGCGGCTGTGGTCGGCGGTCCTGGCGGACGAGGTGGGCCACGATGCGCACATCCTCGACCTCTTCAAGATTGGAGCGGAGAACAGGAAATACGGCAAAGTCAATCCCAACAGCCTGCGGCGCGACGTACTGCGGGCGCTGTTCGCCCGGGCCACGACAGTGTCGGCGGATGCCGCGGCGGACGCGGTGTTGGCGCGGCGCGCGCAGGGCGTGATGTTCCGGAGCCCAGCCGAGTGCTTTGCCCGGGTGCCCGGACTCTCGGGGGGCAACCCGGCGTCGGACGACGTTGAGGAGACGGCGGTCTCACGTTTGGCCGAACTGATGACCGTGCGCCAGAACTACTTCACCATCCTGGTCACGGCCCAGGCCATCCAGGACAAGGCGGGGGTGGCCTATGACAGCGATGGCGACGGGACGCTGGACAGGACGGCTGCCTACAACGTGCTAGACGTCGGCAAGGACACGAGCGGCAAGGATGTGTACGTGGACCGCATCCTCGCCGAGAAGAGGTTGCTCGCCGTGGTGTACCGTGACGCGTTGCAGAACCGCCTCAGGATCGAGCGGCTCCAGTACCTGCAGGAGTGAGGCCACTGGCCATATAGCGTCGGCGCGTTTCCCGTCGTACTTTAGAGTTGCGGCGCCAGAAGAATACCATGGACCCAAGGTCCGAGCGGGACAATTGACGAAACAGCTACACGGCAATGTTCGAAAGGTCACGAACCCGAAAGTTCCGTCGTTCTGCGGGCCCCGGTGAAATTATGGTCGCGCGTGACAAAGCATCGAGCCTGGAGAAGTCCGCCCCGATTACTCCAGGCTCGGAGATCGTTTGTTCTCAGGGCTTCGCGCGCCGGCGAGGACATCTGTCAATCGACCTGCCTTCGAATTGAGAGGATGGGTGTATGGGTACTGCACGATTTGAAAAGCACGGGCATCCATGGTTGGTGTTCGCCGTTTCGTCGGTCGTCTCCGTCTGGCTCTGGCAGACGATTCATCATGACAAGGAAGAGATCCTCGGTGGCCGCTTCCACAACGGCGTCACCCTCATGGCGCGTCTGATTCAGGAAGGGGTGGCCGAAAATCAAAGAACGGTGCTGGGGTGTGCCGGGTTGTTTGCTGCGACCCCTCAGGTAACCCGAGAAATCTGGAGCGAGTATGTCGCCAAACTCGACATGGAAAAGAGTTTCCCCGGCGTTCAAGGTCTCGGGTTCGCCAAACGGGTCCCCTTTTCCGAATTGGCCTCCCATGTCCGAAGTGTCCAAGCGGAGGGCTTCAGCTCCTACACAGTTCAACCGGCGGGCGATAGAGAGGAATACGTTCCGGCTCTCTATCTGAAACCAACCCCTGATCGAAATCTGTTGGCCTTCGGCTACGACATGTTCTCGGAACCGTTGCGAAGGGCCGCCATGGAGGAAGCGAGAGACGCGGGCCGGACAACGGTCACAGGCCTGATTACTCTCGTTGAGGAAGTCCCTGGTAAGTCTGCCCAACCGGG
Organism: Lentisphaerae bacterium RIFOXYA12_64_32; assembly: GCA_001803235.1. GTDB lineage: Bacteria > Verrucomicrobiota > Lentisphaeria > Oligosphaerales > YB12-FULL-65-16 > YB12-FULL-65-16. The sequence continues at coordinate 29,099 of MHBL01000048.1, forward strand.
GTTTCTGATGTACCACCCGATCTACACGGCGGACGTTTCTGCGGCAACCATCGACGACCGGCGACGGACGTTACTGGGCTATGTCTACGTTCCTGTCCGGTTTTGCGATTTCTTCGATCGCATTGTTAGCAGTGGCGACCCGTGCACGGGCATCGCCGTCTATGACGGGAAAAAAACCGATCCGACGCACCTGGCATACACTTCCTCCGAAAATCTCAGTTCAGAAAAGCTCCCCGCGTCTTACGTCCCAACCTTTGCCCAGACGGTGACGCTGCCCGTCTATGGCCAGGTCTGGACGGTGAAGTTCTTTTCCCTGCCATCCTTCGACGACGCCAACGACGCTTCGAAGCCCTGGTACGTCTTGGCTATCGCCTTGACTATCAGCATTCTGCTCAGCGTGATAACCTATTTCGTTGGCAAACGCAACCGGGCCGAAGTGGCTCTGCTCAAAGCGGGAGCTTTGCAGAATGCGATTTTCAAGAGCGCCAATTTCTCGAGTATCGCCACCGACGAGAAGGGCGTCATCCAGATCTTCAATGTCGGCGCGGAACGCATGCTGGGGTACACGGCCGCCGACGTGATGAACAAGATCACCCCGGCCGACATTTCGGACCCGCAGGAAGTGATCGCGCGCGCGAAAGCGTTGAGCCAGGAGCTGGCAACCCCGATCACTCCCGGCTTCGAGGCATTG
>MHBL01000049.1 GCA_001803235.1 Lentisphaerae bacterium RIFOXYA12_64_32
TGAAGAAGTTGTGTAGGCAGCAAATAGAATTGGGAAACCCCCTGGAAACCCTGTAAACACAGGGCTGAAATGAATCCAGAAAGGATTTCCCAATGCCTGAGTTTGCCCGACAGTCCGTCTTGTTTCCAGACATTTATTCCAAGCCCGTCGTAGCCACCTTTGCCAGTGAGCGCACGAGCACCGATGGCGGCTCGGTCTTGCTGCTGCCCATCGACCGGCAGATGAAGTTGACCGAGTCGCTGGCGGCGGTCATGGACGATCGCCGTCAAGCGGGCAAGGTCGAGCATGATCTGCTGGAGTTGGTTCGGCAGCGAGTCTTCGGGATCGTCAACGGTTATCCCGATGGCAATGACGCGGCGCGGCTGGCACGCGATCCGATGGCGTTGCTGGCTTGTGAACGTTCGCCGGAGACGGGGACTCTCGCTTCGCAGCCCACGTTGTCGCGGTTTGAGAACGCGAGGCGGCCTCGCACGCTGCTGGCGATGGCCGGGCAACTGGCTCGTGGCGTGTTGGCCTATCAGCAGCGCCAGCGCCGCCAACGACCGCCGCGGCTGGTCCGCATCGACTTTGATCCGACCTGCGACCCGACCTATGGCCAGCAGGAGTTCAGCGTGTTCAATGGCTTCTACGACACGAGTTGTTACCTGCCATTGCTGGTGACGGTCAGCTTTGACCAGGAAGCCGAGAAGTTTCTGGTGGCGGCGGTATTGCGGCCGGGCAATGCCGACGCCCTGGATGGCACGCTGGCCGTGTTGCGCCGGTTGGCCGAGCTGGTGCGCGAGTATTTCCCGAAGGTGCGACTGCGGATGCGCGCCGACAGCGCTTTTTGCAGACCGCTTCTGTTGGAAGTGCTGGAGGCGGCGGGCATCGAATATGTGTTTTCCATCGCCAGCAATGCGGTGTTGCAGCGCGCTTCCATGAAGCTGATGAAACAGGCTCGGCGGCGGCAACGCCGCACGAAGCGGAAAGCGACCCTTTACGGCGAGAGCCGCTACCAAGCCGGAAGCTGGTCCTCGCAGCGGCGGCTGGTCTACAAAGCTGAAGTGGTCGTTCATCCGGGCCGGGAGGCCCGTGACAATGACCGCTACGTGGTGACCAATCTGCGACGCAGTGCGCGCGGTGTGTTTGAGGAGTATCACGGTCATCACGACATGGAGAACCGCATCAAGGAAATCAAATGCGACTTGCGCATGGACCGGACCAGTTGTGAAAGCTTCGCGGCCAACCAACTGCGGGTGCTGCTGGCGCTGGCGGCGGCGGCCTTGCTGCAAGCCTTCCAGCAGAAGCTGCCCGCGGGAACCTTTCGCGGGGCGCAGATGGCGACGCTGCGCGAGCGGCTCTTCAAGCGAGCGGTGCAAGTGAAAGAATCCGCGCGACGCGTGCTGTTGAACTTCAGCGTTCACTATCCCTGGCAGGAAGCTTGGTGCCAGATTGCGCTGGCCGTGGGCGCCGCCTCCGGGTAGCTGCGGCTCCAGCACGTTGCGAAGGCGTTGATCCCAGGTGCCGTGTGCCCGTCGGTCGCGATAAAAGAGTCGGCGACCACTTTTTCAGTCACGCAAGGCCCTCCGGAGTTCGAAGATATCACTTCAGAGACCGTGAAACCTCCGCAGCGACA
>MHBL01000050.1 GCA_001803235.1 Lentisphaerae bacterium RIFOXYA12_64_32
GCCGGGACTGCGACACCACTACAAGCGTGGGATGTGCGCGTTCGTAGTGGGCTCGCAGCGCCCGGAACGAAGTGGAGGGCCAAGAGCCCATCTGGCGTTTGGCGCGGCGCCCAGGTGCGGGGATGGTGTCTTGCCCGGCGGGTATGCCGCCGGGACTGCGACACCACTACGAGCGTGGGCGCGACAACGGCGAGCGCACGGGTAGTGCGGCAACTACCTCGGGAAATACCAGCGACCGAACTCGGCGGGGTTGTCGAGGAAGCCACGTTCGACAGGGCTCCACGAACTGTTTTCGCCGCTCGGCTTGTCTTCGCGAGTGAGATTGACGCGCCAGGTCGAGCCGACGGGCGCGCCCGTAAGACCCTGTTGCGCGCCAGGCGCCTTTGCGGCCGCGAAGGGCAGACGCACCTCGGCGCTCCAATACCCCTCGCCCTGCGCCGCAGCGCTCTGCCACTCGATGTTCGCGACCGGGTCCATCCGGGTGCGGTCGACGGTGAGCGCATCCCAGGCGGCATTCGTGGGGCTGACGGTCAGGTGCCAGTACCAGGTGGGATCGTCGGCGCCGACGCTGAAGAAGAACTCGACACAATCGTCGTCGTAGATGCCGTTGTCGTCGCGGTTCCGGTTCTGGGCCACGACCTCGTTGTCGGTACAGCGGAATGAGAGGTACAGCGCGGTGTCGTCGTAGGTCGCCAGGACCTGGGTCGGCTTGGTGGCGGGTTGATTGCCGCCGATGAGTGAGAACTTGTCGGCGACGGCGCCGTTCTGTTCCGCAGACCTGGCGAAGCGCCACGCCGCGTCGCTTAGCTGTCCGTCGATCTGCGGCGGCGGCGTGCCTTTGTCCAGGCGCGGCAACGCCATTATCCGCTTGCCCGGGACGAAGATGCCCGTGATGCCGCCCTGTTCGCCGGCCTCGCGCATGGTGACGACCGCATCGCATTCCTTCTTGGCGGTGAGGAAGGCCCTGAACTCCTCGGGCGAGCGGCGGAACACCGAGCGCTCCGCGCCCTCGAGCACGCCGGCTTCCTGGAATACGTGGTGCAGGATCACCAGGTTGTCGCCGAACATCTCCAGGCGCTGGCGCTGCACGTCGGTTTGCGCCCTGGCCAGGGCATCCTTGTACAACTCTTCGATGGTCCAGAAGTTGGCGAGGTAGACCTTCATCGCGAGGTCGGAGGTCATCTCGTAGTCGGACCGGGCTTTCGGGACGGTTTCCTTGTACGCTCCCATCCTCTCGTCGAGGAGCGTGTAGAGTCGGGCCATGGGCGGCGCCGCGGGGCCGAACGCGCGTTCGAGCCACTCGGCGAAGAGTTTGTCGACGTCCGCCTCGGCGTTCCACATCAGCTTTTCCGCCAGATAGTTGTGTACGGCACACGTGTCGTTTGGCAGGTGGTAGTAGTAAACGGACTTGAAGCCGTTCTTACCGATCGTCGCGAATGTGTGCTTGAGCAGCGGCAGCGACGGGCCGATGGGCGCGCCGATGCCGACGCGCATCCAGGTCGAGGCGCCGTAATAGCCGACGTGATTCGACGCCTTGCCCCAGCCCTCGCACAGGCGCTCGAACTCCTGGCGCAATTCCGGCTTGTAGCGGGTCAGCCCGTACTGTTGCAGGGGTGCGAGCATTAGGGCCACATTCGGTTCCATTTTCGGTTCGCCGATCGGGTGCGTGAAGTCGTAGTAGACGTACCCGCAGACAATGCGATCCGGGAGCTTTGCCGCGACCAGGCGTGCGACATCGTTGTAGAACGTGGTGATGAGAGGCGACACGGAGTGCCCCCAGCCGCCGAAGTCGCCCCACGTCGGGTCGGGGGCCGCGACGACGTACTTCTTGCACTCGTCGCACTCGCACCAGCCGCCGCCGTCCGAGGGCGAGGCCGAGACGAAGCGCTGGGCGGGATTCTTCTCCAGCCACGCGATCGCGCCGTCCGCAAAGGCCTGTACCAGGCCGGGGTTGGTCGTGCAGAATTTCGGCTGAAAGGGGGCCTTGTCATCGGCGGGAACCGCCAAGCGTTTGCCGCCGCGCAGTGCCAGGTATTCCGGGTGCTCGCGCAGCACGGCGCGTGGCGGGAACGAGTCCCAATTGTGGCCATGTTGCACGCGCCAGCCGCCGAGGCGCAATCGCGCGAGCCAGTCCCGTTCGGGTTGGTCTCTGCACCACATGGCGCGGCTGGCGAACGACGGGTTTTGCGTGGTGTTCAGCGGTGCCATGGTGAGCGTTTCGTGGTACGGGATGTCCTCGCCGGCGGCGCCTGGCAGCAGCCAGCGCACACCTAGGACAGACTCGAGAAACTCGTAGACGCCGAACTGTGTGCCGCGGTTCACGTTCCCGCCCCAGCCGACCTCGTTGGCGGGGCTGTCTTTGCCGAGAATGAAGACATCGGTGCTCTTGGTGACGATGCGGAACCCGTCGTCGGCGATGTCCGCGGTGTTGATGCCGGCCGCGGTGGCGGCGGGGTTTTCGCCGAGCGCGATCATGGGCGGTGTCGGTTGGTCGCTGATTCGGAGCTCGGCGCCCGTGGCGAGGCGGAATATGCGCTGCAGTTCGGCGGCAGCCTTGCTGACGCACGGGGCCGGATTCGGTGCAACGTAAATGGAATATGCCGAGGTCTTGTCCTTGGCCAGAACCAGGTCTTGCGGCGCGGCAGCGTCCTGGGCAAAGACGACTTGGCTGACGGCCAGGCACGCCGCGAGGGCGGCGACGAATGCGAGAGACGTGCTGCGTTGCGGCGGTGAATTGTCGGGCATGGTTTGGTCATTCGACATAGGAGATTCCTCTTCGCTTCGTTCGCCGACGAATTGCGACACACAACCCGTCTCACATACAGAGCCGGAAGGGTGCGTAACCTGCCGCGGCGAAGCCCTGCGGAACAGCAGGGCCGGACCTCGTGCGCCTGTGCCATGGCGGTACGGCCACCGTGATGCGACTCGGTAATGTAGCCGGCGGCCCGGGAATTGCCCGGACGCCCAAGCGACGGCTCGTAATGCGTCGCGGGTGGAACGACGGTGTGCTGGCACATGTGTGAGACCCCCGTGGCCTTGTGCCACGGGTGAATCGGGTTCGCCCGCCAAACGTAGGCCCCCCTCTTCCCTTATAGTCCCCCCAAACTTATTAATCAGGGCGCGGTGGAGGCCAACGGC
>MHBL01000051.1 GCA_001803235.1 Lentisphaerae bacterium RIFOXYA12_64_32
GGCCGAACCGGGCGGGCGGGTGGATTTCCGGCACGGGTTCGAGTTCCCGGTCAGCATCCGGCGGGTGCGGGTGCAAGGCGCGGCGGTCGGGCCCTATTCCGAGCCGGCCGCGGACGCTGTGGAGGCGGGCGACGGTCCGGCACCGGAGAAGGTGGCGTGTTACCGCTACGACAGTGCCGCGCAGGTGCTGTCAATCGAGAACGTGACCGTGCCGCGGGCGGCCGCGGACCCCGCACGGTTCGCGCGGTACCTGAATCGCGACGAAGCGGCGAAGTGCGCCGATACGGGCCTGGTCCCGCTCGTCGCCGAGATCGAGTTCGAGAGGTGATCCCATTGATCTGTCACGATGATAGAAGTTGGGCCCTGCCCAAACCCGCTGGAGGACCATTGGCCCTCCAGACCTCCCGATTGCGATTGGCGTTTCCGGCGGCGGACGGCCGCCGCCGGAAACGCCAATCGCAGCCTGAGCCTGGCGGCAGAGCGCCGAATTCTTATCGACCCGTGCAGGCAAGTCCGGCCTTGCCCGAAACGCCCTCGCCCGAAGAGGTACGGGTAACGGCGCCGTTCGTAGTGGTGTCGCAGTCCCGGCGACAGTCCGCCGGGCAAGACACCATCCGCGCGCCACATCGCCACCACGCCAGATGGGCTCTTGGCGCTCCACTTCGTTCCGCGCACTGCGAGCCCACTACGAACGGGCGTATCCTGGCTTCCGCGGCGGGGCCCCTTCTCTCTCAGGATCTACCCGCACAGGTCGGTTCTTATCATCTCAAACGCGCCTTGGAGTGAGATGGGCAACGTGGCATCGATACAACCTGCGTCCGAGCCTATGGTTCAGGGGAACAACCAAGTTCTGTTGTGGATCCGCGGGGGCCAGAGGCCCGGGCTGCAGCCGTTGTCCGGGTCCGCCGTCCGACGGAGTTCCACGCCGTCGGACGGTGGACGGCGCCGCATCGGGGAACGGGCTGGCGCTCGGCGCCGGCCCGTTCCCCGATGCAACTCCGAGGGGTCCGGGGAGCAACCCGTTCCCCGGCGGGGGCGCGGGGGCAGAGCCCTCGCCCGCCCGGTCAGTCGTCAAGGTGCGTTCCTCCTGATTCTGGCGCTGATGCTGTTGGCCGCGCGTGTCGCCATCGCCGCCGACTCGGTCGACGAGCTGGCCACGACCTTGCGCGACCCGGCGCCGGCGTCCTGCCTCACGCCTGATTGCACATTTCGAACGCGGTGCGCAGGGCGGCGATGGGGTCGGCCTTGGGCACGAACTCGTGGCCGACGTAGTACTCGTAGCCGCTGTCGGCAATCGCCTTGCAGATGCCGCGGTAGTTCAGTTCCTGCGTGTCGTCCATGTCGTTGCGGCCGGGATTGCCGGCGGTGTGGAAGTGCCCGATCCAGCGGATGTTCTCGCGAATGGTGCGGATCAGGTCGCCTTCCATGATCTGCATGTGGTAGATGTCGTAGAGCAGTTTCACGCGCGGGCTGGCGACCTTCTCGCAGACCGCCACGCCCCAGGCCGTGTGGTCGCACTGGTACCCAGGGTGGTTCACCTTCGAGTTCAGCAACTCCATGTTCAGGTTGATGCCCTTCTTCTCGGCGTAGCCGGCGACGCGCTTCAGCCCGTCGGCCACCGCGTCCATGGCCTCCACCTCGCCCATGTGCGGGAGACGGTTGCCGCTGAAACAGATCAGCCCGGGAATGCCGTGCTTTGCCGCCAGGTCGATCGAGGTCTTCAGTTCCGCTTCAATGCGGTCATGGTTCGAGCGCTTGTTCAGCCCGTCGGTCAGCGACTGGTGCCCGCACATGCTGGCCAGGACCAGCCCGTGCTTCTTCGCCATGCCGACGATCTCCTCGAAGTTGTCCGGACGGAACCACATCTCGACCGCCACATACCCCATCTCCTTCGAGAGGCGGAACAGGTCGTCCTGGGTCATCTTCTCCAGCTTGAAGATCGGGAAACACACCGACTGTTTGACGCGCATGGTTGGGGCTCCTGGGTTCAAAGGTTCCAAGGTTCCAAGGTTCCAAGGTTCAGGGGTTCAGGGGTTGGGGAGAGGTTTCAGGTTCCGGGTCTCAAGGGCAGAGGGAAGGGGACGGGTTGTCCCGCTCCGTTCCCACGTCTTCCCTGACACATGAAACCTCCGTCACTCCGTCTTCGGCCACTTGTCTTTCGGCAGGTTGCGGTAGACGTCCTCCAGCGGGTGCCACTGGTCTTTGATGACCGTCTGCGCCATGTTGTCGGCGGTCACGAACACGGGCGTCAGGAAGATGGATGGTACTTGCGTCGTGCCGTTGTCGAGCAGGTTCGCCGTGTGGTTCAGGGCCTTGATGATATCATCCGGCTTTTCGCCCTTGGCGAGGCGAACCGCGACTTCCGCGGCCGTCTCTGCCAGGTCTCGGACCGGCTTGTAGATGGTCAGCGTCTGGGTGCCCTCGACGATGCGTTGGCAGGCGGACAGTTCCGCGTCCTGGCCGGAGACCGCCACTTGGCCGGCCAGGTTCTCCGCCTTGAGCGCCGCAATGGCGCCGCCAGCGGTCGAGTCGTTCGAGGCGACGATGGCGTGGATCTGTTTGCCTTGGGCCCGGAACTTGGTGATCATGTTGCTGACCTTGCGCCGGGCCTCCTCCCGATCCCAGTTGTCGAGGAACGGATCGGTCAGTACGGTGATCGTCTTGCCTGTGGCCGTCTGGTGTTCCGCGATGGCGCGCTTCTGGCCCTCGCGCAGCAGTTTGGCGTTGTTGTCCGTGGCGGCCCCGCCCAGCAGGATGTAGTTACCCTCCGGCACTTTCTCCAGAATGCCTTTGGCCTGGAGGTAACCGACCTTTTCGTTGTCGAACGTCACGTACAAGTCGACGTCGCAGTTCCGGATGAGTCGGTCGTAGGCGAGGACGGGGACCTTGGCCTCGTGCGCCTGTTTCACGATCCGGCTCGCCGATTCCAGATTCTTGGGGACCACCACCAGCACATTGACTCCGCGTACCAGGAACGATTCCGCCTGCTTGTTCTGCCGGTCCTGGTCGCCGTCCGCTACGGCCTTGATGACTTCCGCCCCGAGCGACTCGGCCTTCTTCACGAAGAACTCCTCGTCGCGCGCCCAGCGGTTGACGTCGTACGTCTCCAACAGGAACCCGATACGCAGGGCGGTCTTCGCGTTACCGCCGTCCTGGGCGAGTGTGGGCGTGGGGGGCAGGCCGATGCCGCTGAACGTCGCTGCCAGTAGCGCCAGACGCAAGAACGTGAATGACCTCGCCATGGTGCATTGCCTCCTCTGCCAACCCAGTCGCCCCGCGTCCCCGTGCCGTAACAGTAGCGGTGATTGCGGCCGGCGTCGAGCGCGTGGCGCGGGAAAAAACGCGACCTGCGCGGGCAAATCCAGCCTCGCAGCAATGTGGTTTGTCCAGGTCGGGACGCGAGCGGGTGCGCAGTGGCTCGGCGCGTTCCGCGCCGAAGCGGGGTGCGTCGGCCGGTCCGCGGGCGACGCACCTCGGGCCGGGACGGCCCCGAGTACCCTGCTGCGGTCCCGGAGGTCCCGCGCCACCGTTGTTCTATCCTGTCTTACCGAGATGGGTTTTGCATATTCTTGGTGCGGCCTGCACATCGGCCGTGCAGCCCTGCGGAGTTCTCCTCCGGCGACGATGCGTGACGCGAATACCCTGACCCGGTTGCGTGCGAACAAGTTATGCCGTATACTTTCGTATCCGGCACTGTCCATGCATCGCGGAAGTCGTTACGGCCGGCGCGTCGGAGCGTACCCGTCCCGGATGACGTGTCGCCAACGCGTTCCAGCCATCGAACACCGAACCGGCCCCCGCGGCAGTTTCGGACGAGACGGTCAACCAAGGGAGAAAGGCACGATGAAGCGACTGGTTGTGATGTTGGGCGTGACCTGCTGCACGGTGTTGGGCCTGATGGCGCAGGGCCAAGGTGCGTCGCCGCTCGACGACGCAACGCGAGGCAAGGCGGAGGAGTCGATCGGGCGGGGAGTGGCGTTCCTGCTCCGCAAGCAGGGCGAAGACGGCTCATGGCTGCAGCACCCCGCCATGACCTCGCTGGTGTGCACGGGGCTGGTCAAGAGTCCGACGGGAAGTACCCCGGCGATTGATGCCGCGGTGAACCGTGGCCTGGACTTTGTGGTCAAGCACGCGCAGTCGGACGGTTCGATCTGGAACAAGCAGACCGAGGAGTATCCGAACTACTCGACAGCCATCAGCGTGATCGCCCTGATCACGAAGAACCGGCCACAGGATCTGGAGATCATCAAGAGAGCACGGGCCTTTCTGCTGGACTCGCAGTTTGCCGACGCCGCCAAGGACGGCGCCTCGCTGGGCGGCATTGGCTACGGCAAGAAGCTGCGGCCCGACCTGTCGAACACACAGTGGGCCCTGGAAGCGCTGTACCTCACGGACCATCTGGACCGGGAGCCGTTCTCCAGCGATCCGGTCAAGGCGAAGAAGGCAGATCTGGCCTGGGGGCGCGCGATCGAGTTTCTCAGTGCCTGTCAGAATCTCAAAGAGACCAACAAGGCGACGTGGGTCGTTTCCGATCCGGACAACAAGGGCGGGTTTGTCTACCTGCCGGGAGAGAGCAAGGCCGGCGAGGTGAAAAAGGAAGACGACGATGGGGCGGGGCTGCGCAGTTACGGCAGCATGACCTACGCCGGGCTGAAGAGCATGGTGTACGCGAAGGTGAACCGCGACGATCCGCGCGTCAAGGGAGCCCTGGAGTGGATCCAGCGCCACTTCACGTTTGCCGAGAATCCGGGCATGGGCAGCGCGGGGCACTACTACTACCTCCACACATGTGCCAAGGCCTTGGCCGCCTATGGCGATGAGACCCTGACCGATGCGGCGGGCAAGCCGCACTCGTGGCGTGCCGAGTTCGTCGGACAGGTGCTGGGGATGCAGAAGCCCGACGGCAGTTGGGCCAACGAGAACGGGCGGTGGATGGAGAGCGTCCCGGAGTTGAGCACCGCCTACACGGTTCTCTCGCTCGAGGCGGTCGTCAACTCCGCTCCCGCAGCGGCGGCGAAGTAGCCGGACCTCCCTGCAAAAGCCCAAGAGCCGCGTACAACGCGGCCACTACAGCAATGAACGCAAGCTCAGGACCGGCTGTAGCGTCGGCCTTGTAGGCCGATCCCCGACCCTCTTGCAGCGGGGGCTGGCCTGAGCCGCGGGACCGATGGGGTCACGGATCGGGTCCGACCGTCGACGCCGGAAGACTCGTGCCCGCGGTCCCGAAGACGGTGACACACACGGACTGGGTATGCTCTCTCAGGTAGGGCTGGAGTCGGCCCGCGACGAGGGCCGTCAGAAGAGGCCTGGTCTTGACCCCCTTGTAGCCTGCCGTTACGCGGACGGGTTCCCCTTGCCGCACGGACACTGCCGCGCCTGGCCTTTCCTCCCAGACGACGGCCGTGGCGCCGGGCGGGATCTCATCCGGCCTGGCCACCGTGACCACTTCCCACTCGTCGGTGCTGATCACGCGCAGGCGGCTGGCCAGCGAGGAACTCGCCACGGCAACCACGGTCGAGCCTGACCTCACGCCTCGGTCCCGCAGTTGTTGAACCACCAGCATGTCCCGGCTCGGGAGCGTGAATGGGGCCAGGAGCGTAAAGACCGGAAACGCCAACGCGAACAGGGACACTCCGAGGGCTTGTCCACGATCGAGCCAATTTCTGCGCAGAGTCGCGGTGTACAGCGCCGCCAAGGCGGCGGCGCAGGTGACCACGACGACACCCCCCGTCAACCAGGCATGGTTTATCAGGCCCTGGCTGAGAAGGGCTGCCACTCCGAACAGAGCCAGCAATCCCCAGGCGCCCCCCAGGAACACGTTGAGGAGAGGCGTGTTCGGGTGTGGGTTGGCAAGCGGCCGGCCCAGGGCCGTGGCGAACAGCACCGCCAGGAGGGGGAAAGCCGGTAACAGGTAACGTGGCGCGGTGCGCGAACCGGCGCTGAACACCACGGCCAGGGCCAGGGCCCAGAAGACGATGAACAACCAGACGCCCGTCTCGCGGGTGGGGCGGCGAAGACTGGGCATCGCCGTCTTGAGCCAGCCTGCGGCCGGGTGCCGCCGTTGCCAGGCGACCTCGAGAAACCACGGCAGGAGAAACAGCGGATAGAACGCACAGAATAGCAGTGTGTTTTCGACCAGGTCGGCGGCATTCAAACGTACTTTTCCTGCTACCTGGTCGGCCCAGAACGAGTCCCAGAAGGAGGGGCCGTGTGCTGCGAGCATGAGCAGGTACCAGCTTGCGGCGATGAGAGATCCCGTCAGAAGAGCCAGGGCGTGCAGGCGCGGGTTTTGGCGCAACCACTTGCGGTTCCAAGCGAAAGCAACGCACCAGGTGAAGACGATGAACACAACCCCCAGCAGGCCCTTGGTGGCCACGGCCAGGCCTGCGCCGACGTAGAGAGCCAGAGCGGCACCGAGGCTGAACCGGTCGGTCTCGAACAGCAGCAGCGCACCGGCCGCGGCCAATGTCAGGAACAGACACAGAAAGATGTCCGGCGTGGCGCGGACGGCAGCGGTCAGGAAGACCGGGGAGGAGAGGAGAATGACCGCCGCCAGCAGCCCGACGGCGTGACTTCGGCCCAGGCGCGTTCCGAGCCAGAAGGTCAGGGCCAGGACGCCGGCGCCGGTCAGCAGAGGAAAGATCCGCGAGCCGAGCGGGTTGAGGCCCAGGGCTCTGAAGCCGACGGCCACACCCCAATAGGGCAGGGCGGGTTTGCGGAACCGCGGCGTGCCGTCATCGTCCCGGGGTGTCCAGTAGTCGCCGGTTCGGAGCATGATCAGCGCTGCGTCGGTATAGTGACGCTCGTCGGGGTTGTAGAAAGCGTACGTGGCGGCAAACGGAACCAAGCCGGCCAGGTACAGCGCCACGAGCAGCACCCCACACAGGAAAGGATATCGGTCGGTGAACATACGCTTCAATAACGGGGCGCCTGCACCGACCTTCTCTGGATCAGGACCGGCGTTCCGTGTCGTTCTCTGCCGTTCTTGTCGATTTGACACTCCGCTGCACGGAGTGTGGCTTGTGTCTGGGGATTGGTGGCGGGCAAAATAGCCCGTTGCTCGCCTGTCTGCCAGTCGCAATGTGCGGTCTTCACGTGAAGCGTCAGCGCCTCCTGGGCGCTGACCGCTCGGTCATCGGTTGATGTTACTCACGCTCGTCCGCGCCTCTACGGTCCTTGCGGCCGAGGGACGATGGGAAAGAGAGGGGCGGGGGCGCCCCTCTGTTCTTCTCCATCGTTGCCCCACCGAGACGAGCTCGGCGGAGGCGCAATGCGGCCCGCGAGTACCATGGTACCCCACGACTGCAAACTCGCGTTTTCTGGCAGACTTTGTGACGATCGCAACGACGCTTTTCGAGTGACGGGGGGCGGACTTCAGCAATCAACGATCAGCAATCGGCGTCGGTCTTGGTTCCGGCTACGCCGGGTTAGGAGGGGCCGGGGAAATGGATCCGCCATGCGCCTTTCGCCGACGCGTTGCGCCCAAAGAGCAGGGCTGTTTCAAGATCCGGCACCGCGTCTCGGAAGGCCACGCCTCCGCGCACACCAAGTGGGGACACGCCGGGGGTACTCGCTGCACGCGACGGTCACGAATCTTGAAACAGCCCTGCCCAAAGAGCCGTCCGGCTTGAGTTTGCGGGAACACGACGCTATTCTGAGTGGGCCACCGTGCCGAAGCCATCGTGCGGTGTCCGGTGTGCAAGTCCTCGCGACAACGCCATGCAGAGTCGTACGCAAGCAGTGCACAAGAGGAGGAGTCGTCCCATGCGCCAACGGTCGCTCGTCGGAACCGTCTCAGCACTGGTCCTTTTCGTCTCCGGCTGTCAGCATCCCGCCTTGCTTCCCGTGACCCCGACCGGGATGGGACCGCAGATCGGGGAACTGGCGCCGGTGATGCCGCCGCCGCTGCGGAACACCACAGAGTTCCGCTTCAATCTGACAGGCGCCTACGACAACCCCTACGACCCGGACCAGATCGCCGTCGATGCGTTGGTCACCAGCCCGGACCGGCGCACCGCCACGGTCCCGGCGTTCTGGTGCGAGCCGTTCAGTCGCACCGTCGAGACGCGGCCGCTGGATTTGGGGAGCATCAAGTTGCTGCGGTTCTTCATCACGGCCGGCGATTTCGGGCCCAAGGCGGCGCTCTCGTTCATGGTGGACGACATCGAGGTGTTCAACTCCAAGACGGGCGCGCGCAAGGTCATTGAGGACTTCGAGGGCGACATGCGCTGGACCCCGGCGCCGGAAGTGACGCTGGAGAAGACTCGCGACCACGTGCACGGTGGGAATACGTCGCTGCTCGTGCGGATCGCAACCACGGAAGCGTCGACCTGGCCCGGATTCAACCTGGCGCTGCCGTCCGAGGACTGGTCCGCGTACGACTCGCTGCGGTTGTGGGTTCGGCCTCTCAATGGTCTGACCCGAGCCGGTGTCGGTGTCGAGTTCTACAACGCCGCCAACGACAAGTTCCAGGCTCGGGCGTACGAGCCGGACGGCGGCGCCATGGTCCAGGAGTGGAAAGAGACCGCGTGGATGTTCGCCCGCCCGCCCATGCCGAAGTCGAAATGGTCCGCCGCCGGCGCCGGGTCGTGGCGGTTGCGCCTGGCCGTCCCCGTGTCGGGGGCGTACACGATCCAGTTGCGTGCCACGGACCGGACGGGCACGGCGGTGACGCCGCCTGCGGTGCTTCAGCTTGAATGCGCCGAACCGGACGGGTTCATCCGCGTCGATGACAAGACCCAGCGTTACTTCCGGTTCGACTCCGGCAGGCCCTACCTGGCTATCGGGACAAACCTGCTCGGCTCGGATCTGGGCACATATGACTACTACCTGCCGAAGTTCGCGGCCGCCGGCTGCAATTTCGCGCGCTTCTGGATGTCCGGAAAGACCATGGGTATCGAGGGGAAGGAACTGACCCGGTACGATCAGCAGAAGGCGGCGGCCATGGACGGACTCGTCAACCTGTCGCGGGATCACGACTATCACCTGATGTTCTGCCTGACCGATTTCCGCGAGGCGAACGACATGAAGGCGGACGGCTGTTACTGGAAGGACACGGCCTACGCGGGCCTGTGCTCGGGACCGGTCGAGTTCTTCCGCAACCCGGCCGCCATGAAGGCGTACCAGAAACGCTTGCGCTACATCGTGGCGCGGTGGTCCGCCAGCAACGTGGTGCAGAGTTGGGAATTCTTCAACGAAGTCAACATCACCAACGCCTGGAAGGAAGCCCCCGACGCCTTGCGCGCCTGGCACCGGACCATGTCGGATTACCTCCACGACATCGACCCGTACAAGCACATCGTGACCTCGAGTTTCGCCGAAGTGCCGGACGACGACCTGTGGACACAGCCGAACATGCACATGGTGCAGAAGCACTCCTATCCGGGCCGCTTCGTGGCCATGGACGACGTGCTCGAGGAGTCGGTCGGCATCCTCCGGCGCCACGAGAAACCGGTGATCGTCGGCGAGTTCGGCCGGCACTACAAGAACCTCTGGGCGGATGTCGACGGCGACGGCGGCAGCCTGTTCGAAGGCATTTGGGGGCCGGTCATGGCTGGCGCCGCGGGCACGGGCATGCCGTGGTGGTGGGAGTGGATCGACAAGTACGGGCTGTACCGGCACTTCGCCGCGTTCGCGACGTTTGTCAAGGATGTGCGCTGGCCCGAGGAGGCGTTCGAGCCTATCCCGTCGAAGGACATAGCCGTACAGGTGAGGACCGATCCTGCGCAGCCGCCCGGGACCGTGCGCGTTACACCCGTCAGCGGGACGTGGCAGGCGGCGCCGTTCAATCAGCCGGTGACCGTCACGGTGGCGAACGACGGCAAGATCGAGCCGGCGGGGCTGATCGCCAATACGCTGCACGGCGTCGGGAACCACAAGGACTTGCACAACCCGCAGACGTACAAGCTGAACTTCCCGGCGCCGGGCCGGTTCGAGGTCCACGTCAGCGGTGTCTCCGGGTGGGGTGGCGCCAACCTGAAGCTCAGCGTCGACGGCCAGGTGAAACTGGAGAAGGACTTCGCGGACCCCGACGATACGACCGCCACTGAGACGCGGATGGAGTACAATGGACCGTACGGCGTCGACGTGCCGGCCGGCGAACACACCGTGACCATCGAGAACCTGGGCAAGGACTGGTTCCAGATGACGCAGGTCATCCTCAAGTCCTACGGAAACACGCCGGTCAGTGTCAAGGCCATGGCCCTGCGCGGCAAGACCATGACTCTGGTGTGGGCGAGAACCGACCGGTTCGTCTGGTTCGCGCCGTTGGTCGACCTGCAGCCGGCGCCGGCCCGCGACGTGGTGCTGCGCTTGCCGGGCTTTGCAGACGGTGCATACACGGCAGAGACTTTCGATCCTCTGGCGGGCACGTGGGGTGCCAAACTGCAGGCGTCCAGCGCCAACGGCACCCTCGATATCCCCCTCGGCACCCTCGAGAAAACCGTGGCGCTGCGCATCACGCGTGGGCGGTGAAACCCGTTTGCTGCAACGGCCAGCGAAGGCCGCTGTTCCGCGCCAACGCGTATTCTGAACTCAGCCTGAGTCCCGCGTTCAGGGCGTGTCGGTTTAGTGCGGCAACAGGCCTTCCAAAGTGGCCGGACCGGTTCGCTCCCGCATGCCGGACCGAGCCGGTCCGGCCACTTTGGGCGTGGTTGCGCACCTGAGGTGGTTAAATCGACACGCCCTTCACGCGGAAGCGGGCGCGAGTCTTCAGCGAGCGTGCGGGGGACGCGCGGCCCGTGTGCGTGGCGGTGGCGGAGGGTTGTCGTGCGACCCGACGCTACGGCGCCGGCCAGGCGTCGACCCGGCCGCCGGCGCGGAGGCCGACCAGCGGCCCGCCCGGCATGACGGCCAACGCGTCGTAGGTACCTGCGGCGAGCGTACGCTCGGTTGTCAGTGCCGGGTCATACGCCGTCAGACGATCCGCCAGTGCGGCGACAATGACGCCGGTCGCCGTACTCGTCACCGCCCGAACCGGCTCGCCGATCCAGCGCGAGGCGACGACCGCACCGGCGCTGTCGAGCAGCATCAGGTAGCCATCGGCCTTCGCGAGAGCCAGGCGTGGTCCGGTGTCACTCGTGACGATCGCCGCGTCGTTGAGCGGCCGCAGTGGGCGGTTCCATTCGACCTTCTTCGTCGCCAGATCGATCAGCGTCACACCGTCTTCGGTGCCACAAACGGCCTTGGGTTGATTGTCGGGTGCCGGCCAGCGCTCGAGGAGGATTCCTCTGCCGACGGGAATCCCGATCCAGCCCGTGCGCTCGCAGGCGCCACTGAAGAAGCCGGCGCCGCCCCAGATCCCGGCCGTCACGGTTTCCTCGACACCGTCCCCGTCGAAGTCGCCGCCGCGGTTCATGGTCATCGTGTGATAGGCCGAACCGCCGGGGACATACTTCAGCGTTTCGCCGGCTGCGCTCAGGAACGTCACCAGGTGGTAGTTTCCGAGGACGAGCACCGGTTCGCGCGCGGCATTGCGTACCAAGCCGATCGAGTAGGCCGTCGGGTGGTCGCCGTTAATCTTGGCGCTCGGCAGCAGGTCGGCGCGCCACACCTTGGCCCCGTCGGGTCGGAGGCAGTAGGCCAAGGCCTCCCGGGTCGTGGCGATCAGCCGCGGTGTGTCGGCCAGTTCGGTGAAGCACGCCACCGCGGTGACGCTGCCGCCCAGCTTCACCCGCAGCGCCTCGCCGCCGTCGGCCCGAATGGCCACGATCTCGCCCTCGTCGGACCAGAGCAGCAGTTCGGCGCGCCCATCGCCGTCGATGTCGGCCAGGCAATGGCCCTGAAGCTTGGTGCAACCGTCGCCGCCGCCGCGGACAATGACTTCGCTCAGTGCCAGGCCGTCAGACCACACATCGGGTTCGAACCGGAGACGGACACGCTGCGCGGTTTGGCCAAGGCTGTCGAGACACCACCGCAGCACGGGGTAGACCGAGCCTTTGTGGAGGTCTTCGAAGGTGACATCCGCCTTGAAGACCAGGGGCTGTTCCGGCGCGTCGTCCAAGGCCACCTGCACAACGCGCGGTGCGGGAAGCTGCTCGGCGGATGGCACGGCGTTGCGTGGGCCGAACTGTCCCCGGCGCAGGTCGAGGCGCTCGATCCGGTGCGGCTGGCGCAGGTCAAGGGTCAGTGTGACCGGTTGCTTCTGCGGCCAGACGCAGTCGGGGGAGACCGGCACGATACCGTCGAGGAGTGCGTTCAACCGTCCGGTGGGTGTCGGCTCGGCCGACAGGAGCGGTGCGGCGATCGGGTTGGGGACCCGAGCGAACCCGGCTGCGGACCAGAGCGGTCTTGTCTCGACCGCGGGCGCTGGTGCAATCGGTCGTGTCGGCGCTGCCGCCGTGCTCCAAAGCGTTTCGAGTGCGGCGCTCATCGCGGGGGTGGTGGCGCCAGACGCTTCGGTGACGGTTGCGTCGCCGAAGCGCAGCCTGGTGCCGCCGGAGCGAAGCCAGCCGTCGCGGCCGATCTGGATCGCCACTGCGTCGGAAGCGAACGGACCGACCTGGAGCTCCGGCCCGCCAAGCCGAACGGCGACCAGTGTCAGTTCGTCATGTCCGCGGATGGTGCCGCGAACCAGGGCCGCGTTGGCGCCTACGGGCCGGAGCTCAAGCTCGCCCGGATGCTCAGGGTCCGTGGCGTAGAGCAGGTTGCGGAAAACTTTCGAGCTGCCCCGCTCGGCGTCGAGTTGCTGTGTCTGGCGGAGCAGGTGCGGAATGGCTGCGCCGCGGTCGTCGCGCTCGATCTCGAGCGCGAGCTTCGCGGCGTCGGCGTTGCGGATGCGGAACTCGGCGCGGCCCTCCCTGGCCAGCATGCCATCGGCGGTGAGGGTCGCGTACTGCGGCGTACGGAAGGTGCAGACCAGACCGTACCCGCCTTCCCCGGTCTGCTCGACCGCATCGATCACCACCAGGTAGCGCCCGCGGGTCCAGAGCAGGTGTCGGGTCCACTCGCCGCCGTGATAGTCGGGCAGACGGCTGGAGACCAACGCGACGCGCTCGGTCTGCGCCAGCGCGATCAGGTCGCAGCCGGTGGGGTGTGGGCCGTCGTTGACCCCGTCGGTGCAGAATACGGCAGTGCGGTTGAGGTTGCCGGACTTCGGGCAGTTCGCGTGCAGCCAGACGTGACCCAGGTCCGTGTAGCGCACGATCGAGTTGACGTCGTCCGGCAGGACATTGTCCGCACCCGGGTCGGCATAGCCCTGGAGGCAGAGATACTGGCTGTCAACGTCGAACCCGTCACGAAAGCAGAGCTTCTCGTATGCGCGTTCCCGCGGCGCGATCAGGTAGCGCCCGCCGTTGGCGCTGTCGCGGTCGTGCGCGATCCGCTCGTAGCGGTAGTCACCGAGAGGCACGACGGTGACGCCGAGCAGATGGTCCGGCCGGCGCGTCTCGCCCCCGACGGCGAACGTCCGGGCGCCGCCGAAATTCCGGTCAACGGCCCAGTTGCCGGTGCCGACCCGGGCGAATTCGTCGAGGAACCAATCGAATCCCTGGCCGGGACAGAAGGCATTGGCAGCCCTGAGCAGCCAACCGGAGGGCGTTTGCTTGTAGAGCATTCCGGGCCGGCACTCCTCGTAGGTGCCGTCCCCGGCGCAGCAACCAAGGCTGTCTGTCACGGTGATCAGGCGCAGCGCCGCCTGCCGAAGATGCATCCGGATATACTCGTCGCACCCCAGCTTGAGCGCCCAGTCAAGGTTGGCGTCGGGGCAGTACAGCGTCGGGACGCCGGCCAGGTCATGATTGAAGGTCGAGCAGGCATTGCGCCAGTAGGCCCGGCACTCGTCACGCCAGCGTTCAAGCAACGCTCGGGCCTCGGCGTTGGGGTTGCCGCGACGCAGCAGCAGGTCGACACCCGCGAGGAAGCTGCTCGTGCCCATGATCTGGTGCCGGCCGCCGATCCGGCTGCCGTCGCGGCGGCGCCAGTATTCGTTCTGTGTCGCCACCAGCGTCCGCAGCAGCGCGTTGTCGAGCATGAGTACGTCTTGTGGTGCGACGCCGGGTGCGTCCTGGATGAGCGCGTACCGCAGCACCACCGCCTCAAGGCTGTAGTCGCTGCCATGACCCCATAGTTGCCCCTCTCCGGACTCGCCCAGCAGTGACTTGAGTGCCGTCGCCGCATCGTCGGGCTTCCCGGTCAGGGCGTACCGTCGTTCGTTGGGACCGAGCGCGTTTGCCGTTGCGGCGCGTTCCTCGGACAGCGCAGCTTCGATGATCGTCGGGAGAGCGGGCGCTTCGAGACCGGACAGCCGTTCGGTGAACCGCGCCACGACGCGTTCCTCGCCGGCGGGCGAGCTCGCTTCCAGTGTGATGGCTGCCGTGCCTTCGCCGAACGGCCGGTTGACGGTTCGGATCACGGTGCCGTCGCCGCCCGGATAGGCGAGGTCGCCATACGACAGGTATTGCGCGTAGAGCGGCAGCACGGCGGCGTTGTCGTGGATCCCGCCGATGACGATCACGGTCGCGCCGCGCCGCGTGTCATGCCAGGCAAGTCTGGTGTCGTTGACGGCCTGCCGCGCCGTCATCACGGTGGCGTCAGCGTTCCTCGCCCGCAGCGCCTCGACCACGCGGGTTCCCAGGACCGTGCTGTCGGTGACCACGACGCAGTGTTCGAGCGGGATGGGCTCGGCCCAGTCGCGGGGCAGCATGGCCGGCTCGGCCGCCAGCGCCATCGGTGCCACCAGTGCGCTCAGAAGGACAGTCTTCATTGGCGCATGAGAGTGCATGATCCCTCACCTGTGTATGTTCCGACCTGTGCTGGCCGTCCCTGCCGCGAGGGGTGCTGCCCTCGTGCGTACGGACGCAGGTCACGGCCCCGTTCGTAGTGGTGTCGCAGTCCCGGCGGTTGTCCGCCGGGCAAGACACCATCCCCGTGCCACACCGTCGCACCACGCCAGATGGGCTCTTGGCGCTGCACGCTGTTCCGCGCACTGCGAGCCCACTACCAACGGGCGCATCCTCGGGTGCAGGTTGGGTCCTCTCCTTTCTTGGGATCTGCCCGCACAGGTCGGCATGCTTCCGGTCTGCTCATTCAAGGGCCGGTGACGACGAGCAGGCTGCCGCGTTTCGCTTTGACGGTCAGGCGCGCCGTGCTTCCGTCCGCGGCGAAGTCGGGTGCGTTCCAGGCGGCGCGCGTCTGCAGTTTCGCGTCTGCCTGGGCCGGGCGCAGCTCGACCGTGCGGTCCGTGTCCGTGAAGTTGGCGAGCACGACGAGACGCGAGCCCGGCTTACGCCACAGGCTCACGCGCACGGCCGGATCGGAGGCGACCAGATCCTGTTGTTTCCAGAACGGCACGAATTCCGCGCCGGCAATGCCGAACTCCTGCTGGACCGCCCAGACCTCCTCGACGACGGTCCGGTTGATCGCGCCCGCCCAGAGCGGCACGCCGTAGCACAAGGCAGCGGAAATGCAGCACTCGCTGGGCCCGCGGTCGTCCACCGAATCCTTGCCGCCGAACCTGCCCATCTCGGGCAACAGGAACGTGGCGACTCCGGTCGTGGGCGAGTGGAACTCCGTGCGCCAGACGCGGTCCGGGATGTCGTCCATGTAGAAGTTCGGCTTGCCGACGACCGCGGTGCTGTACTGCTCGCCGGGGCACCAGCCGTCGTTGAAAGCATTGAACAGCGAGTACCAGTTGCTGTGGGCGTGGGCGAAGTAGAACTTACCGGCGTCGTGACACGCGGCGTAGATACGGCGCGACAGGCCGCGGTGCGCGTAGAGCGGCCACGTTCTGCCGGTGCGGCCGAACGCATCGGTGAAGCCGCACCCGTGCAGGGCGTTGTCGCACGGAGTGGCACCGTCGATGTCCGTGTAGATGCCGCCGCCCCAGTCGTTGCGCAGGTTCTCCGTCACACACCAGACGAGGAAGTCCGGGAACGTGCTGCGCGGGCAGACGGGGACGATGCTGTAGGGCGCATCGTCCGGCACGCGTTTGTAGCCGCTGAACGTGGCGCCGTACGGCTGGTTCCACTCGTCGGCGAAGAAGAGGTATTCCGGCGAACTGCCCGCGGTGCACTGCGCGCAGGAGTACGAGAGACTCTCCTTGCCGTCCGCGCGCCACGTGTCCACCAGCTTGCGCTGTCCGGCCGGATCGAAGGCGATCAGGCGCGAGTTCAGATACGATATCTGTTGACTCCAGCCGTACACGAACAGGTTCGAGCCCTTGAACTGCGGGCCGGACGCGAAACGCCACTCGTACAGTCGCAGCGAGAGCGGTCGCACCGGAGTCGCTTCGAAGCCGACGGTGTACGTCAGTGGTTTCGTTACCTGCACCGGGTCGCTGATGAGCCGGAGTCGGACCACTACAGTGTCGCCTTCGCGCCGGAACGTCATGGCCGGCTGCTTCTCTGCGATGCGCCAGTTCGCGGCTGATTCCATGAACCACGACAGTCCGCGCTCTTCGTTGCCCAGCCACGCGTACGGAAGGAATGCGACCTCGTCCAGGGCCTTGCCGTCCCAGTCGCGGCACGCCGGATTGCGGTAGTAGGTTGCGAACTCCGCACGGAGCGGGATCTCGAGCGTCAGTGCGGGAATCTGCATTCCCTCCGCGGGCGGCGTGAGCGTGACGTCCGTTCGGATGAGACCGTCGAACTCGACCAGCGTTGTGGATGTCACTGAAAGCTCGCCAAGTTGTCCTGTGCCCTCAACGGTGATGCGCCAGGGCTGTTCCTCGGTGACGCGCGGCGAGCTCCACGTCGCCGGCGCTTCCGCGACGAACCGGATCGGGCCGGCGAGCAACGGCTGACCGCCGCTGGTGATCTGGTCCGGTAACGCGCCGGCAAGCGTGATTTCGCCGTTCCAGTACCGGACCGTCTGGCCGTCGCGCGCGAGCGGCGTCCACGGCTCGAGCACGCGGTCGGCGCGCCAGTCCTTCTGCGGCGGCAGCCAGGGCGTCGGGGGCTTGGTCAGCTTTGCCCGGGCCTTCAGGCTCTGGTCGTCGGCGGTGAGGTCCGCCTCCGCCGCGTAGTCGCCATCGCGCCAGTCCTTGACCGGCACGGTGATGCGGCCGTCGTCCAGTTTTCCTGTCCGGGTGAGCAGTACTGTGCCGGCAGGATCGCGAACCGTGAGTGAGACGGCGGCGCCCTTGGCGATGCGTGCGCGCCACTCGTCGCTGAGGTGCGCGGGCCGCACCGTTGCGGAGATCGCATTGGCGAAATAGTCTGGCTTCAGGTCGAGCACGAGCTTGGGTTCGAGCGCTGCCAACCCGCCCGGGATATCGGCGGCGTAGAGGTCGAGGACTTCCTCGTCCGTCAGTGCGTGGTCGAAGACGCGCACTTCGTCGCAGACCGTCTGCTCGTCCCGGTCGCCCCACTGCGCGTTTTTCCAGAAGTCGACGGGGCAGATGGTGAACGTGCCGGTCGTCAGTTTCGGCAATGGCGACGAGACCAGTCCTTCGGCAACGCGTTGACCATTGGCGTAGAGCCGCACGGCCGTCGCGTCCCAGGTGCTGACCAGGTGCGTCCACTCGCCCTTCTTGAAAATATCGACCGGGCAGCCGGCGCGCCACGTCGCGTCGTCCGGTGTATTCGCGCCGACGCGGATGTAATTCATCACGGCTTCATCGCCGATGGGATAGAGGTAAAGCAGCATGGTGTAACCGGGGGCGGGATCCGCCACCAGGATGTGCCGGAACTTGCCGCCATGCCCGTCCCAGTTCAGCGGCTTAACCCATACGGAGTACGAGCCCTGACTCGTGTCGAAGTTCCCGGCAATGGAGTAACTGCAGCGTTCGCCCGCCTGCTGCAGCAACCCGGCGCCCTTGACGCCCTCCGCCGGCCGCAGCTCGAGACTGGCGGCGAACGACGAGTGCCCGTCGCCCTTTGCGACATCCGCATCCGGCGTCAGCTTGTCGAACGACACGTGGAACAACAGTCCCGGCGGGATGGCGTAGAGCGGTGTCGCCAGGACGCAGGCCAGACCGAGTGCGGGCAGGACGTGGCGTAGGTGCATCGGCAGGACTCCTTCGTGGAGGCACACGGGTTGATGCAGATCTGGTCCACATGAATTCGCCGCGGGCGTCCTATCTGTGCCCATCTGCGTGATCTGAACTTAGCGCTACGCGCAACTGAGGACCATGGACTTGTTCAGATCAGCCACGAATGACGACGGGCTGCTGATAGAACCGCTGAATCGTTCTCAATTCTCAGAAATGCGACGGGTCTTGAACTCCCGTATTTCCGGGGTCCATAGTCCATTATGGCGCAACGACATGTGTAGCATTTACGATACGTGTGGTTAGCCCGTCCCCCGGCCTACAGCGCCGTGCCCGCGCCGACCTTCACGCGGAGGAAGTTCGTGCGCTGGTTCATGGGCAGGCGCAGCAGCGCGCGGATCCGGCGCCGGTCGGCTTCCTCGCTCTCGAGCAAGTCGGCCGTGGCGGCCAGTTCACGGTCGCGGCTGGGCGCCTTCTTCTTGCTGCTTGCGCTGTTCATCGAGAGTCAACTCCAGGAGCGGCAGGACCGCGTTGTCTTTCGGGCGCCCCAGCGCCTTCTTGCTGCGGATAATATCATCGAGAGACGCGACGTGGACGCACGAATGACCGCGTCCGAACTCGAGTTCCATACTGCGTTTGCGGACGCTGGCAAAGCTCGGAAGTCCAGCGGGACAGTCGATGATGTCGATGTACAGGTTGTCTTTCTCGTTCTCGACCCTGACCGTGCGCGAGAGCGGCGACGCGGCCAGGACAACCACCGCGCTCAAGTGCTTCGCGAGAGCCCTGATCTTGTCCATCGAACCTTCGATGTCGCGGACGAAGAAGTCGAAGTCCACGGTGGTGACCGGCGCCCCGTTCAGCGCCGCCCCGGCATTGCCGATGACAATGACCTCGAGTCGTGCCGCATTGGCGGCACGCACGATCTTGCGGATGAGGGGCTCGGCGTTCATGGTGAAGGGAATGTAGCGCAGCGCAGGGCATCCCGCCATGCCGGGCGCGATTGGGCTTGATCCATGCTGCGCTGGGGTATATGGTGTGGACAGAGGTGGAATTGCCGTATCTTTATTGTGGAAGAAACCGGCGCCTTGGCGCCCCAAGGTCATCCCGGAAATGTTACTGCGTGACATCGTGTGGCTGCCGCAGGTGCTGGACAAACTCAATTGGGAACACGGGTTTTCACGGCAGGAAGTCGAGGAGGTGTTGAAGAGCAGGCCGTTGTTCCGCAAGGTGCAGCGAGGCCATTCCACCGGGGAACATCTCTACTCGGCTTTGGGCCAGACAGGTGCAGGACGGTTTGTGGTTATCTTCTTTGTCTACAAGCGTAACCGGGAGGCATTGATCATCAGCGGGCGCGACATGGACCCGAAGGAGCGAAGGCTGTATGGCCGCAAGTAAGCGAAAAGCACTGACCCCTGCCAGTTACGAGGCGATGGCCCAGTTCTGGGACACGCACAGCCTGGCCGACTACTGGGACCAGACCGAACCTGCGGCGTTCGAGGTGGCCGACGAGTTGCGCCATCGCATCCTCGTGGCGCTGGATTCCGAGTTGCTGGCCCGCGTGCAGCGCTTGGCCTCTGTCCGTGGCGTCGATACGCAGAGCCTGGTGAACCTGCTTCTGGAGCAGCGGCTTCAGGAGTTGAGCCAAGTCCCGGCGTGACGCACGGAGAACCCGGATTGGGAGTTCGGCAAGGACGCATGAGGACGCCGCTCAAGCACGTAGCCGGCTTTCTGTTCAGTGGAGCAAGTGTCTACCTGTTCTGGGTTCTGGTGAGCGGAGTTGGGTGGGCTGGGGTCTTCGGGAAGCGAGAGAACGTCTTTGTCGCATCCTGCCAGTGCATCGCACAAGTCATGATTCTCCCGTTTCAGTGGATCAAGCCAGGCAGCATGTTTGACGGACCATACGTATCCTTTGTCCTCTTTCTTTGCTCGTGGGGGATTCTCGTTTGCGGAATTGCCCTTGGCATCGGCAAGGTGAAAGCGAATCGGAAACACCCGGTGAGCCGTGCGCGCTGAATCACGTCGGTTAACGGCTGCGTTCGAAATGCCGAAGGTGCACGTGGTCGTGTCACAGTCCGTTGTACCTCTCTTGGGTGGTCTTTGTTCTCCTGGTAACGCGTAAGCCGGACCGCGTGAAGGGCGTGTCGATTTAGTGGAAAAAGGAGCCGGCGTCCTCGCGGGCTGCCTTGGTACCGTATCGGTTAAATCGACAGGCCCTGAACGCGGAACTATGAGCCTGGCACTCCCGGTGGCAACAAGGCCGCGGAACTCGCCGGGGTCAGCCGGCAGGAGTTCCTGGCGGCCCTTAACCGCTTCTGTGTTTCGCCTTTCCAGCAGACCCCCGAGGAACTTCGCAAAGAGTTTGACGGTGGCTGAGAAGCGGTCGTGAATGCATCCCCGCTGATCGTGCTGGCCAAGGTTGGGCAACTGTCGCTCCTGTCCGCGCTTTGTGAGGCACTCGTGATTTCTGCCGAGGTCGTGACCGAGAGACCGAGACCGTCGGCGTCACTTGACGGGAACAGCCCCAGGTAGAAGGCGTTGCAGCGGGCGACCGCCTCTGGCACGGGCAGGCGTTCGACCGCCGCCAAGCCGACGACGTGGCAGGACGACACAGGTCTGTCCCCGACATCCTATCCCCGACAGACGCATAGTTCTTGGGTTTGACGAACCCTGCTGGACATCATATTGTACAAATCAGAAGGAGATTTGGACGTGAAGATGTTCAAAAGGCAACCATCTCCGCCGCCGGGCAGCTTCTTCCTCTTCGGGCCGCGCGGCACCGGCAAGACGACCTGGCTGAAGACGCAATACCCCAAAGCCTGCGTGGTCGATCTGCTCTCCGTGGCCACTCAGATGACGTTGTCCGCCCGCCCCGACCGACTTCGGGAGATCGTTATGGGGAACCTCACGGGGACGGACACCTTTGTCATCGACGAAGTTCAGAAGGTGCCGGAACTCCTGTCCGTTGTGCACCAGTTGATGGAAGAATACCGCCACATCCGTTTCGCCATCACCGGTTCGAGCGCGCGGAAACTCAAACGTGCTGGCGTTGACCTATTGGCGGGGCGCGCCGCGCTTCGGCACCTGCACCCGCTCACCGCTGGTGAGATGCAGGAGCAGTTCAACCTCGAGGCAGCCTTGCAGTTCGGCCTACTGCCCGTCGTGGTCAGTTCCCCATCCCCTGCCGACGCCCTTGCCGCCTACGTCGGCACCTACCTGCGCGAGGAGTTGCTTCTGGAGGGATTGCTACGGAATCTCGGCGCTTTCTCCAGGTATCTCGAAGTGGCCAGTTTCTCGCAAGGCGCGTTCATGAACGCCTCCGAAGTCGCCCGCGAGTGCGCCATCGACCGGCGCACGGTGAACAGCTACACGCAGATGCTGGAGGACATGATGCTGGCGTTCTCAGTCCCCATCTTCAGCAAACGGGCGAAGCGGTTGCTGGTCAGTCACGCCAAGTTCTACTTGTTCGACGCCGGCGTTTTCCGCATGTCCAGGCCGAAAGGCCCGTTGGACACACACGCGGAACTGGATGGTCTATGCTTGGAGACGCTGGTGGCAGAGCACCTACGGGCCTGGGCTGACTACACCGGCCTGGCCAATGCCCTGTATCACTGGCGCACGAAGGCGGGCAACGAAGTGGATTTCATTGTGTATGGCGAGGACGTATTCGCGGCCATCGAGGTGAAGAATAGCTCGTCCCTGGCCCAACGGGACTTCCGCGGGTTGCGGAGTTTCAGGGAGGACTACCCGGAGGCGGCCGCCTTCCTGGTCTACCGCGGGCGCGAACGTCTTCTGCGCGATGAGGTTCTCTGCCTGCCCTGCGCGGAATTCCTTGCTTCGCTCTCGCCGGGCGTATCCATCAACCGCCTCCATCCGGGGCGCCGGTGACGTCGCGGGAATGCTCCACATCTAATTGCGGTGCAAGGACCACCAACCATGAACCATCGACCCTGGACTTCTCCGGAGCGTGAAACCGTTTGAGCGTGTCCGGTTGCCGCGTCTCAGCTCACTCTACGACCATCTCCCGTTTCACCTCGACCATACGGCCGTTGACGTCGCAGCGGGCGGGCCCGAAGGCGTGGAAGACGCGGATGCGCTTTGACGTCGCCAGTGGTTGGCCGTCCAGGCTGCGCAAGGTGAACAACGCGGGTTGCTCGTACTTCACACTGCCCCAGGTCTGGGCGTGGAACGCCACGAACTCGGGCGTCTCGACGAGGAACCCGCGCGGCGGCAACACCACTTCGGTGCCATCGCCGCGGCGGACGGTCAGGCTCTCGGTGCGGTCGTTCACGGTTGCCACCGCCTTGTCCCCGAACGTGGTGCGGCGCGCGCGCCGGTCGGGGGTCAGGAACTCCAGCTTGGTCAGCAGCACGCGTGCGGTCAGTTCGTGCAGCGGGCTGAGAACTTCGTGCGTGTTCTTCAGGAACCGGTCGGTCAGGTTCAGGCCCTCGGCCCAGCCGCCGTCCGCCTGCACGAAGCAGTCCTGGCCGGCCCCGTCCGGTGATTCCGGGACGGGCAGCAGTTTGGGCCCGTTCTTGTCGACGGCGAGCAGTCCAAGCCGGTAACTGCGTCCCCCGCCGTCGGGTGCGGCCAACCGCGCGCGGTTGCCGGCCTGCGGGTCCCACATGCCGATGCGGACCTCGAACGCCCCCGTCTTGCCCTTTGGGATCTGGACTGTCCTCGGGCCGATGCAGACGACGCCCGGTTGCCAAGTCGTCATGGCCGGCTCGGGCACGTGGTCGTCTTGGAAGAGGATCTTGCTGGTCGCGCCGGGGTCGACGAAGTGCACGAACACGCGCCAGTCCTTCTCGACCGGACCGGTGACCTGCCAGGCGTAGGTGATGTTGACGGCGTCCTCGCCGGCCGGTTCGACTGCGGCGATCGACGGCGTGAGCGGCAGCGGCTTCTCCTCCGCTTTCTGCCAGTACAGGTGCGTGCCCATGCTGTGGTAGTGCAACGGCCGGCCGATGCTGATGTGGTGCAGGACGTAGCTGGCTGCGGACTCCGGGCTGTAGCCGTACTTGCCGTACATGGCGATGCAGTCGCGGTAGACCATTTCGAACAGCGGGATGACCGTGGCGCCGAGGCACTCGGGCATGGCCTCGTTGTGGTAGTAGCGGCCGGAGACGCCGGTCAGACCCTCGAAGAAGTCGGCGTGCGGCACGGCCCATTCGCGGCCGCACTCGCTCCCGAACAGGCCCAGCGTGTCGCGGGCGTAGTCCGAAATGTCGCACTTGTACTTCATGTCGTCGGCGCGTGTCAGCGGGTGCGCCGGGTCGAAACACTCCTGCAGCCCGACGGCGTACGTGGTGTCGATGAAGTAGGCGCACGGACCGGACAGGGAGCGCACCGCCGGCAGGTTCTGCGGGCGCTTCGCCAGGTCCACGGCCGTCTTCGAGCAGGTGAGCCACGCCTGGCCGCCCGCCCACTTGCCGCCCTTGACCAGGTTGCCCTTCGCGTCCTTCATGATCAGCTTCTCGTCCCACGACGGCGCGTCGCGGTAGATATCCTGGTAGTTGTCGTGCAGCCCGGGGAGGTAACCGGTTGCGGCGATCCGCTGCATGGCTTCTGCGAACTTCGCATCGCCGCCGCACTCGGGCGCGGTCGGGAGGATGTCCGGGTGCTGGCTGTCGTAGCCGCGGTGGATCCAGCCGCCGAGAATGAACAGGACACGTTCCATCTGCAGGTCGTTGCGCAGGTGCTCGGCCACGGCAGCCGCCTCGTCGAACGTCCAGTTCATGGTCTCGCCCTTGACGGTGCCGTCCGCGTCGACGTTGCGGATGAAGCAGGTCCAGAGCTTGACGTTCGAGGCGCCGATCAGATTCTCGGCCAACGGGTTGCGCTTCACCTTTTCGTCCCAGGTCTGGACCAGGCCGCGCTGCGTGGCGACCTCGCGGTAAGCCTGCGCGACCGTGACCGCATCGCCTTTGCCGAGGAGCCGGATCTGGAACGACCGCGCCGACTTGCGCAGTGCGACCGTTGGCGCCAGGAGCTGCCGACCGGGGATGGCCTGGCCGGCGGCCCAGGTGCTCTTGATGTCGATCGTCACGTACGGATCACTCCACGACAGGAGCGCGGCCGAGCCCTGCTTCAACAGTCCGATCATGGCCATGTGGCAACTCTCGTAGCCGTAGGTGTCGAAGGCGCGGCGGAAGACCACGCCGCTGTCCGCCGGGATCAGCACGCCTTCCCGGATCGGGACAAGCACGGCGCCTTGCTCAGCGTCGGTGACCCAGAACCCATCCTCGGGGAACCGGATGCCCTGGCACTCGATGCCTGCCGCGGTCTCATAGCTGAAGTCGATGGTCTTGCCGTCGGGCAGGAGCCGGAACAAGACGGTGATTTCCAGTGCGGAGTCCGCCGTGTCGCGGTAGCGGACGCGGATTGTGTCGGCGCTGGTTTCCACGGTCCCGGTGTTGAACAGGAGATGGGCCTTCTTCTCGGCGGTTTGAACGTCGGCACTGCCGAGCCCGGTCGTGCCAGGGTTCGAGTGCCAGGTCACGCCGCTCGCTTTGTCGAGCAGCGCGAACGCCGAACCGTCTTTGGCCACGCGCAGACTGAGGCTCGGGCTGTCGAGGGTTGCGGAGTCCGCAAGCCGCGCCTCGAGTGCCTGGTAGCGCCGCGCGAGTTCCGCGACGGCGAGCGGCTCGAACTGTGGCTTGGCGTCCGGTGCGGCTGGGTCAATCTCGACCTGGCGCACGTACTCGTCGCAGAACCGGATGTGCTGCGGTTCCCAGACGTACACGCCGATGTGGACCCAGCACGGACCGGGCTTCGCCCCGGCCGGAATGCTGACCATGCAGGGGCCGTCCTCGATTTCCTGCCCGGTCTTCCACAGCGTGGTCGGAACGGTTGGTTCGTGGTCGGAATTGGCGAACGCGGTCTTGCAGTCGCGCTCGGTCTCGAGGTGCACGAAGACGTGGTAGCTCTCCGCCGCCGGCGCACCATCGTTGGCGAACACCAGCGAGACGGGCAAGGTGCCGCCGGGCCGGAATCGGTCCGCGGGCAGAACGGCGCGTACGAGCCTAGGCTTGAAGGTTTCCGTCGCGGGTGGTTTCATGGCCGTGTTCTCCTGTGCGTTCTCCGCAACCGGGGCCTGCGCGTAAACGCAGCCGGCCAGAAGGCAGAATGCCGTCATGCCGGTGGCCGCGAGCCTGACGACCGGGGATCGGGTGGGGCGTCGGGGCCGGGCCGTTGTGTGCGATAGCAATACCATGAGATTACACCTCTCCTTCCGGGTAGGGCATCGGATCTGGGGTACGCTCAGCGTCAGCCGGTCCCTCTTGCCCGTCCCTCTTGATCACCGGTAGCTCTGCCGTCCTGATGCCGGCACGCCGCTACTTGCGCTGGCCGGCACTCGTGGACTGTAGCCGTGAATTTCGTCACTGGGCGGCGTGACATGAGCCTTTGTTCTCAACGGGGTTACTGCGCAGTGGCTTGACTGGGAGTCACGCCGACGTCAGGATGTCGTCGCGCGACACGCCCTTGTGCGCGGCCACGGCGCGAACAATGGCATTCAGCGTTCCGACCCTTAACACCCGGTGATCGGGAACGGTGACTCGGTGCTTGGTGGGGATTCCAGTCTCCATGACAACGTGGCTGCCTTCTTGGTGGAGGACGCGATATCCCCACTCGCCACACAGAACGGCGATGAGTTGGCGCCCGCTGAGGTTGCGGGGGAGTTTCATGCCGGGATCAGGACCTCGTCCCTGACAAGGTGCAGCCGGATGGCTCTCGGCTTGGGGCGGTCGAAAAACTGGGCTCCCACGGCCTCAGTCACGTTGACACGCAATTCGGGCCACGTGTCGCCTTGGGTGAAAATGTTCTCGGTGAGGCACTCGGCTACATACCCGCCGTCTGCGTCTTGCGTGACTTCGAAAACGAGTTCCGGTCCGACGCGCGGGCGTGTCTTGCATGGAGACGAAGATGCTGTCTTGACGCTTGCCATACTCACCTTCCTGCGGGTGACGCCATACCCCTACCGTACAGCGACCGCCGGGACAACGCAAGCCTTTGCACCGCTGAGCCAGGGCAGTTTCATCAACGAGGACAACCCATACGATGTGGACTTCCTGACGTTCCTGGTTGGGGTCTGCTCCTTCCTGCTCCTGGGCGCCCTCGTCGCTGCTTGGGTTGCCTACAGGATACGCAGGTGGCTCAAGCAGAAGTACTGCGGATGGCTGCTCAAGCAATGCGAACATCCGACACGATCATGCCTACCGCTCGCTGTGTTCGGTGTCGGTTGCGCTCTGCTCGGTCTTGCGTCCCTCGGCTTGGTCTACCACCCCCTCATCCACGGAGATTGGAGCTACCTCATTGCCGATCTGTTTGGCGGCGGTGCGCCGTTCGGTATCGGTGGAGTTTGTATCAGGCAGGCATTCCGTCACCGTCTCGTCCTCGGTTTCCTGAATCAAACCAAGATACGGCAAATGATCGCCGAACTGACTCCTGCGACAAGTGACAGACATCATCGAGGCACCTGTCCCCCAGACCTCACCTTATGTTGCGCGCAACATAAGGTGAGGTCTGGTCCCCCAAGCGTCATCGCCTGTCCCCCAAGCGTACGGAGTTGACGAAAGAGCCCCGGATGGCTTGGCATGGCGGCTGGACGATTCGATTGCCAATGGCGCGGGTTCCGGGTGCACCGGCCGGGGGACCGTATCAGGACCGTGGCACCGACAGGCGGGACCGACTGGCAGGCTTGCCGCCGGTGGTTCGGCGTGATTTGCGGCGTGTTTCCCGCCGCCGCAGATCGTCGAACAGGGCGCTCAGGTCGTAGTTGAACCGCTTGGCGTTCTCGTCCTTGACGCGCCACAGTTCCCGCAGAACTTCATCCGACAGGGTCTTCATCTCCCATCAACTCGTCCGGGGTGCAGGGCGCGTCCTCAGCCCGATTCCGGCATAAACGTCGGCATGCAGACCCCGGCGAACGGGGTGAAGGCGCCGCGGACCTGGCAGAAGTGCATCTCGCAGTTCCTGGCGCCCCAGGCGTAGGCCTGCCGGACCAGGTCGCCTTCGCCGACGGGCAGCAGAAAGACGGGTGTCCGGCCGCGCTGATGGTTCAGCTCAGCCAGCAGCAGCGGCGCCGCGACGCCGGCATTCCGCATGACCCCCGGGCCGATCATCGTGCAGCCCGGGTGCTGGCAGGAGACCAGGACACCGTCCAAGCCGCCACCGGCGCCGGGCAGCACGGACACGTGCCAGATGCCGTCAGGATTGGTGATGAAGTGCCGGTAGTCGCCGGGACGCTGGATGTGGCTCACAGCCAGTTCCAGGGCGGCGATGGCATCCGCGTCGGCCAGGCACGCGGTCCGGACCCGTGCGGACTCCGCAAGCGTGACCGAAAGGCCGTCGTGCGGGACGGTGAGGAGCATGTCCTGGAAGGCGCAGCGCGGGACGAACCCGGCCCGGGTGTAGAGCGAGAACGAGTCCAGGTTCATGGCGCTGGAGACCAGGCGCACCGGCTTGCCGCGCTGCTCGGCAAAGCCGATGATCGTATTCAGCAGTACGCGCGCCACGCCGCGGCCGAAATGGTTCGGGTGAACGTTCATGATGCCCAGTGACACGTGCGTGGGGCGGTCGTGGCGGAAACAGGACCCGATGAGGCGTCCGGTCCGCGCGTCCTCGGCGACGATCCCGCCGCTGCCGGGCAGCGCGTGATAGACGTCGAAAAACAGCGTCGTCGTGTCCGGACCGCCGGCGAAAATCGCGCCGTGCCCGTGCGCCTGGTACCAGTAGTTCGTCGATAGACAGACCAGTTCCGCGACCTCGAGCCGGTCGCCCGCTCGCATTTCACGAATCACGTAGCCTTGCATGTGACAGCTCCTGCTCCCGGAATCGTTCATCGTAATCCCCGTCGCAATTGCCCGAGCCCCGTGAAGAAATCGGCCGGTGTCTGGCGGGGAGCCCTGGAACGCGGGTTCGCCGTAACCCGCGGGCTGGGGCAACCACGGGGCGATCTTCACGTCAACAATAATCCCAGCCGTTCCCGAAGTCGAGGCGGAATGCAGGGTGGGGCGGAAGGCGTTAGCAGCTCCCGGGCGGCGCCGGCCCGGTCATATCAGGCTCTTGCTCCGTGCTTCCGTCAGAGTTCCGCCCTTCAGGGTCTGTCGATTTAGTGACGCAAAGAGCCCGCGTCCTCGCGGGCTGGTTTGGTGTTGCGCGGGTTAAATCGACAGACCCCTTCGGGCGGAAGTGGCAGCGACGCTTCAGCGCGCGGGCGCGCGGCGTTGCCATCCGCACACGTGCTGTCATGCGTCGGGACGTGGCGTGGGCAGTCTCGGCCCCTCAGCTTCAGGCCATTCTGGGTGCCACCGCAGGCCACGCGCGTCTTGCCGTACCCCAGGGCCGGGCTCATATTGTCAACGCGCGACATGGATTGCCCCCCCCATGCTGCACCGGGTTGTCCGACGTCAGAAACGCCGGAAGTGAACGATGGGCGTGGTTCGACAGGCTGAAGGAAATCCGACATGCTCCGCCATCTCCTGATTCTTATCCTCCTGTGCGCGTTTGGCGCGGCCACTGCGACCTGCGACTCCAGCGACGCGGACCGGGTGGTCGTCGTGCGCAACCTCGGCAGCGAGGTCTCTCGCACCATCGTCGACGATTACTCGCGACGGTGTGGTGTCCGCCAGATTGTCGACGTCACCTGTGCTGATTCCGCCAGCGCGGCGGGCAAGGAGACCATCGCTTACGCCGACTATCTCAAGGCCATCGAATCCCCGTTGCGCGCGTACCTGGCCAGCCATCCGCAGATCGACTACATCGTGCTCACCAAGGGCATTCCGATTCGCCTCGCCGGCGTGCCGCAGGGGATCGGCCCGTCGGGACGCCTGGCCCTCGACAGTGTCCTGGCCGCCCTCGACTACGAGAGCACCCCAGGCGCAGTCCGGGTCGACATCAGCGATCGGAACTACGGCCCAGCGTTCCGCGGCCAAGCCTGGGCCAACCGGTTCTGGAACAGCCAGGCGCCGTTCAGCCATGCCGTGTTCGGAGGTTACCTGGTCACCCGCCTCGATGGCTACACCGCCGCCGATGCGATGGCCCTGACCACCCGATCGTTGGCAGCGCGCGGCGTCCGCGACGCCGGCAAGGCGCCGACCGGGACGATCCTGCTCGACATCTGCCCAGGCTACGGCTTCACCGACAAGACGAAGCAACCCTATTCCATCCGTTCACCTGAGCAGGACGCCACGACGCCGATCGCCATCACACGGGAGAGCCGCTACGGAGAATACAACTCCGACATGCAACTCGCCGGCGACCTCCTCGGAGTGTGCCGGATCCCATGCCGCGTCGAGGCGACCGATCTGTTCCTCGGCGGGCTCAGTGACGTCATGGGCTATGTGTCATGGGGCAGCAACGACAAACATTACGATGCCGCCGCCTACCATGCGCTCGGTTTCGCCCCCGGCGCGATTGCCGAAACCGCCGTTTCGACCAGTGGCCGCACCTTCCTGCCCACCCGGGGCGGGCAATCGCTGATGGCCGACCTGATCGCCCAAGGCGTCACTGGCGCCAAGGGCTACACCGACGAGCCGCTGCTCCAGGCCATCGCATCGCCCAGCATCATGTTCGAGCGCTACACCCGCGGCTGGACGCTGGCCGACAGCCTCTACGCCGCCTCCGCACTGGTCGGATGGCAGGACATTGTCATCGGGGACCCGCTGTGCCGGGCGTACCCGGAACAACCGCAAGCCGCTTCCCAATCCACGCCGCACCAATAGGAAGCGACCGAAACGTTTCCCGAGTGGGTCAGTCAAGCGCCGCTGTGTGACTGGGGGGCATTCGGTGTGACCTTGGGGGAATGCGTCAGCGCCCCCCGGGGCCGCAGACGGCCCGGTCATGTCTCGCGAGTTACTTGCCGGTTCGGCGTGTTCTGAGCTTGCGGGCAACGGGCTGCCCGCACCACTCGGCACCCGTGGCCCGGCCAGTCCCTTGGCCGGCGAGTAACATGGTACCCCACGACTCCAAACTCGCGTTTTCTGGTCGACTTTGTGACGTTAGCAACCACGCCGGCCTGGTGTCGGGTGTCGGGTGTCGGGGGGAGGAGGTGCCTCCTGACTTCGACGTTCGTCTTGGTTCCGGCTATGCCGGTTTGGGAGTCGCGAGTGGGAACGGATTCGCCAGCATAGCCACCTGCCACCTTGTGTGGCAGGTGAACGGGTTCATTGGCTACTACACCGCACCTCGTCCCCCTCTCTTCCCTTTCCCCCGTCCGGCGGCGCCGGACGGGGGAAAGGGAAGAGAGGGGGACGCGTACGTTTGGCGGACGAACTCGATTCACCCGTGGCACAAGGCCACGGGGGTCTCACGCATGGGCCAGCACGCAGTCGTTCCACCCACCACTCCCATGTTACTCGTGGAAGGGTTGTTCGCGTTGTGGCGCGTGTTCCGGCGTGTCGACACTGTGTGCGGATGGCAACGCCGTGCGCCCGCTCGCTGAAGCGTCGCTGCCACTTCCGCCTGAAAGGCGGTACTCAGACGGAAACACAGGAGTAACAACTTGATATGATCGGGCGGTCTGCCGCCCGGGGGGCGCTGACGCATTACCCTTGGGGGGTTGGCAAGCTTGACTTCTGTCGAGGAACGCAGTACTATCGTTGTAGCATCGCGTCTGCGGTGGACAATTCCTCGCTCTGCAGGCGACCAAAAGTATTGAGGCGGAAACGCGAGGCCTCATCCATGGAAATCGGCAGCATAGCCATGTCCGGCATGCAGGCTGCGGCTTACAGCGCCGCGGTTTCCACCCACAACATTGCCAATGCGCTGACTCCCGGCTTCCACGCGCGGCAGGTCTCATTCTCTGAGCGGCCCGGTGGCACACGTGCCACTGCCTATGAAACCAACGAACTGACAGACTATGTCCGCGAGACGGTGAACTCCCTCTCCGCCAAGAACCTCTACACTGCCAACGCCAAGTTGTACCTGACGTACGACGAAATGGTTGGCACCCTCCTCGACATCACCGCCTAGGCAAGACCAAGGGCCAGGCCGTCTGTGGTCTCGCTCTTCCCGTTGGGCTTGTTGGTGTGTGTCCTGTTCTGGCGTCCCAATGTCTGCGCGCATAGTCGCCATTAGGCCGTATCCAAGAGAATCGCAAGCCGGGGAGTTCTTGGCCTGAGGTCCTATATTGCTACTGATGTCGCAGCAGCAATCCCGTCAGCCGTGGAAAGGGCTGCCGATGGACTCGAATGGTTCAAGAACACGTTTCCACATCTTTGCGCACGCGGTCGTCCTCTCCGTCTGCTGGCTCTCGGCTTGCACCATCAGCACGCCGTCATCCGCCGGTGAACCTGCGCCTGATTCGCTTGAAGCCTTGATGTTTCCTCAACGAGTCACCCCCTTTGTCCACGGCGCCACTCAGCAGCCGGTTGATTTCGAGGATGCCTGGCGGAGCAACCCGGCCTGGGTCCTGGCGAACATGAGCCACACCGCGTACTTTGACGAAAAAGGCATTCGCAAGATCATGACCTCGATGGGTGCCCCCGAGTGCCGGGTCTACGACAAGAACGGGGCGCTGGGTTTCCTCGCCGTCGGGCCGGAACGCGTGATCCTGACCTTCCGAGGAACCGAACCGAACGATGCGAACGACATCCTGGCGGATTTAGCATTCGTCCCCGTCAAACTCGAGACCGCCGAAGTGCACCAGGGCTTCCTCCGTGAACTGGACAGGGTCTGGCCGGACATCGTTAAGGACCTGGACCGGCTCAAGTCCGAATCGCCGGAGACACGGCGTTTCATTGTCACCGGCCACAGCCTCGGCGGGGCCATGGCAACCCTGGCGGCCACCCGGTTCGCCTTTGACGAAGAGGTCACATTCGGTGAGCCGCGGGTCGGGTTCAAGACCGAAACGATCTTCAAGGCCAAATCGCACGACCGCTACATCAACGGGGACGACATGATACCCTCCGTCCCGCCCAGGATCACGGCCGGACATCACGGCAAGGAGATCCGGGTTGACGGGCCGACCGGCAAGCGTGACTGGCGGGTTGACCACGCGATCGTGCTCTATTCCCTGAACCTGGGCGCCCTGCACCCCACCGCAACGCCGCCGGATCAAGCCGCACAGCCCGGAACGCAACCGCGTTGAACACATGGGGCACAAGGTCGCAGGCGGACGAGTAGATACTCAGCGCCAGTAAGCTAACTTATGCAGAACCCGGTGAGCGGAGAAAGTTCAGGGGGAAGGGATCGTCCTCCATGAAACCCGGAACACGCGAATGGACCGAAAAGGCCGAGGGTGACTGGGTGAGTGCCGGACGCGAATATCGCGCCCGGAAGCACCCGTTCGCTCGAACATGTGCCTACGGTGTCGGTGCAGCCCTGTTGACTCTCACGTCTCAGGCGCAAGCCGGCATGCCGGTCGTGCGCCTGACCGAAATCGCCTCTATGCGGCTTTCCACCATTTCGTTCTTCCTCGTGTGCTTCCTGCTATGTGCCGCCTGTGTTGCCCTGCTATGGAATCGCGTGCTGAGGGAGATCGTCGACTTGCCCAAGATCACCTTCAGGCGTGCACTGGGTCTGCTGCTGCTTTGGGGGATGCTGTTCAACGTTGTGCTGACCATGATTTCGGCGGCCCGGGAGTTGCTCACTCCCGGAGCATGGGAACCGAACGGTGTCACCTATCGGCTACGGAACAGCCATGCCAGAAATGGCGGAGAAGCCCGGCTTGTGCGTGAGCGCTACGAGCGGCTGCAGCGGTTGGGGCTGGCACTCTGGCAGGCTGCGCAGAAGAATGCTGGCCGGTACCCGGACTCGCTCGATGCCGCGGCGGCCGGCAGTAATCTCCGAGATGTGCCTGAGATGCCGGGGCTGCGCTACAACTACCAGGGCGGCCAGAGCATTGGCGGCAAAGTGGAGGTGCTTGCGTCTGAGCCCAAAGCCGTCGACTCCGACCGGTTCGCGTTACTCACCGACGGCAGTGTGGTACAGCTTACGCCTGCGGCACGCAGGCAATATGGTCTGGACTGACCCCATGGCAGCACCATCAACGGACCTCACACCCGCGCCGGAGCAGTCGTCGTCGCCTATGACTATTTCGACAACCACACAAACTTCGCGAATGTTCTCTTTGCAGACGGGCACGTGAAGGGGTTTGTGGTGAAGTCGCCGGTCGCTCTTTACGAGAAATTGCTGAAACACGCCGTTGCTCCAAGCATACCAACACCCCCCTGAGGAGGATGGCACGGACCGCGTCACCGGGCGGATGACGGTGGCGGGGCAGGGCACGCGACGAACATATGGTTGACCAAGTCAGGCAAGAGATACTGGCGGCTTTCCCGAACCTGGAACCACCCCAACTCCAGAGCTTGCTCGGTCCTTCCACGGGTGATGCGGCAGGCGAGCAAGGGATCCAAGAGGAACTCGCGGGAAAAGCTTGGACGGAACTCGGAGCGGAATTCCTTTCCGAGCGGTGGTCATCGTTCTGCTACCTCAGTGCCGAAGCCTACCGCTACTACCTGCCGGCCCTCCTACCTTATTGCCAATCTCATGGGTACGGACTCCAACGCCAACCCGGTCTTTCATCTCACGCATGGCCTGGTCCCATCCAAGACACAGCGCCTCCGCCAATCCGGTTCTCCACCTGCCCAGTTTCCGCTGCCGATGGACGACGATGGGCGGGCAACTGCGCTGCACCGGCATCAGAGGGCTGTGCGCCGGTTCTCGCTTTTCGAGCAGCAGGAACGGGATGCGATCGTCGACTACCTCAGGTTCATGGCATCGGATGGCTGCGACGGAGATGACATAGGTGCCGCGCTGGCAGGGTATTGGCTGAAAACAGCATCGTGAGTCGGGGCAGCCGGGGGGGCTATACGGGGACGAGGTCTTGTCACGCCCTTGCAGGGCTCAGTCTCATTCCCATCGCATCCCCAGGGCGTCGCTTCGCTTTGCCTTGGGCTGGTATATCGCGCCCTTTCAGGGCTGAGAAGGCGGCAGGCGTTGAGGTGTCGTGTCGCTTCGCCACGACGGATGGACTCGCCGCCGGACTCCAGAGGGTGCGCCTCGGCCGTCAAGGTCGTCGCCGGCGCCGCCCGCCCGTCCGGGTGCGTGGGCGGGGGAAGAGCCGTTACCGTGTCCCGAAACTGGTGATGCTGCCGGCTTCGTCGGCGAGGAAGAGCTGGGCGTTGGCGGCCGCGGCGCCGTTGAACACGGGCGGGGAGGGCAACTGCACCTCGCTCAGGGTCTTGCCGGAGGCCGTATCGACGACGTAGAGCAGGCCGCCGTTGCGGCCTTCGAAGGCGCCGAGCGGGTCGGCCGGGTCGACGACGTCGGGCGGGCCGGCGATGAGCAGGCGTCCGGGGGTGAGGACCATGGCGCGGACACGGACCGGCAGGCGCGTCGACCAGACGTCCTTGTTGCCCTGCACGGTCTTGGCGAACAGGAGGTAGCCCTTGTCGCCCGGGGTGAAGAACACGGTCGGGTCCAGGCCGCGCAGGCTGTCGAACATACGCGTGCCGTAGAAGCGCGCATCGTCATTGACGATGATGCGGGCGTAGTTCCGGCCGGAGTTGAAGGTCCACGGCGTGCGTTTGAAGTAGCTGTCGTCGAGGAATCCGCTGGCGGCGCGGAGCGCGGGGCGGCCTGTGCGCGGTTGCAGTTGCGCGTCGAACGCGAGGTTGCGCATGTAGACGGCGGTGCCGTCGCCCATCATGATGTCGGGTAGCGAACCCATGGGCAGGCGGAAGTTCTCCTGGATGTTGTCCACGGTGTAGTGCGGGCCGTTGAGTCGGGTCTGGCACCGCGGTTGCCCGGTTGCCGGATCGAGGCCGAAGACGAAGATGCCGCCATCGAGCATGGAGGTGCGGCCAGCGGCGGCGTAGACGGTGTCGTTTTGCACCAGCACGCTGCCGTGCACGGGCCAGGCCGATTCCAGTTGGCCAAAGGCGCCGATCAGCCGTTCGTCCGGTGCGGCGCGGAAGCGCCATGCCAGTGCGCCGTCGGCGACGCGCAGGCAGTAGACCCAACCGTCGGCGGACCCGAACAGGACCATGCCGTTGTGGCTGGTCGGCGGCGAATCGACCCGCGCGCCGGCCGCGAACTCCCACTGCTTGGCGCCATCACGGGTGCTGAGGCACACGACGTGGTGCTGGTCGACGAGTGCGGCGAACAGTCGGTCGCCCACAACGACCGGCGGCGACACGCGTGCCCCGAGCGGCGTGGTCCACAGCGGCTTGGCGTCATCGGGGACTTGGGTTGTCGCGGCGCCGGACCGCAGCGAGTCGTGACGGTACGCGGGCCAGTCCGCGGCGGTCGGTGCGGGGGCATCTGCCTGCCCGAACGCGGGGCCTTTCTCGACGGGGTGGTCGCCGTCCGGCAGGCCCGGCGCGTCTGGCGCGGCGCGGCCTGGCGCCAGGGCGTTCATGCCGTTGAGCTTTTCGTCCAGGTAGCAGACGCACGGGTGCGGCGGCGCATACTGCAGTCCGTTGGCGGGCATCATGCCCACGTGGCAGGTGCCCCGGACCCAGTTGTCCACGGTGTGCTTGCCCTGCTCGAGGTCGACGAACTCCGAGCCGCGGCGGCTGGCCAGGATGTACCGGAGCGTCGCCTTGTTGCGGTAGCAGCGGTGGTGGTGATTGGCGCGGAAGATTTCGCCGAGCGGCATCTCCTTCTTCATCTCGCCGGTCCGCAGGTCATAGCCCTTGGCGCTCCGCGGATACAACGTGCCTTGCTTCTCGGTCTTGCTGACCTCAAAGGTTGCGCGCTCGATCTGGTCGTCCCAGGTCCAGACCAGGC
The DNA here is from genome assembly GCA_001803235.1 of Lentisphaerae bacterium RIFOXYA12_64_32. Lineage (GTDB taxonomy): Bacteria > Verrucomicrobiota > Lentisphaeria > Oligosphaerales > YB12-FULL-65-16 > YB12-FULL-65-16. Next base: position 35,660 of record MHBL01000051.1, read on the forward strand.
CGTTGATGACGAAGACGTCCTTCCACTCGTACCAGAGGTGGCCGATGTACTTCTTCGGCTGCGACCACAGGAGCGTGCCGGTGTCGGCGGCCAGCGCGGCCAGCTTCTGCGGACTGGCGTGAACCACGACCCCGTCCGTGACGATCAAGGTCCCAACCCACAGGTTGCCCTCGGACTTGACGCCGCCGCTGGTCAGGTCGGCCGCATCGCCGGGGAAGGGGACGCGCCACGTTTCGGTGCCGGTCTTGAAGTCCAGCGCGACGATGTCCGGGCCGTCGATGAACGCAACGGTCTTGCCGTCCGTGGCCAGGTTCAGCGCCGGGTCCAGCACCGGCGGCTTGATCTCACCGTTCATTTCCTTCCACCGGATGTAGTCGACCGTGCTGCCGCGGTAGATCCGGTCTGAGGTCCAAAGCGGTTTTCCAGACGCGGCCTCGACAGCCATCACGCGCGCCTGCTTGCCGTCAAGCACGGAGAGGATGAGGGTGCCGTTGTGGCAGAGGATTTCGTTGCAGCGTTCGGTCTCAGGGTAAGTCTTGAGGATGGCGCCGCTGGCCGCGTCGAGCATGGAAACCGGCGCCTGGTACCCGAGCGTGACGTAGACGCGGTCCCCGACCGCGACCAGCCGCTTCTGGATGTTCAGGGGGATATCGCCCGGGCGGGGCAGGAACCAGGACTCCTTCCATTCGCGCCAGCCCCAGCGCCGGATGGGCACCTGCCAGAGCAGGACACCGTTGAACGCGTCGCGCGCCTCGACGAACCACTTGTCCGGCAGGTTGTGCTGCCCGACCAAGCTGATCGGCGCTTCGTCCACGATGCTGAACAGCCTGCCGCGCGCAGTAACGAGCGTTGCGACGCTGGAGTCGGTCTCGTGACTGCGCAGCCACTCGGGGCCGGCGACCCACTGGTAGCGCGCGGGCGGTCCGACGACGCGGTCCTGCGCGACCGGGTTGCCGTCCGCGCCGTGGAGGTAGTGCGTCCACTCGTCGATGTCCTGCGGCCAGGGCTTGCGGGCGCGCAGCCAGGTGCTGGCGTCGGTGATGGGTGCGACGTCCGCAAACCCGGCGGTGCGCAGGCTGGCGGCCAGGGCGGTGGCAGCGTCTGTGTTCGCGGCATTGAAGAAGGCTGTCCCGAGCGGGGCGAGGGCGCGCAGGACTTCGGCAGGCGCCGCGCCCTGGGCGAAGACGCCGGGGCAGGAGTCGACGACGATCAGGTTGAGCAGGTTGTCGGTGTATGGGAGATGCCCGTTCCGCAGGCGGTCGGCGCTGACCGTGCCGTACCGGCCGGCGGCACGGATGACGCGGCGCATCTCGCCGACCGCCGCCGCGTCCGCGCCGAGGCACTGCACGACGAACTGGCCCTGCCGTGCGATTTCGACGGCGAGGTCGGTATCCGCGCGGCCGATGACTGAGCACATGCCGCCCGAAACCCCGCTTGCCTGCACGACCCCGCGCGCGAGTCCGGCAACACTGGCGCTGGGCGCGGCCGCGTCCTGGCCAACGCTGTTGAGGAGGGGCAGGGCGAGTGCGGCGAGCAGCAGCACACACTTCGCGCTTGCGCGGCGTGGTATCCTGATTCGGCTCATCTCGACCTCCGGGGGTTCGGATTGTGGCAGCTTGAGTCTGTCATGCATCCCTTGACTTTGACCTGTACGGGTGAAACCAGCCCAGCGGAAGTCCGGTCACAGTGGCTCGGCGCGTCCCGCGCCGAAGCAGGGTGCGCCGGCCGGTCCCCGGCCGAGAACCTCGGTTCGAGACGAACCGAGGCACCCTACTGCGGTCCCAGAGGTCCCGCGCCACGGTCCGCCGGCCGTTTCGCGATCTGTTCCGGTGTCAGTGCCACGTTGAACACTTTAACTTCGTCGATGATGCCCTCGAACGCGTCGGTGATTTCCACGGCGGAGTTGCCGGCGTCGAAGCCGATTTCCATGCCCTGTCCGGGATCGCCGGTCATGCAACCGGTGGTCTTCGCTTTGGCGTCGAGTTTGCCGTCGACGTACAACTCGATGGTGTCCGACTTGACCACGGCGGTCAGGTACACCCACCGGCCGACCACGTCCTGCATTCCGGCGGCGATCGCCACCGCACTGTCGTCGCCGCGTTTCAGGCCGAACTTCGGCACGCCGTCCTTGACGTAGAGCGCGAAACCGCAAGCCGCACCGCCGCGGGCGACGATCACGCCGTTTCGGCTCTCGGACTTGGCCCAGGCGGCGAGTGTGAAGGGGCGGCTGGCCAGAGACAGCGCCGCGGGCTTGCCGAGTTCGACGTAGCCGCCCTTGGTGAAACTCAGCGCACCTCCGACGCGGCCGGGCACCGGTGTGCAGCCTTTGATCTCACCGTTGTTGCCGTGCTCCGTCACATCGGTTGCGGTCTTCGCACTGCCGTCGTCGAAGCTCCACCAGGCGGCGAGCTCTTCGGGGCGAGACAGCTTGCGCACCAGTTCCTGCAACGCGGTCCGGACTCCGGCGTCCTGCTCGCGGGCGGCTTGTTCCCGGAGTGCGGGCAAGTGCGTTTCGTCTGCCAGGCTACTCAGGCCCTGGCACGCGCACAGGCGCACCGCGGGCTCGGCGTCCTGCAAGGCGGCGAGCAGGTCGCTCACAACCGCCGGGTCCCGCAGTTCGACGAGCACCTGCACCGCCTTGCAACGCACCCGCGGATCGGCGTCACGTCGCAGTTCGGCGAGGTGGGGAAGCACCTGCGCGGCACCGAGCCGTTGCAGGATCCAGGCGATTTTCGGGACATCGGCATCCGGGGCCTTCAGGCGCGCAATCAGCAACGGCGCCGTGGCGGGATCGTTGAGTTCGCGCAGCGCCCAGGCCGCCTGGTCTCTGACGTTGTATTCCGGGTCGCCGAATGCGCCGAGAAGGGCCTTGGCAGCCGTGACATCCTTTATCTCGCCCAAGGCGTAGGCGGCGTAGAAGCGTGTGTTCACATCGCGGTCACGCAGTGCCGCGGACAGGGCAGGGACAGCCTCGGCAGCGCGCAGGACACCCAGTGCCCTGGCCGCCTGGGCGCGCACTCCGGCATCGGAGTCCGCGAGGGCCGCGAGCAGTGCCGGCGCGGCGGCGCGATCGCCGGCACGGCCCAGCGCCGCCGCGGCGCTGGCCCGAACCGTGGCGACCGGCGAGCGCAGGTCCTGCAGGGCCGCGTCCGAAGGCGCTGCCGGTGCGGACAGAGCGTACAGAACCAGCAGACCTGTCGCGGCCGCTGCGGCGAGTCGTGAGAATCTCATCTGGCCGTCCTTTCCGGCTCTGACGGTGGAGCGGTGCCCATGACTTCGGTAAGGTTTCAGGTTTCGGGTTTCAGGTGTCAGCCCGAAGGTGCGAGGCATCCATCCGCCGCCGCGCATAACGCTCTTTGCCGAAACCCGAACACTGAAACCCGAACACTGCCCTGCGGCGGTTTCACCCTTCTCCGTCGCGCGCACACCGGGCCCGACGTTGCACTACTGCGCCGCCGTACGCCGCAGGATATCCTGCACGATGTCGCGGGCGGCGTTGGGTTTTCCTGTCTGCTCCGCGCGCCGGCGCATATCGTCGAGCCGGGTCTGGTCGGCGAGGAGCAGTTCAACCTTGTACGGCGCGTCGTGGACGTCGTAGAGCCGCAGCGCGGTCCCGGCTTCGAGCATGTACTCGCAATTCCGCTGTTCCTGGCCGGGGATCGGGTCGATGAGGATGGCCGGCTTGCCTTTGGCCAGGACTTCGGAACTGGTCAACCCGCCCGGTTTGGTAATGACCACGTCAATGGCGTCCATGAACTCGTGCATGTTGTTGACGAAGCCGCAGACCTTCACGGGCTGCGTCATGGTTTGTGCGACCGCCTCGGCTTCCTCCTTCATTTTCGCGTTGGCGCCGGCAATGACCACCAGCTGGCACTTGCACGTGGAGTCCTTGAAGGATCGGATCAGGTCCACGGTCGGGCCGACGCCGAAGCCGCCGCTGAGCAGGAGCACGGCGGGCAGTTTCGGGTCGAGCCCGAGTTGCTTCCGGGCCGTGGCCTGGGGCAGGCGTGTGGCGAAGACCGGGTCGATGGGGATACCGGTGACCGTGACGCGGTCCGGCGCCTGACCGTTGCGGAGCAGGTGCCGGCGAGCCTCTTCTGTGGCGACGTAGTAGGCGCTGACGTCGTCGACGATCCACAGCGCGTGCACGGCGAAATCCGTGACCACGCAGTACAGCGGAAGATCGAGCGTGCCGCACTTTCGTGCCGTCGAGAGGAGCTCGAGCGGCATGAAGTGCGTGCACACGATCGCGTCGGGGGCCTGTTCACGGACAAACTTGAGGAACGACGGTGTGTTGACCTTGTTGAAGATCGACCGGACTTTCTTGCGCCACGGCGCCTGCGACTTCTTGTCCGACTGCGCGTACATGTAGCCCCACAGCTCGGGCGCGCGGCGCACCAGGTCGAGGTAGCCGCGGGCGTACACGCGCCGGAACAGCGCGGGCGTGAAGTCCAGGATGTCGCGGACCGTGACCTCACAGGCGCCACCCGGCGCGGTGGAAAACGCCTTGCCGACCGCCTCGGCAGCGCGCTTGTGCCCGGCACCCGCAGATGCGTGGAGGAGAAGGATTTTCATGGAGGACCTCCGATGCAAAGGCTCCCGGTGTCGATGATGTCGATGACCTCGAAGATCCCGACCCCCGCCCCCTACGGTGTCTGCGCCTTGGCTCTTCGGAACGACACCCCGATCAGCAGGCATCCGGCGACGAAGAAGACCAGGTAGTCGGTCGGTATGCCAAGGACCCATTGTTTGTGCCAGGGCACCGAGTCGGGTCTGAACCGAGCCAGGCCGTAGGCCGGGTTCAGGATGAACCAGAGAAAATCCTCGAGGATCCAGAACACCATGACGCTGCCGATGATGCGCGCCTCCAGCTTGAGGCTGAACGTACCCACCAGCGCGAGGGGGAGGTGGAAGACGGCCGCCATGAACAGGAACACCCAGAGGTGGTAGCCGGTGAGAGGCTTGCCGCCCCAGAACCAGTTGAGCAGGGGGTGATTCTCGATGCGCCAGGTGGGCAGCTTGGCGGCCCAGCCGGCCGGGCCCTCGATCTGGATCTCGACCATGGCGAACAGGAACCCCAGGCCGAGGAGCACGCCGGCCAGCAGCAGCGCGTGGCGGAGTCCGCAGCATGCCAACGGCGCCACGGGTTCCGCGTGCCCGAGCGCAGGGGCCGGCGTTGGTTCAGGCAGTTCAGGCACGGCTGCTATGCCACTCCGAGGCGCTTGCAGAATCCCTGCAAGCGCCGGTTTCAGGTTTCAGTGTTCAGGTTTCAGG
>MHBL01000052.1 GCA_001803235.1 Lentisphaerae bacterium RIFOXYA12_64_32
AGCCAGACTCTCACGCGGCGTTATGTTGTCAACTGCGGGCTGAAAACCGCAACCCCCATAGCTCCGGGGGCGTCTGACGCAACATAACCAACCGCGCAACATTACCGCGGTTATGTTGCGCGCAACATAACCGCGGGCGGCCCCCCGCCCGCCTTCTGGGGATGCAGCCCGGAGGCCGGGCTGCGTACCGCGGGGATCCATCCGGTGGACGGGGATGGCCGCGAACGAGAACCTCAAGTCGCATTGGACTTGCCCCTGCGCACCCGGCAGCCGTCACTTGTCGCCGGCAGCCTCTTTCCCGGCGCCCGCATCGGAAGCCTTGGCGTCCGGCTTGGTCGCAGCTTCAGCGCCGGCCTTCTCGGCCGGCGCGGCAGCAGGATTCGCAGCCTCCGGTTCCGGCTGAACGTCCCCCTCCGTATCGACCGCCGGTTCGTCGCCTTCACCCTCCGCAGTCTTCGCGTCGAGACCCTTCGCGACCGGGGGCGGAGGCGGGGTCAATGCCGCCGCGGCCGGAGCGGTCGCGGGGGCGGTCGCCTGCGCACCTTCAGCAACTGGCAAGCCGGCGTCCGCCGCCGGGGCCTGCCCCTGTTCGCCGGCACCAGCCTTAGCCTTATCGTCGTCCTTCTTCTTCTCCTTCAGAAGGTCCTTGCGCTCTTTCAGAATGCTGTCCACCGTGCTGCTGTTCACGATGAAAACCCAGTCCTTGAGCCGCTGGCGCAGGTCGGTCGCCTTCTTCTGGTTCTCCTCGAGCTTCTTCTTGAATTCCTCGTCCTTCTTCGCTTTGTCTTCCGGTTTCTCGTCAGCCTCGGCGACGCGCTCCACGGGACTGCTGAACTCGACGTTCGCGGCCAGGTACTGCCGGCCATCGGCAAGCTTGGCACCGATCTTGACCGTGTAAGTGAACCCATCGAAATCCTCACCCACAAACGTGCGCGGCGTTGCCATGCCGGTGTCAGCTTCCGGCAGTTTCGGGTCGGCAACGTCCACAAAACTGGCCCAACTGAACGCCGTCTTAATGCTGCGCACCTTGTTGTCGTCCTGCTCCTCGCCGGCCGCCAAACCATCGAGTTTCATCTCGTCGGCCTTGTTGGCGCGCGTGACCTTCCAGACCTCCTGCCCGTCCTGCGACAGCGTGCCAGTCTTCAGGTCCGATATCTTGACGAATTCCTTGTCCAGCCACTCGGCCGGGTCCGCTTTTGTCGTGCGGAACGTCTCGGAGACCAGCACCAGTTTCTTGGTGTCCGGCACCAGCAGGTAGCGCCCGTCCGGCCAGGAACCACCGCCCATACCCATCATGCCCATGTCGTTGTCGCCTGACTTACGTTCGTGTTCCTTGCCCAGGAGCAGGCTGGCCACCTTCTTCCCTCCATCGGCCGACAGGTCCAGCAGGATGCCCGACTCGTCGCCCTTGCCCGGCGGCAACAGTTTGAGCCGGCCGTACTGGGACTCGCCCACGACCGGCTGCTGCACGGCTTTAAGGTCCATAAGGTTGCGGAGCAGTTCGCTGACTTTCGTATAGTCCGCCGGGAAGTCATACCGCTGCGCCACCCGCCACTTGTCCTCTTTCTTTACGACCTGCAAGGTCTTGTCGCCGTCAACGACTTCGATCATCGTGACGTCGTTGACCGGCAGGTCGGGCAGGACCTTCTGGCCCACGGCGGTACCCGTCGCCTCCCACGTCTTCTTGCGGGCGTTCGCGACCGTCACCCCGATCAGCACAAGCAACGCTGCCGCTAAAATCAGATAGACAAGCTGCCGTCGGTTCATTTGCGCACCATCCTCCTACGCTTGATAATCGCCAGCAGAATGCCGCCCAGACTGATCAGGACCGGCATCAGGGCGATGTTGGCCAGTTTCAGTTTGTTCTCCAATGAGTCGATCTCACGCCGCAGTTGCTTCCGGACCGTCTTGAGTTCTTTCTTGGTCGCCGTCTCCTTCTGGCGGTAGTTCTCCAGCGTCTCCTTCTGTTCCTTGGAGAGAACAAACTTCTGGTCCGAACTCTTCTGACGCTGCAGTTCGTTGATCTTGCGCTGCGCCTCGGCCACGTCGTCTTCCAGAACCTTGATCTGGTCCTTCCACTTCTGCTCGGCGTCGGCCTTCATCTTCTGCACCACCGTGAAGGGGCGCGCCACGGCGCCACGGGACCGGATCGAGATCAGGTTGCTGTCCCCGCTCAAGTGCTCGACCAGGTTCTGAACAAAGGTGAGGTTGTCGTTCATGGGGCTGACGATCTTCTGCCCCAGGAAGTTCTGCGCCTGCACGCAGAAATGGTCAAAGAGCATGTCTGAGTCGCCGACCAGCACCACCGCGCTGGGCTGCTCGGACGCCTTGAGTGAGTCGGCCTTGGGTGCCTCATCCTTCTTCTCGCCCTCCTTGTCCTTGGCCTCGCTCGGCGCACCGTCAGGGAACGCGGTCTTAAACTTCCCGACCAACCGCACGGCCAGCGCCTGCGATCGCGATTCGGACTTGAAGTCCTTGACGATGTTCTCCCCGCCCATCTGCGCCATGAACTTGTCGACCCGCTGCGAGCGCTCAGACGTCCGCAACAGGATCGTCTTGGTCAGGCCGCTGGCGGCATCACCGTCGAACACGCCGCCGAACATGAAAAGGAGGCTGTTGAGCTGGCTCGTCGCCGGATCGTCACTGGCGATGGCGCTGGAGTGCAGACTCAGGGCCGTCGGCACCACCTGCGGCCGGCCCTGTGAGTTAAACTGGGTCAGGTACTCCAAATCCGCCACCACCTTGTCGGTATCGAATTGGACTCCCCATGCGTCCAGCAGTTTGCCGAGCGTCGAACTGCCCTGCTTCGGTTGCTGGAACTGGCTCATGGGATTGTTCTGCTGCTGGCTCTCGATGAGGCTCATCGGGTCCATGAACGCCAGCAGTTTGCCGCCGCGCAGGACGTACTGATCGATGGCAAACAGCGTCTTGTCCGAAAGGTTGCTGGCGTGGATCAGCAACAGCACGTCGATATCCTTGGCGATCTCCTCGGTCTCCGTCGGGATCTCGCGCACGTCAAAGTCCTGTTTCAGTTCGGTGATGACTTGCCACGGCGGCTGGTTGCCCTGCGGGCTGGGCATCATCGGATTGGCACGCTGCCCCATCACCGGCAACGAACTCATGACGCCGATGACCGTCTTCTTGGCGTGGAACACGCGGTACACCGCACGCGTGATGTCGTACTCGAGCATGTTCTCACGCTCGGGCGACAGGAACGGAACCGCCACCGTCTGGTCCAGACAACTGACGGCCAGCCCCAAGTAGATCTCTTCGTCCCCGCCAATCCCGATCTGCTGTCCGTAGATGCCGTCCAGGTGCGCCGCGTCCTCGGCGTCCGAGTCCGGGGTCGGATTGAATTTCTGGATGACCAGATTCCCCTTGGTCACTTCCCGGTACTCCTTCAGCAGGTCCTCGACGCGCTGCGCGTAGCTCTTGAGGAAGACCGGCATCTGCGTCGCGTCCTTGGAATAATAGAACCGCACGGTCACCGGCGTGTCAATCTTGGCCAGAATGCCGCGGGTGCCCTGCGAGAGGGTGAACAGTTTCTCCGCAGTGAAATCGATCCGCTTGCTCACCCCCCTGCAGATCACGTTCAACGCCACCAGCAGCACAAACATCCCCACCACGCCGATGGCCGAGAAGACGTACGTCTGTACAAAACGTTGCTTGCTTTCCATAAGTCCTGAGTCTCCGTGCCCTCTTCTTGCCGAAAATCGTCCGGGGACACTGCTCCGGCCGCGCTGTTAGGCGCGGCGACTGCGCAGGATGACACCGGTGGTGAACAAGGCAAACCCTATGACCGAGAAGGAATAGACCAGATCGCGCAGGTCCAGGACGCCGCGCTGTAACGCATCAAAATGCGGAATGACACTGAACGCCGCCACGCCCTCGACCAACCAAGCCGGCGCCCAGGTGACAACCATGTTCGTCACCGGCGGCCACCCCGCCAAAATCAGGAACAGGCAGACAACGACCGAGGTGATGAAACTCACCACCTGGTTCCGAGTCACAGACGAGGTCATGCTGCTGATCGCCAGGTACGTGCCCATCACCAGGAAACTGCCAATGTACCCCGAGACGATCACCCCTATGTCCGGCGCGCCCAGGTAGATCACGGTGACCACAATGGGGAAGGTCAGAACCAGGGCCAGGCCCAGGAACAACCACGCGGCCAGGAACTTTCCCAGGATCGCCTGCCACGCGGTGACTGGCATAGTCAGGAGCAGTTCTATCGAACCGGAACGACGTTCCTCCGACCACAAGCGCATCCCCGCGGCAGGCACGAGGAACAGGAACAACCACGGATGCCAAATGAAGAACGAGGCCAATGACGCCTCGTTGCGGGCAAAGAAGTTTCCAACCATGAACGTGAAGAAACCGCACAAGACCAGGAAGATCACGATGAAAACGTAGGCCACCGGCGAGGAGAAGTAACTGCCGAGCTCACGTTTCGCAATCACCCATATATTACGCATCTGTACGCCTCCTGAAATCGTTATGCCGCCGCCGCGGACTTCGCCTCACCGCCACCCGTCGCTTTTCGCGCCCCGTCGACAGTGTCCGACTGCGTGATGGCCCGGAATACCTCCTCGAGCTCACCACTCTCGGTGTGCAGTTCGTCAAAGGCCCAGCCCTTGCCCCGCAAACCGTCCGAGACCGCGGCCGCAAAGGCGCCGCGCGCGGCGCCGTCACCCTTCGGGAACAGCCGCACCAAAGCGCCACCATCACCGAGAACGGACACACGCGCCACCTGCGGCAGGGCGCCCAGAACACTCCGTACCTCGTCCCCCTTCCGGTCGCGAATCCGCACCGTCACCGCACCCGCCACGTCCGACCGGCCACGCAGTTCGTCGGGCCCGCCGTTGAAGACAACCCGACCGCGGTCGATGATGATCACCCGATTGCACATGGCGTCCACTTCTTCCAAGATGTGCGTCGAAACGATGATCGCTTTGTTCTGGCCCATGCTCTTGATGAGTTGCCGGACCTCGTGCTTCTGGTTCGGGTCAAGCCCGTCGGTCGGTTCGTCCATGACGAGGACCGGTGGGTCGTGGAGAATGGACTGGGCAAAGCAGGTGCGGTGGCGGTAGCCCTTGGACAGCGTCTCGATCGGCTGATGCCGGACGCGCTCCAAAAAGCAGGACTTGATGACGCGCTCGACGGCCTCACGCTTGGCGGCGCCGGAGAGCCCGCGGATCTCGGCCACGAACATCAGGAACGCCGCGACGCTCATTTCCGGATAAGCCGGTGCATTCTCCGGCAGATACCCGATGAGCCGCTTCGCGGCAATGCCGTCCTCTTCGATGTCGTGCCCGTCGATCTCAATCCGGCCACGAGAGGGCGGAATGAACCCGGTGATGATGCGCATGGTCGTCGACTTGCCAGCGCCGTTCGGGCCGAGAAAGCCCAGCACTTCACCGCGCTTCACCTCGAACGACACATTGTCGACGGCCAGTGTTGGGCCAAACCACTTGACCACATTCTGTGCCTTGATCATGACTCACCCGTCTCCTTCCACGTCCCGGACCCGTCCCACTGGCACACGGCAACGCGACCCGACAAACATTCCTCTGAACAGCCGGATCGACACGGCTGTCAGGGCGGACACATAACCCTCGCGGCGGCCACCCCCACTGTCCGGCTGGGACAGTACCGCAACCCGTGCTTTGACACATGCCGCACGACGAAGTTCCCGGAAAGAATAGGAAATTTAGTCATTGTGTCGGGTTTTGCAAGACGGGCTGCGGCACGTTCGTAATGCGTCCGCAAAGGGGGAGCATAGACCCCTGCCGCCTTGTGTGGCAGGTGAACGGGTTCATTTTGGTTACTACGCCGCACCGTGTCCCCTCTCTTCCCTTTCCCCCGTCCGCCGCCGTCGGACGGGGGAAAGACATCTGAGGCGG
>MHBL01000053.1 GCA_001803235.1 Lentisphaerae bacterium RIFOXYA12_64_32
AGGGGCAACGTATACCAGCCCAGGGCAGAGCGATAGCGTCACCCTGGGTTCACGTGTCGACCAGTGGCAAACGGTTGCCAGCACGGGGCCAGTCAATACCGTATGTCGTGGTCCACGAGGGCATTTGAGGTCGCCCGTCTGAGGCCCAAGACGGGAAATACAAGGGCGAAAGGCGCTGTTGCCGACGTGCGAGTGCGCGCGCGGAAACGCGCAGGCGGTGGCCTTGCCGAAACCTGAAACCCGAAACCTGAACACTGACCACCCCCAACACAACGTTCCACCCTAAGAGGAGGGCTGACAAGGTGATGAACTCCCAAGTTCTTGGATGGAGTCTGGCCGGGGCCGTCTGGCTCTGTTCGCTCGGTTGCGGGAGTGCCGGGGCGCAGCCGGTTGAGGCGCAGCCGTGGCAAAGCGTGTATGCCGGCGACGATGCCACCGGGCCGAGCGTCGTGGGCTTGTGGCAGTTCGAGCCAGGCGCGGAGACCCAGGACGTGTCCGGCAAGGGGCATGAACTGAAGCTGCGCGGCACGGGCGCGTTTGGCAAGGACGGCCGGTTCGGTGGCTGTCTCGAGTCGTGTCGCCCCGGGGACGAGGGCAAGCTGTCGGGCGCCGAGGTGCTGAACAGCGCCGGCCTCAGTCCGGCAGGTGCGTTCACCGTCGAGATGTGGATCAAGCCGAAGCCGGAGTTCGACCAGGACACCAAGGACGCGTGGCTGCTGGACAAGATGTACGTCAACTACAAACACAAGGACCCGAAGACCGAGTGTCAGCGCGATTACGCCCTGACGCTGGGCGCGGCCACGGACGGGATGCGCTGCCTGGTGGCGTTCCTCGGGTTCGGCGACGACATGGTCCGGTACACGTCGCGACCGGCGCGGTTCGAGGGCGGCGTGTGGCACCACGTCGCGTTCTCGTACGACGGGGCCGGCACCGGCACGTTCTACCGTGACGGCGAAATGATCGGCGGCGATGCGCACCTGGACCGCAAAGCGGTGACGCCCGGCACGCGCAACATCGTGATCGGCGACCGGTTCGGCAGTGGCTACAACGGTTTCCCGGGTTGGATCGACCAAGTGCGGATCTGCGACCGCGCGGTCGGGTTCTACTCCGGCACCCTCAGTCTGGCCGCGTCCGGGCGCACGGCATTCGTGCGCATGGAGAAGGACGGCAAGGTCGACTGGACCGTGACCAGCAACCGGGGTTCGGCGACGACCGGCGCGGTGCTCGTCATCGCTCCGGAGGGTGGAGTGGAAACGCGGTTGCCGGTCACGACGCTGGATCCGGGTGCGAGCCAGATACTGACGTTCCCGGTGGCCACGACGGGACGGCCGGGCCAGTGCATGCTGAAGGCGCGGGTCGAGGGTGCGGACGGCAAGCCGCTGTCCGGCGAGATCAATGCGCCGCTGACCCTCGTACCGCGGCCCCTGCCCTACCGTATGCCGGTCACGATGTGGGGTGGACCGGATCTGTTCAACGAGAAGCTGTTCCAGACCATGAAGCACATCGGGTTCACGCACAGCCTCAGCGGGCCGGCCGTCGATTACGGCAAGATCTGGGAGGCCGGCAAGCCGACGGATGCCGATGCGCCCGGGAGCGTCGAGCGCTACCGCCGCACTCTGGACTACGCGCTGGCGCACGATCACGGTGTCGCGGCGTATCCGCGGCCGGGCCCGTGGATCGGCCGGTACGGGAAAGAGGCCGAGAAGTTCCGGCGCGTCGGGCGCGACGGCAAGCCCTACGACGGCAAGGCGGTCGAGGAGAACCCGTGCGGACTGCTCCCGGGCGTGATTGATTTCTGTTACAACGCGGGCGCGTCGATCGCCCAGTCTTACGGCGCCTACCCCGGCCTGCAGGCGGCCCTGATTCACTCGGAGATTCGCGACAGCACCCAGGTGTGCTTCCACGACGTGGACCGCGCGGGGTTCCGCGCGTTCTCGGGCGGGAAAGAGATTCCCGAGATGGTGGTGAGCAAGAGCGGTGTGGCGTACCGGGGCATCAAGGACTTCCCGGTCGACCGGGTCGTCGCGGATGACGACCTGATCCTGCAGTACTACCGCTGGTTCTGGAAGCAGGGCGACGGCTGGAACCAGATGCACACCGCGCTCTCCAAAGGCCTGAAGTCGACCGGGCGCAGCGACATCTGGACCTGGTTCGACCCGGCAGTGCGCGTGCCGAGCATCTGGGGCAGCGGCGGCGAGGTCGACTACGTATCGCAGTGGACCTACAGCTACCCGGACCCGATCCGCATCGGGCTGCCGACCGATGAACTGTTCGCCATGGCCGCCGGTTCGCCCACGCCGCAGAGCGTCATGAAGATGACCCAGATCATCTGGTACCGCACCGGGACGGCGCCCAAGCCCAAGCCGGGCGAGGAGGCGAACGCGCCCAAGGCCAGTTGGATGGAGCGGTTGCCGGACGCGGACTTCCTGACCATCTCGCCGGACCATCTGCGCGAGGCGCTCTGGGGCATGATTTCGCGGCCGGTGCGCGGCATCATGTACCACGGCTGGGAGTCGCTGGTCGAGGTGGGGAAAAAGACCGGTTACTGCTGCACGAACCCGGACACGCAGGAAGCCTTGGCCGAACTGACGCGCGACGTGATCCGCCCGCTCGGGCCGACGCTCTTGCAGGTGCCGGACCGCCAGAGCGAAGTGGGCTACCTCGAAAGCTTCGCGTCGCAGGTGTTTTCCGGCCGCGGTTCGTGGGGCTGGGCCGCGGACGACAACTACCTCATGCTGCTCTACGCGAACCTGCAGCCCCGCGTGCTCTACGACGAGACCATCCTCCGGGATGGACTCGGCGGGTTGCGCGTGCTGGTCCTGACCAACTGCGACGTGCTGACCCGCAGTGTCGCGGAGAAGGTGAAGGAGTTCCAGCGCAACGGCGGGTTGATCGTGGGCGACGAGAACCTCTGCCCCGCCATCACCCCGGACATCCGCGTCACCAGTTACAAGCGCACCAGCAAGGCGGACGTGGACAAGGCCGCGGTTCTGGCCAAGGCCGCCGCGCTGCGCCAGGAACTCGACCCGTTCTTCCGGCACTGGACCGACGCGTCGAGTCCGGACGTGGTGACGCGCGTGCGCAGCTACGGCACGACCGACTACGTGTTCGCGATCAACGACCGCCGCGAGTTCGGCGACTATGTCGGACAGTGGGGGCTGGCGATGGAGAAGGGCCTGCCGAACAGCGCCACGATCACCCTGGACCGGGCGGAAGGCTTTGTGTACGATCTGGTGGCCGGCAAGAGCGTGCCGGCGGTCGCGAACGGCGGCAAACTGCTGGTCGAAGCGCAGTTCGGGCCGGGCGAAGGCAAGCTGTACATGGTCACGGAGCGCCCGATTCACGCCGTCAAGGTTATGGCGCCGCGCAAGGCGGAGCTCGGCGACACCGTGGAGGTCTCCGTCAAGGTCGGGGCCAAGTGGGGTAAGCAGCTCGATGCCGTCATCCCGGTGCAGGTCGAGATCCTCGACCCGGCGGGCAAGCCGGCCGAGTTCAGCGGCTACTACGGCGCCAAAGACGGTCGGATCGACATCCGTCTCGACCTGGCCGCCAACGACGCCACCGGCGACTGGAAGATCCGCGCCAAGGACCTCGCCTCCGGCCTCACGGCCGAGGAAACACTCCGCGTGCGGTGACCAGACTGGCAGAGCGTGAGAACAAGGGGAGCGCGTCTGGCTCCGTCACCGCGGAGCGGTGCTGGAGAGTCGCTGTCTTGCGTGAGGGGAAACACATGAACCGGGTCACTTGGCTTCTGCTCTTCTGCATCGGCGTGCTGGCGCACTGCCCGGCAGACGAAGTGCTGCCCTCCGGCCGCGGGAAGCCCGTTGTGGCCGGGAGCGTCACCAACTGCATCTACTGGTATGACAGGGCGAACCCGGTCGTCTCGGTGTCGCCAACACCCGATGGAAAACGGACCGTTTCACTCCGGGATCCCAAGGGCAACACCTTCTCGATCGTGGCAGACAAGGGTCAGGAAGCTGGCGTCAACGAGTGGCTCCAGCACGCCCCCCGCCGCGATCACTGAAAGCCGTTGCGCTGGGGGCAAGCCCATCCGCGCTCCCCGGCCGATCATGCGTGAGCGTGACTCGCCCTGCCGTTTGTGTACAGGCTTCAGCCTGCTCCGGGTACGACGTGTCACCCGGACAACCTGAAGGCTGTACACAAACGATATGCGTCCCGGGGCGAGTGACAGCGGAGGACCAGCTTCCGCCCGTTGGCGATTACAGCGACCAGTTGCTGGATGCGCACCCAGGTCAAGTATGAGTCAAGGGATGTGTCAAGCACAGAAGACCGACGAGGTGTGCGCAACCTGTGTCAGCGCGCAACGCCGAGATGCTGTTCGAGGAACTCAAAGGCGCGGCGGGTTGCCGGGACATGTCCTTCGGCATGGGCAATGAACTCGATCCGGTCGGCGATGCCCAGCATCTCGTAGTGCTCGTGCGCCCGGGCGAACTCCGCCTCGGCCCGTTCGAAGTTGACCGAGGTGTCCTTGAGCCCAGCCTCCACCGCGAACGCCCGCGGCGCGATCAGCGACGCGAGCGGTTCTCCGGCTGCCTGCTCGATCTCGTGGAATCCTGGCTGAGTCATGGCATCGCCTCCGAACCAATCGCCTGCCGCAATCGTTTCCCGGGTGCAGTTGCGCGGCCGCGCCACGTTCGACGCGGCGCCTTTGAGCGGCCCCGGTCATGGCCGTTCCGTGTTGTCAGGCGGGTCTTCTACGGATAGGGGATGCGCGCCACCACGATGGCGAGCCGGTCGCTGGCCTGCGCCGTCTCCAGCGCCTTGCGGACCGCCGCCGGGTCGGTTCCGTCCACGGCGACCATGGCATCGGAGTAGCCCGCCAGGATCGTGTCGAGGAGCCCGGGGGCAATGGACTGCCCGCCGGTGGCCCCCGCCACATCGTTACGGACAATCAGGACCTTGAGCGGCAGTCCACGGCTGCGCGCCTCGATGAGGCCTAGGTGTCCGGCGGCGATGAAGGCGAAGTCGCCGGTGACGGCCCAGACTCCGGACTTACCCGCCAGCAGGGCGCCGATGGCCAGCGGCAGGCTGCCGCCGTAGTAGGTACACGCGTCGACGCAGTCGAAGGGCGGAAAGGCGAACAGGGTAGACGTGCCGGTGTCGCCGGCCACGAATACCGCCTTGGGCCGCACCACCTCGCGGAACGTCTGGAACAACGGCACGTAGGTGCGAGCCTTGTCGCGGTAACGAGGCGGGAGCTGGTCCGGCACGATGGGCAGCGAGGGCCGTGGCACGGCACTGAAGTCCGCACCCGCGAGTTTCCGTCGCAGCACGTCCTCCTGGTAACCGGTGAGGACAGGGCAGAGCAGATGCTGACAGATGTCTCGCGTGTACGGCGGCGGTGCGGCGGGCGGCGGCAGCGGCGCAGCGGTCGGGACCGTGCGCGCGAAATCCTCGTCGTTGACGAGGACGGCGACCGGCAGGCGCAACGCTTCAGACTGGCGCACGGCGTCGGCAATGGCGAGCGCCGGGGCATCCGGTTTCATCACGACAACGGGTAACCGCAGCCCTTTCAGCAGTGCGGGGACGTCCATGATATTGTCCGAGTGACGCCCCGTTGGATCGTCGACCACGATCAGCACCAAGGCGGCGTTGGTTCCGCAACTGAGCGAGTCGATGATGCTGTTGGCCGCCTTGGCTGCGCCGTGCGGCTTGAAGGCCACAGCGGAACGGCAACCATTCAGCGCCGCGCCGTGCGCCACGGTGTAGGCAACTTCCTCATGGAACGAGTAGACCTTGGCGGGCCGACCCGGGAGTTCGTGGTACCGGTCGTGGATCTCGGACGCACCGGTCGCGGGAACGGTCAGCAGCAGTTGCACCCCGGCGTCGCACAGCGCGCGGGCAATGGCGGCGGGGAACGGTTGCTCGGGCCCGGGCGCGTCTGCAGCCCAAAGGGCGGGGCAGGCCAGAACCAGTAAGGACGATACCGCGACGCAGGCGGGCCACCGCCAGGCACGCGACACCCGTTTCTCTGTGGACGTTGGCATGCTCGAACCCTCCTTGTTTTCCGAAAGCGCCCAGCGTCATCCCCGGCGCCAGAACAGCAGGCGATGGCCATTCACCTCGCGCGCATTCACTATCCCCTACAGTACACACGGATCGCACCAGGTGCCACGGCATCGGCGTACTGGGGTGTGCAGACGCGGACCGCGTGGGGATACCCGGTCGGTTCGCATCGGGTCCTGCTGCGCAACCGGGAGCGCGAGAGGCCTCGCGCACCGCCCCCCGTCGACGGAGGCAGCACTCGGCCGTGGTGCGTCAGTGAAAGGTCGGTAATCGCGTGGCGCTACCAAGGTGGAGGCCAGGTCTCCCGGCCTGGCCTCATTCGGTCGCGTCGCCACACCGCACTGGGTCAGGAGGGCCGGTGCCCACTTTCACTGGCGCACGATTGACAGCCGGCACGTGGCGGCGTAGAGTCACGGTTCGTCTCAGTAACCGGCGCAGTAACTTGGCCGCAAGGAGGGTGGGATCATGCCGACGGGAAGATGCATGGTTGGGATAGGCTCCTTGGTTCTGGCCGTGGCGGCGGCCGCAGCTCCGGCCCCCGCCGGCCCGATCACGCTGGAAGCCGAAGCGGCGCAGCTCAATCCCGAGCGGGCGGAAGTCGTCGAGCAGAGCTCTTTTCCCAGCAAGCAGGGCGTGTCGCTCAAGACAGATGTCACCACCAACGTCGGCTCTCCCGAGACGCAACCGGACCTGGTTTTCAAAGCGAAGCCCCCGCAAGCTGGTCGGTACTGGGTCCGCACTCATGCGGCGACCGACGCCAAAGGGACCGAAGCGATGCGCCTGGCGGCGGGCAAGACAGCCTCACTGCGGTTGATGATCTCGGTCGGCGGCAGTCGCCCAACCAAGCGTGTAGTGTTTGTCCCATGGAGTCGGCCCGAGAGCTGCATTCAGGCCACCGGCAAGTTTGAGTTCAACGGGGAGGAACAGGAGATCCGAGTCTGGCTGCCGGAGGGCATGCGCCTGGACTACCTGCAGATTTCGCCCTACTCGCCGCCGAAAGTTCCGGCCGCCGCGGCCGCGTATCAACCGACGATCGTGCCACCCGCGTCGCGGCCGCGTATCTGGGTGAGCGAGCAGTCGCTGCCGCAGGTGCGCGCCAACCTTGACAAGGGCGAGAACGCGCCGCTCTGGGCGCGGGTCAAGGAACAGGCGGCCAAGCCGTTCGAGTTCAAGACTGCCCCCAACACCGAGGTCCCCTACAATGCCGCGCTGGAACAAGCCGTCGTGTCCAAGGCATTCGTGCACTTGATGACGGGCGACAAGGCGCGCGGGCTTGAGGCGGTGACGTTGATCCGTGACTACCTTGCGGCGGTCCAGTTCGACAATCTGCTGGACATCACGCGCGAGATCGGCCGCGCCATCTATTCCGGCGCGCTGACCTACGACTGGTGCTACGACGTGATGACGCCGGAGGACCGGGACAGCATCCGCAAGGACCTCATGCGCCTGGCCGATGACATGGAGATCGGCTGGCCGCCCTTCCTCCAGATCGTCGTCAACGGGCATGGCGGCGAAGGGCAGGTCAACCGTGACCTGCTGTGCATGGGCATCGCCATCTACGACGAGGACCCGGTGCCGTATCGCTACTGCGCCTATCGCATCCTCGAAGAACTGGTGCCCATGCGCAAGTTCGAGTACCAGTCGCCGCGGCACAATCAAGGCGTCAGTTACGGCCCCGGCCGATTCGGATGGGAATTGCACGCCGCCTGGCTCTTCCGCCGCATGACCGGGGTGCCGGTTTTCGATCCCAATATCGGCGACGTCTACAAGTTCTGGCTGTACATGCGCTCGGCCAACGGACAAATGCTGCGGGACGGCGACGGGTTCTCCGACGGCAGGCAAGTCAACCTCGGCGTCACGCCGCTGCTCGCCTACGCCTACATCAACGACCCGATGATAAAAGCCGACTTCCAGCGCCAGAACGGCATGGCTGGCGAGCCGATCCCGATTCTGCTCCTGAACGATCCGAACCTGGCGGCGGAGAAGAGCCTCGCCGCGCTGCCGTTGACCCTGGACTTCGGCCCGATCCTCGGCTCCATGATCGCACGGACCGGCTGGAACGTTGGCCGGAACCTCGCCGACGTGGTGGTCGAGATGAAGGGCGGCGGCTACCATTTCGGCAACCACCAGCACTCCGACGCCGGCAGCTTCCAGATCTACTACCGCGGCCTGCAGGCGGTCGACCTCGGGCAGTACCATTTCTACGGCACGCCGTACGACAACAACTTCTGCAAGCGCTCGGTCTCGCACAGCATGATGTTCGCGGTCGACCCGGACGAAAAGTTCGCCGGCACGACCTCGAACGACGGCGGAACGCGCTATGTCCGCGCCTGCCCCGCGTCTCCGGAGAAGGCGATGACGGACCCGATGTTCGCCAACGGCCAGAAGGTCTCGTCCAGTTTCGGTCCGGTGCCGCAGCGGCCGTTCTTCAGCTACTTCGCCGTGGACCTGAAGTCGGCGTACAGCAGCAAGATCCAGGAGTTTGTGCGGACGTTTTGCTTCCTCAATCTCAACAACGAGCAGACCCCGGCGGTGCTCATCGTGCTGGACAACATGACCACCGCCAAGCCGGAGTTCAAAAAGTACTGGCAGGTCAACGCCCTGAACCTGCCGGAGAAGACCACCGACGGGGTGATCTTGAGGAACAGCGCCTTGGGCCTGAGCGGCCACGTCAGCGTCCGGATGCTGCGACCGAAGCCGGACGAGCGCGAGGTGGAGATCCTGAGCGGCGCGGATGCCTACAGCGTGTTCGGGCAGCCGTTCACGCCGCCCGCGCCGGCCAAGCCGGAAGGTCACGGGCACCGCGTGATGTTCTCCCCCAAGACGGCGCAGGCCAGTGATGTCTTCCTGACGGTTATGCCGATGGCAGACGACAAGGCGCCGGAACTGCCGGTGGCGCTGGCCGAGACCGCGACGACCTTCGCGCTGACTCTCGCCGACCGCGTCGTCGTCCTGAGCAAGACCGGCGAACTGCTCGAGCAACCGTTCCAGGTCGATGTCCCGGCGGATCGGAACTATCAACTGCTACTCGCCGGTCTCGCACCGGGCGCGTGGAGCGTCCGCAGCGCGGATGGCAAGGTCCAGTTCAACGCTCGGGTCGAAGTCGGGAAGAACACCGCCTTCTTCGTGGTGCCCGGCGGGAGTTTCGCGGTCCAGCCTGGGGCTCTCCCCGGGGCGCCTGAGTACCAGGCGCCGCCGGACTGCATGCCGGCGCTGGCCGCGGCACTGACCGATCGCGTCTTCCTCGACGGGCAGGTCATCCCCGTCCCACCGGCCAGGACGGCGGGCACGAGCCTGCTCCTGCCCGCAACCGCCTTGCTCAAGACGCTCGGCATCGATGCCGTGGACGCGGACGGGAAACTGTGCGTGAAGGCGGGCGACAGGACCGCGGTCTTCCAGGCCGCCGCCAACGACTTCGAACTGAGCGGCCACCGCTTCCAGATGCCGAGTCCGGCTGTGCGTGAGCCGGAGGGGTGGTTTGTCCCCGCCGCCGTCGTGGCCGCGCTGGTCGGACGTGATTTCTTGCGCGACGAAGCGGGGAACAACGTCGAACTGGCGCCGAGTCAGTTCCGCTGCCCGGACAATGTGCTGTGGATCGAAGCGAACAAGAATTCGGATCTGCTGGCATTGCGCGCCATGCTCACGGACATTCCGGGGCGGCAGGAGTACTGGGCCGCCGAGGGCCGCGATGTGCGGTTCGATTTGGTGCTCGCCCAACCGATGACGGCCAAGGGGATTGGGATTAGGTGGCACCAGGGCGCGACGCGGCAAGCGAAGTTCGCACTCGAAACCAGCCGCGACGGCGTGACCTGGAAGAAGGTGTTCGACGGCGCCAGTTCCGGAAAGTCCGCCGACCTGGAAACCTACCCGTTTGACCCGCACGAGATATGCCAGGTCCGATTCTCCGGGTTCGGCAACTCGCAGAACGAGTGGAACTCCCTCGTCCATTTCCGCGTGATCCCGGCCGAGTAGGCGTTTTCCCCCTTGACGCGGGCGCCAGCACCAACATGTCGGTCGCAACGGGTGTCGAGTGTCGTGCGGCACTGAGTCACTGAGTCACCGAGTCACTGCGGCACTGCGTCACTGAGTCACCAGAAGAACGGGACCCAGCCCGAGCATCACCCCACGCGTCCACGTTCGCCCGTCTACGGCTGATCCGGCGCCGGGCTGTTTCAAGATCTGGCGCCGCGTCTCGGAAGGCCGACGCCTCCGCGCACACCTGGTAGGGGCGGCCTGTCCTCAGGCCGCCCCCCCCGGCGTGGGGACACGCCGGGGGTACTCGCTGCACGCGACGGTCACGAATCTTGGAACAGCCATGGATCCGGAGCCGGCCGATTTGCACATTCCGCCGTGGTGGTTACCTTGCCAGCGTATTGCGCCGCGCGTCGAAGAGCGGCGATCGTCTCGCCATCGTCGGGACTTGGCTACGGGAGGGGCGGGTGAAACCCAGGCATCCGAGGGCGTCTGTGTCCCAGGCAGCGGCGACTGCGCCGCCCAAGACAATTCTGGTCGCGCTCAGCGGGCTGAGCCCGGCGGTCATTACGGAAACCGTGTGGGCGCTCGCCCGCGAGGTCCCCCCGATCCTACCATCACGCGTGGTGGCACTGACCACCGTCGCCGGTCGCGACGGGCTGCGGACGCAGTTACTGCACTCCGGCACCTGGCAACGTCTGCGCGACGTCCTGCGTGCGCCGGCCGGCACGTTGCTGTTCGGCGACTCGGGCGACGCGATCCGGGTCTTTCCCGCGCCCGACCGCGCCACCGAACTCAATGACATCGTTACCGACCGCGACAACGACGCCGTTGCCGACTTCATCCTCGACAACCTGCGCCAGTTCACCGAGGACGCCGACACGCGCCTGGTCCTCTCAGTGGCCGGCGGCCGCAAGACCATGACGGCCTTGGGCGCGCTGTGCATGGCGCTGCTGGGCCGCGAACAGGACCGGCTGGTGCACGTCGTAGTCAACCCGCCGTTTGACCGGCCGGACCTCGAACCGCGCTTCGTCTTTCCCGATCCCGCGATCCGCTCGTATCGACTCCCGGACGGGCAACGCCACAAACCGACCGCGGCACGCATCCGCTTGTGCGACATCCCGTTTGTGCGTGTTCGGAACCTGTTCGCGCACGAGTACCTGCGCCTGCCCGGCGCGTTCTCCGCTACGGTGGCACTGGCCAACCGTCGGCTGGGCGAGAACCTGCCCGCACCACGCCTGCTGCTGCGCCCAACCGACAAGACCTGCCGTCTCAACGACAAGCCCGTCGCGCTCAGTCCCGCTGAGTTTGTGCTCTGCTGGCTGCTCGCCGCGCGCCGGATCGCGAACCAGCCGCCGTTCCGCGGCCAGGAGGTGCTGATGCAGGCGTTCGCGGAGTTCGCAAACAACGTCGCGGCCGAACAGATGCCGGAGATCGTGCATCACCGCGGCCCGGACGGCGCCTTTCCGGGCAAGAACGACAAGGACGACTTCCGCAAGCTCGTTTCGAGCCTGCGCGCCAAGTTCCGGCACGCCGCGGGCAATGCGGCTGCCGAAGCTTGCCTCCCGGCCGGGCCCAGGGGCGTCTACGCTCTGGCCCTGCCGCCGGACCGGGTCACCATCAAGCTCGACTGACGTCCACGGACGTCAGCGGATTCGCGGGGACAGGGGATGACGCGGTACAGTCCGCTCAAACGCAAGAACCATGGCCAACCTCGGTCGAGGCCGACGAAGGAAGAGGAGTCACACCATGCCCGATGCCGAATTCTGGAAACGCAAGTTGCTCGCCTTCCTGCATGACCCGCCGGCCAAGGCGATGGATATTCGCCAGCATGAGGAGATGGCCCTCGCCTTTGCCAAGGCCGCCATTCCCGGTTGGGTCGAGGGGGCCGATGACGACTTGCTGAGGGCCTTGAGAGACACCGACTGGACTGCTGCCGCAGCAGACCGCTTCACCTTCCCGAAGGCGAAATGTGCCGCATCCTTCACCGGCGCCACGGGAAGCACCTTCCGCCATCCGCTCGGCGGAAGCGAACTGGAACTCCGGCTGCCCCCAACCGCCGGAAAGGCCCAGGAAATCCTCCAGAACGCCTACGGCGGCATCAAGACAGAGGACTTCCGCACCCGATTCTTCTTCTACTGGCGACGCTGGATGGAGGAAGCCGTCAGGTCGGACGGCGGTCGCAGTCTTGCCTACTTCCCGGCCGACACCCGTATCCCGGATCATACGATCTGGACGCACATGAGCGTGGCGTCCGCCCTGCAAGCTTGCCGCGACACCGACCGGACCATCCGCCCTGCCTTCCTCGTGTTCCAGCTCGGTCCCGTGCAGGAGTTCATCGCCGCCGCCCGGTCCACCCGGGACCTCTGGAGCGGCAGCTACCTGTTGAGCTGGCTCACCGCCCATGCGATCAAGGCCGTCACCGACCGGCTCGGGCCTGACAACATCATCTTCCCCGCCCTCCGCGGTCAAGGCATTTTCGATGTCCTGCACCGCGACCTCTATGAGTCGGCCACCTATGCGGACGGGAAGGGCGGCGAGGAGACGCTCTGGGAACGCATGTACATGGATGGCAGGAAACGCGACCGTGCACGCCTGGCCCGCGTGTTGCTCAATCCCACCCTGCCAAATCGTTTTCTCGCTTTGGTCCCCGCCAGCGGTGACCGCGCTGGCGATCATCTGGCCCGGGCCGCGGAAGAAGCCATCCACGAGGAACTCCGCGCCATCTCGGCCAGTTGCTGGGACGCCTTCGCCAAGCTCGCCACCGACGTCGGCCAGCCGCCACAGGACGGCTGGAAAACGCGCTGGGACAAGCAAGTCGAACTCTGGCCCCAGGTCACCTGGACGGTCCTCCCCTGGGAACACGACATCGCTAAGGGACTCTCGGACTTCGACAGCCTGCCCGTGAACGCGACCGCCAACGCCGACGAAGCCCCGGCCACCGTCCTCCAGGCCTTCCACAAGCTGGCCACCCAGACCATGCCCGTCCAGGATCGCGACCCACGATACTACTCGGATGCGGACAGGGACGACACCGGGAAAGGCAAGACGCGGCTCAACAACCCCGGGTTCCTCTGGTCCGCCAACGTGCAGACCGCCGAGTTCGCCCACGCCGCGCGCCGAAACACCCGCGAGTTCGCCCAATTCGTCACGGACCCGAATCAGGACGGCGCCCGCAAGGACGCCCTCACCGGCAGAGAGGAGATCATCGGCTCGGAGAATCTGTGGGACGCATTGCGCAGCGTGACAGAGAGCCCCCTCAAGGACAATGAAGGCCCCTACGGCGCGGTCACTCTCATCAAGCGCTTGTGGTGCCGCCGGGCGCCAGGCTACCTCCTTGACAAGCTGGGCATTGATGACAAGCTCATGCACGACACGCTCCGCTTCGAGTCGGTCGAGGATATCGCCAAGAGCAATGACGACAGTTCGCCCTATGTCGCGATCATCGCCATGGACGGCGACGAGATGGGCAAGTGGATTTCCGGCGCGAAAACTCCGGCGTTTCTCGACCAGCTTGCCGAGTCCGCCGAGTCCTATTTCCACGGCAAGATCCCCAAGAACCTGCGTCGGCCGCTCACGCCCTCATACCACATGCAGTTCAGCGAGGCACTCGCCAACTTCGCGAACCATGTCGCCGGCCGTATCGTGCGTCGGTACGACGGCCAACTGATCTATGCCGGCGGCGACGATGTTCTCGCCATGCTCCCCGCCGACAAAGCCCTGCGCTGCGCTCAGGCGCTGCGTGCCGCCTTCCGGGGCAAGCAGAGTGAACTTCCCGACCAGGATCCGGTGCGTGACTTCAACCTGGCATTCGCCGCGGACGGTTTCCTGCTCGTCGATGCGGAATACCCGATCATCGTCCCCGGTCCACGCGCTGACGTCTCGTGTGGCATCGCCATCGGTCACTCCAGCCACCCGTTGCAGGTCTTGGTCCGCGAAGCCCAAGCCGCCGAGAAACGCGCCAAGAAGGATCCTGACCAGGGCGGCTTCGGCCGTGCCGCGTTCGCCGTGTCCTTGCTCAAGCGGGGTGGCGAAACCGTCCACTGGGGTGCGCAATGGGATTCTCCCGCGCTGCCGCTGTACCAGACCTATTGCGGACTCCGGGGCCGCACCCAGCAGGAGAAGGAGTATTCGCCCATATCCGGTAAGTTCCCGTACGCTCTGGCCGCGCTACTGCACCCGTACAGACTGGAGACCGGCGCGATCGAGGACGGCTTCGACCCGCTTCGAGTCATCCCGCTGGAGTTCGACCACGTCTTGGAACAGCAGGCAGCCGGTCTCAAAGGGGACAGAAAGACACTCCGCGAACCCGCGATACGCTATCTCGGCTGGCTCCAATCCCAGTTCGACGCCGGACGCAAGACCGCCTTTGCCGAGTTTGAAAACCTGTTCCTGACCGCTGCCTTCATTGAGCGCAGCCGCGGCGAGGAGGAGTAACCCATGCTCAAGCACACACTCACGCTCAGCGCCCGCGACCTGCTCTTCTTCCGCGACGCCCGGCCACTGGGCGGCAGTGACGAAGGCGCGGGCGGCCGTTGGCCACTGCCCAACGTGCTGCATGCCGCAGTCCTGTCCGCATTCCACGACCGCTGGCCCGAACTCGATCCGAGTTGCGAGTCCCGACACACGAACTGGAAAGACAAGGAGAAGGCCCGAGCGGAACGCGGCAAGTCCCCGGACCGCAGTTCACTGCGGTTTGGCGGACTCCGCACCATCGGGCCATTCCCGTACATTGCGCGCGGCGTCAACGGCAGGGGCGGCGGGCTCATGCAGGCCGGTCTGTACCTGCCGTCCCCTGCCGATCTCGTGCCCGGTGGCATCATGCACCCCGTCCGCCTCCCGGCGGGCACGGCGTCCAACCTGCCCGCGCCCCTGAGATACGCTGTCGCCGCAGCCACGCCCCCGTCCAAGGAAGACGTTGAGCCGTGGCTGGCCGTTGCGGAGTTTGTGTCCTATCTCCAGGGCAGAGCCCAGGCCGCTACCACCAGGGCCGGGGACTTGTACCTGACCGAGACACGCCCCGGCGTTGGCATCGATCCGGCCACGCATGCCCATCGCGAACACGTGTTCTACCAAGCTGAATACCTGCGTCTCCGCGAAGGCGTCGAACTCTGCGCCTGGGCCCACGCCGAAACGCGCAAGTCGGGACAGAACTCCAGTCCAGCCAAAGACCTGCTCGCGGAATTCGTTGCCACCGGCATCGACTTGCGCTTCGGCGGTCAAGGTGGCGTTGCCAGTGGCAGGTTGACGCCCGCCGTAACCGTCGACCTGCCCAAGCCCGCCCCCGGGCAAAAACGTCTCAAATGGATCCTGCTCACCCCCGCGCTTTTCACCGCCGGCTGGCGGCCCGGGTGGGTAGACACGGAAGGCCGAATTCGGCTAACCGTCGAACAGAACGGCGCGAAACAGCCCATTTCCGGCAGGCTCGTTGCCGCCCGGGTCGGCAAACCCATTCTCGTTTCCGGCTGGAAACTCGACGTTGCCGGGGACCACTCGGGCGGCAGACCTAAGGCCACCCGTCTGCTGCTTGCCCCCGGAACCGTCTACTATTTCGAACTGGACGATGCTCAGGCCGCTCAGCGTTTCATCGATGCCCTGCACCTCAAGCCGAAGAGCGATGAACTCGGCGAAAAGGGCTTCGGCCTCGGCGTCTGCGGCACTTGGGATTTCCTAGACCTTAAGAGCACAACGGCAAACGGAAAGGAGTAACGGAACATGGAAAAGCGCATCATGACGATCTTCACCCGCACACCTCTGCACGTCGGGGCCGGTAACTCGGTCGGCGCCGTGGACGCGCCCGTCATGCGCGAGCGGCACACCCGGATACCGATCATCCCCGGCACAAGCCTGAAGGGCGTGCTCGCCGACCTGTGGCTCAGTGACGTGGAAACTTGCGAGGAAGATGGTAGAACCAAGACCCGCCGGAAGGCCAGCAGCGAACTGCTCTGGCTCTTCGGCAGTGACGATGCGAACGCCGCCAGCGCCGGTGCGTTGCTGATCGGCGAAGCGCGCGTGCTCGCCTTCCCGGTGCGCTCCGCCAAGGGCGGATTCGCGTGGGTCACCTGTCCACTGGCGCTGGCGCGCTACAAACGCGACGCCGCGGGTGCGGAGTTTGCGATCCCGGAGGCTCCGACCGAGAGCGAGTGCCTGGCTGGGCCAACGGTGCAGTTTGCGACCGAGAAGAAGGTCATCCTCGAAGAGTACTGCTTCGCCGTCAAAGGGGAAGCACCGAAGGACGTCACCACGGCCCTGGGCAAGTTGTCAGACGACGCCGTATGGCAGGCTGTCGGCGAACGCCTCGTGATCGTGTCCGACGAGCTCTTCACTTACTTCGTCGAGCACGCCTGCGAGGTCGTAACCCGCGTCCGCATCGATGACGCGACGGGCACTGTGGCCCAAGGCGCGCTCTTCAATCAGGAACAGGTGCCGTCCGAGACGCTGTTCTACGCCGTCATCGCGGGGCAGGCACAGAAGGGCAAGGACGTCGCCACACGGAAAGACGCTGCCGCCGCACTCGGCGCCCTGGACGCGAAACTCAAGCAGGAAGCCAAAGGCGTGCTCCAGCTCGGCGGCGATGAGACGACCGGCCTGGGCTGGTGCTCGGTCGCCATGCAGGAGGTGAAGTGAACATGAAGAACCTTGAGCAAGTCCGGGCCGCAAATGCGTTGACCGCCGCAAGGTCCGGCGGTTTTGCCGGAAAGAACCGGGGTGAAGTCGTCAAGAAGGTTCCGACGATGATACGGGAGAACGGCATCCTGGGTGCCTTGGCTTTCGCCGTCGAGCGGAACGACAGGAACCAACTCAAGAACGAGGGCCACTACGAGGTGTTCAAGGCCATCGTGGTCCACTTGGGCAAGGACAAGGATCCGGACGCATTCCTGGATCGTCTGACAAAGACGGATGCCGCCGCGCTGCGGGCGGACACTACCGAAGCGCTGGCCTACCTGGCTTACCTCCGACGTTTCGCGGACAAAGAAGGGCGCAAGTCATGAGAGCCACCGCCACTCAAGAGGTCCAGGCCTTGCTGGGGACGGACTTCGCCAAGTGCGAGTCCCCGTCGCTCCGCCTGGAGAAGTTCGTTCACCTCGGCGACAATTCGAAGAAGGCCGAGGTCGATGCCGTCGTTGCCTGCCATGGCCGGACGAAGACGGCCGTCCCATTTCGGGCCCTCCCATCCTTGCCGCCTTCGGTAACCGTGTGCTTCTCCGCCCGGCTCGGCGGCCGGCTCATCGTCAACCAGGCCGGTGGCGTCCTCGAGAACGCGGGACTCTGCCTGCACCGCCACTTCGGTTGCCCCATGATCCCCGGCAGCGCGGTCAAAGGGATAGCTGCCCACGCTGCATGGGGCGAATGGAAGGACACGCCTGACGGGAACGAACGCATGCGCCTGGCACTCGCGATCGCCGTGGTCTTTGGCTTCCCAACGTCGGATTCGATGCCCAGGCAGGAGGGCGACCGCAAACGTCAGCCTGAGGAATACCTCGACGAGTACCTGACGCGGCGATGCCCCGAACTGTTCCATGCCGAGAAGGGCAAGTTGCGGATGCTTGCCGGCTCCGTCTCTTTCCTTCCGGCCACGCCAGCAGATCCTGGCAAGGTCGCCTTGGTCACCGATATCGTTAACTGCCACCACCCGGAGTACTACAGGAACCACGATCCCCGTGCCAAAGCGTACGACAACGAAAACCCTAACCCGCAATTCTTCCCGGCCGTCGAAGCGGGGACTGAGTTCGTGTTCACCCTTGTACCCATCCGGCGCGCTGTCCCCAATTGCGTCTCCGCCGTTCTCCCGTCCGGGTTCTCGCCTGTCACCGCAGCCAAACGCTGGTTGATCGACGGCCTGACGGTTTTCGGCGCGGGCGCCAAGACCGCCGCGGGGTACGGTTGGTTCCTCTACGATGAGGAGGCCGACACCAGGCGCCAGCGAGAGGCTGCCGAAGCGGCCCGCCTTCAGGCCGAAGTACGCGCCAAAGCCAATGCCGAGGCCAGGCGTTTGGCGGCCATGACCCCCGAAGAACGCGCGGCCGACGAGTACGCTAAAACGCTTGGGACCGACCCGACCGCTACGCTGAAGGGAAAGATGTCCCAGATCGGGTCTCTGCCCGAGGATCAACAGCGATCCATCTGTCTCCTGCTGGCGGGCGAATATGCCGGGGTCTGGCAGGAAGATGCCGCCGACGCCGCCAAAGCCGAACGTCAGGACGCAAAGAAACGCGAGAAAAGCAAGGGCTGGAAACGGGTCGCCGCCGTCCGCCCCGTCGCCGCGCGCTTGGGAGTGAAGTTGCCATGAAGAACACAACGATAACCCTCGAACTCCTCACGCCCTGCTTCTGCGCCGGCGCCGATCAAGCGAGGGCGGAAGTCCGCGCGCCGTCCATCCGCGGCCAGCTCCGCTGGTGGTTCCGTGTGCTCGGAGGAACACCCGAACAGGAGAAGCGGGTGTTCGGCGGAGTGCATGGAGATGCCCCGGCTGCCAGCGCGATTGTCATTCGAGTCCGATCTGAGGCCAATGGTGCCCCGGTCCAACTGCCCAGACCGAACGAACCGCTCTACTACCTCTTTCACTTCGCCAAAGCGTCGGGCCGGGGACTCCGCTACACGGAGGACGGCTATCTTTCGCCGAAGACGCAGTTCTCGATTGATACCGTCGTACGCCGTTCTCTGGCGTCAGACGATGGGAAGACGCTGGATGCCGCACTGGTCGCTTTCCGTCGCTTGGGTTCCTTGGGCCTGCGCCAGACCCGAGGACTCGGCGCGTTCGCCGACTCGGGGGAACAACTGGCTCTTGCGGACTTCGCTGGCTGGGCCGCATCCCTTGCGCCTCGCGTCGAGGTCTGCTGGGCCATCGGCCCCGATGGCAAGCCGGTACTGTGTGAGAGTCCGCGCGACGCGTTGGAGGTCCTCGAGAGTTGCCTGCGCGCCTTGCGTGGGCGATATCCTGCCAAGGGGCCGCCATCGCCACTCGGCAGTTCCACTCCACGCCAGGCGAGCGGCGTGCACCTGCGCCCGGTCAGGCTGGCGGATGGCGTGCTCCCGGTCGTGTTCTTTGCCGAAGCGACGCTGGAGGCCAGGAGCCGAACCAGAGGCTTCAGGTTGGCCGGCTTCCGTTTCCCCCGGACCAAAGGCACGGCAGAGGACCACTGCCTTGGACCCTGACCCCGCTTGCCTCCCGCGCTGCCAGGCGGCAAGGTCCGGACTGACCCAGTGACCCAATGACGCCGTGACTCATGGGTCATGACGCGGGGGGCGCGGGGGCCGTTCCCGCGGTGCGGCTTGCCTGTCGCGCCGTCGGGCGCTACGGTTCACCGGTTTGGCTGGGCCGGCGCGGCAGCCAGGGCTGCCGTGACCCCATGCCCCGGAGCGCAGTGACTCAGTGACCCAATGACGCAATGACTCATGGCTCGGAGCGGGCGCACGGGGCCGGCCCCCCCCACTGCGTCACGGCGTCACTGGGTCACTGCGTCACAACCACAACGAAAGGGCGTCTTTCCCATGCCCCAGCTCTTCGACAAGTCTGGCGGGTACCGCAAGCTGTACAGCTTCACGTTTGCCACCATGATTCAGCTCGGGACCATTCGGTTCTGCCGGCGGTTCATCTCGTTCCGGGACGATCCGCTCGGCAAGACCAGCGGGCAGATGGTCGGGGCCGCCCGCTCCGGCCGCCAGAACATCATTGAGGCGTCCGAGCGCGCCGCCACCTCGAAGGAGACCGAGATCAAGCTCACCGACGTGTCGCGCGCGAGCCTCGCCGAACTCCTCGGCGACTTCGAGATCCACCTGGCCGACAAAGGCTGCATACCCTGGCGCCAGGACGACCCGCAACGGGTCGAACTGGCCGCGCTGCGCCTGCCCACGTTCGAGTACACCGACGATCCGCTGCACGACTACTGGGAGTACTTCCACCGCGTCCGTGCGCCGTTCGCACGCTGGCTCGACAGCGACGATGACACGGTCGTCGCCAACGCGATGATCGTGCTCATCACCAAGACCATGGCCATGCTCGGCGGCCAGCTCGAACACCAGGGCCAGGCCTTTATGGAAGACGGCGGGTTCCGCGAACGCCTGCACCAGTGCCGGACCGCGACGCGCGACGACGCAGCCGGCCCCGCCGAACCCGCCCCTGACTGCCCCGAATGCGGCAAACCCATGCGCCAGCGCGTTTCCCGCACCGGCCAGCGCGCCGGCCGGCCTTTCTGGGGTTGCACCGCCTACCCGGCGTGCAAGGGCACGCGGGAAATCCCGGCAGGACGCAGTGACCCAGTGACGTAATGACCCAGTGACGCAATGACCCAATGCCCCCCACTGCGTCACCGCGTCCTGCGTCACTGCGTCACAAGAAGAACGGAGCCCCCGCCCATGAGCCAGCCGGTAGCCCACCTCCACCTCGTCAGCGAACAGACCATTCCGAATCTGCTGGCGATCCTGGCGCTCAAACCGGAACGCGTTCTGCTGCTGCGGTCGGCGGACCCGCGCTTCGCGGACGTCCCAAGACACCTGCAACAGGCCGCGGTCCTGGCGGGTGTTCCCGCGGCAACTTTCGCCGCCGATGACGACCTGCGTATTCCCGAGTCGCCGCCCAGCATCGGCGCCGTCCGACAACGGATCACCGCGTTAGCCGCACGCTATGACATTGGGCTGATCCACATCACCGGCGGCACCAAACTTATGAGCATCGGGGCGCGAGACTTCGCCAGGGCCGCGGGCATCCCCACCCTGTACGTCGACAAGGACTGGTTTTCCGGGGAGACGGGCGAGCTGCCGGAATTGCCGCCGTTGCGTGAGTTGGCGCGACGGCTGACCGTCCGGCAAGTGCTCTGCGCCTATGGTCTGGACGCCAGCGCGCTAAAGATGGATGCTCCGGTCGAGCGGCAACTCGACTTCGGCAGGGCCGTGCTCGACCTGATGACACACGCACCGGCGCCCACACAGCGCTACTTGGGAAAGGTCCGCGACCGCCTGCGCCCAGACAGGAAGGACCCGAGGAAGAGCGAGATCGACGGTATCCTCGCCCGCGGCCTGCCGGCGCCTGACGACGACACCCAGCATGCCTTCCTGCAGGCGGCCGCCGCCAGGGGCGTCGTGGAGGAACACGGCGCGGGCAATTGGCGCCTGGTGCTCCCCGGGGCTACGCGCACCCCCGACGACCGCGTTCGGGCCACGCTGCGCTGCCTCCAGGAACTCGAAGGCTCATGGTACGAATATGCCTGTGCCCACGCGATGCTTACCAGCGGACGGTTCGCCGACATCCATATTGGCGTAGAGTCGCAGCGGCGCGACGACAGCCTGGGGGAGACCGATATCGTCGCCGTCGATCCCGAACGTCTGGCGCTGGCATTCGTGTCATGCAAGGTCTCCGACACTCATGTCAAACCGCTCGAACACGTCTTCGCGACCCGTCAGCGTGCCGTCGAGTTCGGTGGGGCTTTCAGCCACACCATGTTCTGTGTTCACAGATTCGACGACCACGGCAAGCGCACAACCTTCGAAGCGGCCTGCAGAACGTTGCGGTGCGGACTTCTGGTTGGAGCGCCGGACTTCAGCGCATCGGGGCCGCAACCATGACCACCCTCGACCTCTCGACCCTCTACGCCGCCAAAGGTAGGGCGAAACTGGCCGAACTCGACACGTACATGACCCGCGCCCTCGCCGCCGTCCCGCCCGGCGCGGATGTCACCCTGACCGGGTCGGCACCCATCTGGGTGTACCTCAAGCTCGCGCACGCCCTGCACGGCCGTGTCCGGTCGCTGACCTACGACAGTCCCGTCACCGGGCCGGTCCGGATATACGACCACAGTCCGGACTGAGCGACACGCGCCGAAGCCGACCCCCGACTCAGTGACCCAGTGACTCATGACCTGCGGGGCGCGCGGAGTCGCCGCCTGGTGCGGTCCCACACCGCCGCGGACGTCAGCGGACGTCCGTGGACTCGCGCCACGCCGCGTTCGGGCGTAACGTGCTCCCAGAGACAGACAACTGGGAGAACGCGATGCGCCAGCAAACGACCAGCTTCCGCCCCCGCATGAGTCACCGCGTCATTGCGTCACTGCGTCATACCGCGACCGCCGTGCGCCACCAACCCAACATCTACCGCGACTGGCTCGATGCACCGTGCCCGGTGCTGATGCTCGACGGACGCGCCACGCGGCGCCGGCCTGCGGCGGCGCCGGTCCCGTCGTTCCGCTTCCGCGCCGGGAATGCCGGCCGCGACCGCGCGCGGCTCCTGCGCTGCCTACGGTACCTCGACCCGCGCCTCGTGCTCGCGCCGGACCGCGTCACCTGGCGGCGATTCCAGCACGTACTGCAGCCGCGCCCGGCCGATCCGCGGCCGCGAGCCATGGCGCACGCCTGCCTCACGGGCCCGCTGGTGACCGAGTGGCTGTTCGTCGCCGGGCTGCACCGACTCGTGCAGGTGGTGCGCCCGGCGGGCACACGGCGGCCAGGCGCGGGGGCAGGGAAAGACTCGTGACGCAGTGACGCACTGACTCAGTGACGCAGTGAGGCATGGGACGCAGAACCAGGGAGCCAACCCGCGATGCCGACACTCTACCTGAACGGCTACGAGACCGAGGCGAAGCTGAACAGCGAACGCATCGAGGTCAGCCGGCTCGACCACGAGAAGGACGACGTCGTGACCATGCAGGTGCCGTTCTTCGACCTCGACCGCGTCGTGATCGTCGGCCGCGCCAACGTCAGCACCGCGGTCCTGCAGCGGCTGGCGCGCGAGGGCATTCCGGCGCACTTCATGGGTTCGAGCGGCCGCTGGCTCGGCACGCTCTCGCCCATGACCAACGGCCACGCGCTGCGCCGCCTGCGCCAGTACGAACTGGCCCGCAACGCGCCGTTCGCACTCGATGTCGCACGCGCCCTGGTGACGGCCAAGATCCGCAACAGCCGCCGCGTCCTGCAGCGCCTCTCCGCCAATCGCGACGACGCCCAGGCCCCGGCCCAGCTCGATGTCGGCAACTCGCTCCAGGAACTGAGCCTGCGCGCCACCCAGGCCAAGGACCTCGACAGCCTCCGCGGCCTTGAAGGCCTTGCCGGCGCTCTGTACTTCAACCGGTTCGGCACGTTCTTCCCCGAAGACATGCCGTTCAAAGGCCGCAGCCGCCGCCCGCCACGCGACCCGGCCAACGCACTGCTCTCCTGGACCTACACCATCGTCCTGACCGAGGTCGACAGCGCCGTGCGCGCCGCCGGACTCGACCCGTGCCTCGGGTTCCTGCACGAGATCAGCTATGGCCGCCCGTCCATGGCCCTCGACCTGCTCGAACCGCTGCGCGCGCCGCTTTGCGACCTGCTCGCCATCAAGATGCTCAGCCACAAACAGCTCAAGCCGGAGGACTTCGAGTACCGCGCCGAGGACGGCGGCACCTACCTGACACGCGAGGCGCGCAAGCAGTTTTTCTGCGAATACGAGCGTTCCATGACGCGCCGCTTCGCCGAGGAGAAGAACGGCCCGCACACCGATTTCCGCGGCGTGCTCCGCGCCCAGGTCAACACACTCCTGCGCGCCATGGACGGCCAGGGCCTCAACGAGTTCTTTATCATGCCATGAGACGGCCAACGTAACAGGCGAGCCCCCCAATGAGTGCTGCGGAACTGCACGTCCCTCCGGCTCGGCGGACGGCCCAGCCGGCGTTCGGCAGCGGGGAACCGGGCAACGGTTCCCCGCTGCCGAACGCCTCGAAGGGGGTCCGGGGGAAGTCCATGACGTCCCCCGGCGGGGGCGCGGGGGCAGAGCCCACGCCCGCGCGGATGCCCGAGGCGTCCTGGCCCGAGCCGGTCGACTGGCACAACCGGTACGATGTTGGCGTCACCGAGCATCACCCGGGCCCGGAGAGTATGGAGATCAAGCACATGCTGAACCTGGTCGCCTATGACGTGTGCGAACCCAAGCGCCTGCGCAAGGTCGCCAAAGTCTGCGAGGACTTCGGCGCCCGCGTCGAGAAGAGCGTGTTCGAGTGCGACCTGCCTGACGAACTCTTCCAGCGCCTCTGGCTCCGCCTCATCGAGATCATCGACGAGGGCGAGGACGCCATCATCGCCTACCGCATCTGCAAGTCATGCGTGAAACAGGTCGAAAGCATGGGCGTGGTCGCGCGCCCGATCAAGCGCATCTGCTACATCCTGTGACAGGCGCCGGGCGGCAAGTGTCGGGTGTTGCGCACCACTGAGTCACTGCGTCACTGAGTCACTGCGTCAGGCCGTTCCTGGGCGCCCCTGCTTGACACCGCGGGCCGGTGGCAGTATCGGTATACTGGCGCCGGCGCCAACCGTGACGCGTTGCCGCATCGGCGGCAGCCGGAAACCCCGCAAACCAGGCCGCTGCCGCCGACGCCAGAAACGGCTAAACTAAAAGGAGTTACGACAAACATGTCCCCCCTCCGCACCCGCCAAGACGGGGCGGAAACCCGCCTCCCGCCGACGCACCCCGTCAACCCGCTGTCCCCCAGCAGGTTGCGGAGCCCGGTGTCGGAGAGGCCCCCCCAGCCGAAAGGCGATTGAGACAAATCTTGCCCAGAGCGTTATGTACATACTCTCTCTGCGTCGGAGAGGCCCCCCCAGCCGAAAGGCGATTGAGACTTGGCAGGAACCGGGCCCATAACGTGATAAACATACTCTCGTCGGAGAGGCCCCCCCAGCCGAAAGGCGATTGAGACTGCTGCGTCCAGGTGCGACCCCTGAGTCCGGTGTGACCGGTCGGAGAGGCCCCCCCAGCCGAAAGGCGATTGAGACGATTTGGTCCAGATCGCAGCTGAGGTTGTAGGCTATGTCGGAGAGGCCCCCCCAGCCGAAAGGCGATTGAGACAAAACCGTGCCCATAGGGTAATATACATGCTTTCCCGACGAGTCGGAGAGGCCCCCCCAGCCGAAAGGCGATTGAGACCTAAGGGCAGTCGCAACGTGACGGAGTTCGGCCGCGACCTGGTCGGAGAGGCCCCCCCAGCCGAAAGGCGATTGAGACTCTCGCAGGCGTCCAGGATCTCGCTGGTCGTCGCGCCGCCCGTCGGAGAGGCCCCCCCAGCCGAAAGGCGATTGAGACCCCCCCGCCGCAGATCATAAGCGACCTCGCTACGTGACGGTGGTCGGAGAGGCCCCCCCAGCCGAAAGGCGATTGAGACGCGATAATACCGATTGCAGTATGAGCACTGATAGATAGGTCGGAGAGGCCCCCCCAGCCGAAAGGCGATTGAGACAGGAACGCGGTCAGATCCGCATCCGACACGGACTTGTCCGCGTCGGAGAGGCCCCCCCAGCCGAAAGGCGATTGAGACCTCAGAAACATCGACGGGTCGAACTGCATTCCTCGCCCTGTCGGAGAGGCCCCCCCAGCCGAAAGGCGATTGAGACGTCCTCATAGCTCTCGGCGCAGATCATAAGCGACCTCGCGTCGGAGAGGCCCCCCCAGCCGAAAGGCGATTGAGACTCACTCAGGGATTCCATTGTGTTGCGCTTGTGTGTCCGGGTCGGAGAGGCCCCCCCAGCCGAAAGGCGATTGAGACGTTAGCTGTCCCTGCCCCGTACCGTACCTTACTTGGCTTTGTCGGAGAGGCCCCCCCAGCCGAAAGGCGATTGAGACTGCCCGGTCGCCTCGCGTCATGGTTGCACGGTTTGCTTGCGTCGGAGAGGCCCCCCCAGCCGAAAGGCGATTGAGACGTGACGGGTTACCAAACGGTTCCGACAATAGTTCAATGTAGTCGGAGAGGCCCCCCCAGCCGAAAGGCGATTGAGACCCCCGTACCGTACCTTACTTGGCTTTGTTGCCCTTGTCGGAGAGGCCCCCCCAGCCGAAAGGCGATTGAGACGTGCGCCCGACACGCGCCAGCAACGCGACAACCATAAGGTCGGAGAGGCCCCCCCAGCCGAAAGGCGATTGAGACCTCCGCATCTTCGCCAGCGCTCTGGTCAGGTCCATGCTTGGTCGGAGAGGCCCCCCCAGCCGAAAGGCGATTGAGACGTGCTCTATCGGCACGATCTCCGTGCCCATGATCTGCGACAGTCGGAGAGGCCCCCCCAGCCGAAAGGCGATTGAGACTGCCGTGACACCGTTGGCTTTTTTCGCCGTTCGGGGCAACAGTAAACAGACCCAGAGACACAGAGGTGGAAGGAGAGGCCCCATGACCCAGCAGAGCCCTATTGGTCGCATTCCGACACCTTGGTCCACATTCCTGTGCCTGGCGTGGTTATCCGCGTGGTGCACCACGGCGGCGGAGGGCGACGGCCATGCCGCCGTGGCCAGCGCATTTCTGGAGAACGCGAGTTTCGAGGCGCTCCAGCGTCTCGACGCGCCGCCCAAGGGCAACGACCAGGGGACATGGATCCTGAAGAGCGACCTTCAGGCACCCGCGGCGTGGACCTTGAGCCCCGCGTTCCCCGGCACGCTGGACGTGGTCGAGGGCGGCGCCGCCGACGGACAGCGGTTCCTGCGTCTCGCCGCCGGCAGCGCCAAGCGAGCCGCGCACCTGTTCCAGAGCTGTCCCAAACTGCGTTCCGGCCTGACGTACAAGGTCACGCTCCGCTACCGGGGCGGCCCGGTCGAGTTGAAGGTCTACGAGTACGACGCCCAGAACAAGCTCAAGGCCGACCGACCATTTGCGGAAGGCACGGTAACCCCGGTTCGGGACGGTGCCTGGGCCACGCTCGAAGGCGTGTATGGAATGCCCGGCAGCATCGCCAAAGCCTGCGTTGTCGTGGCCGTGCCGGGCGGCAGCGAAGCGGACCTGGACGACATCCGTGTCGAGCGGCTCGAGAGCCTGGGAACGTCGATAAATGTCCGTGCATTCGGCGCCAGCGGCTCCGATTTCACCACTTCTGCAGACACCAGTTCCGGCTCGAACCTTATCGTGCTCAATGAGAGCGGTGATTTCCAGGTGGGGCAGCAGGTGGCCGTGTCCAAGTGCAATCCCAACGTGTGCGACCTGCGCATTTGGGAAATGGAGGCCAAGACAAGCAACGCCTACGGCGGCAAGAGCGCGCCGCCGGAGAGCCAGGTCGAAGTGCGCGGCTACGATGGCAGTCTCGGCAACTGGACCGTGTACATGCTCGACTTCGCCGGCACCAAGCCGCCGACCTTCCGCTGGACGGACGACATGGCGCAGACGTGGAAGGAGACCCAAGTACCGGTCACGGAGGAATGGCACAAGCTGAGTGGCGGCATCGAGGTCAAACTCGGCAAGCGCGACTGGACCACGCCCTGCCTGGTCACGTTCAGCGGTCGCGACCAACTGATCAGCACGATCCTGAAGATCGAGGGTAATACGGTGACGCTGGCGGACCCCGCGCCGGTCGGGGCCAAGGAGTGTGTGATCGAGCACACCGACAGTGCGCCATTGCAGGCCGCGTTTGACCGGGCGGTGGCCGAGGGCCGTAACATCTTCATTCCGAACGGCCGCTATCGCCTGACGCGCGGGCTGATGTTGAGAGATGCTGACGGGAGCACCGT
Organism: Lentisphaerae bacterium RIFOXYA12_64_32; assembly: GCA_001803235.1. Lineage (GTDB taxonomy): Bacteria > Verrucomicrobiota > Lentisphaeria > Oligosphaerales > YB12-FULL-65-16 > YB12-FULL-65-16. The sequence goes on from MHBL01000053.1 coordinate 27,443, forward strand.
TGAGGGCGAGAACGAGGAACGCACGATACTGGACATCAGCAACGGCACGGGCTCGTGCATCACGGTTCGGGGCGGCACGTCGGTGACACTGCGCAACCTGCGGTTCCGCGGGTTCAGCGGCTTTGCCGAGCGCAAGCAGATGGGCGGCATGCCCCTGCCTGGGTACGTGCAGATGTGGGGCTTCTACGCCAAGCACTGCAATGCCGTCGGGATCCAGAGCCCCGAGCGCATCCTGGTCGAGAACTGCCACGCGACCGGCATGTCCGCCGAGTGCTTCTACTCCGGCAGCACCAGTCGCTCGGGCAACCGTGACCCGGCCAAGTACACCCAGTCGATTGTCTACCGCAACTGCACGGTGATGGACTGCGCCCGGAATGCCTTCAACAACAACGACATGGCCGAGAATACCGCGGTTCTCTACTGTCGGATTCAGGACGTGGGCGGGTGCACCTGGGAGGGTGCGTCCAGGTTTGTGAAGTTCGTGGGTAACTACGTCCGGAATGCGGGCACCGTCGCGATGGGCAATATTCGTTCCCGCGACGAGAAATTCGACATTCTGCCCTCCGGCCAGCACATCGTGGCGCACAACACGTTCGAGCAGGAGATCGTCTACGGCGGTTGCGCCATCCGCTCCAGCGCCGGCTCGACACCCGTCATCATCAGCGACAACATCTTCATCAACTTCAATACGTCGGCCATCGAAGCCAACGGCTTCGGTGACGCGAAAAATCTGCCCGCGGCCAACACCATCATCACGGGGAACGCCATCGATCTGACCTGCGTACGCGACGATTCCAAGACCCGGACCGGGATCATGGTGTCCGCGGACGACGCCATTGTCAGCGACAACCAGATCTACGTCCGCGGCGACGTCGATTCCCGCGTCACCGGAATCGTCCTGCAGGAACCGGCCTGCAACGTCGTGGTGCACGACAACGTCATTCGCGGTTGCGCCACCGGACTGCGCGGCACCGCCATGGCGGGCCGGGTCGACGAGGCGCTCGACGCGCGCACGTTCAGGTCGGGCGGCCCCCTGCCTTGGCCGCGCCGCCGCACCCACGACTACCGCGGCTGGAACATCGCCTGGACGCGTGGCAGCACGGCTGTGCCCGGGCCGGCCATCGAGGCGTTCGATGCCGACGCGGGTGTCTTCAAGCTGGCGGCGGACGCGGGTTTTGGCGGCAAGTCGACGTTCAACGTCTATTCGCCGCAGGGGCCGAACTGGAACCTGCACCACAACGTGATCACCAACTGCACGCAACTGGTGAATCTCGATGTGTTCGGAGGCCCGACCGCCGTCTTTGCCGACAACCTGCTCTCGCGCGGCACAGCCGCAAACGTGAAGGTCGCGGTCGAACTGCGCGGCGTGTTCCGGGTCAGCAACAACCAGTTCGCGGGCTTCGATGAGCCCGAATCGATCGCGTTCCTGCTGCACCCGGACCGGTTCGGCAAGCCGCCCCGGCTCATTTGCCGCGACAATGTTTTCGAGCAGTGCGCCACTCCCATCGGCGAGGATGGTGCCGGCACCTGGGCCGCGGCCATCAAGAGCGGCAACGTCTTCGGCGACACGGCGGAGGCGTCAACTCGCGACGCCGACAGCGGCCCGGTGCGTACCCTCGCCAGGGCGCCCGCAGAGAAGTTGAGCGTTTTCACCTGCCTGCGAACCGCGAAACCGCCCGTCACTGACGGCAAGGTCGACGACTGGTCCTGGGCCGACAATGCGTCGGTGGCTACGCTGAACCGGACGCACGAGAAGGCGCCGAGCAACGACTTCACCGCCCGCGGTCTCGCCGTTTACGACAGCGAGGCCCTGTATCTGGCGCTCGACATCTCGCTGCCCAAGGGCGAAGCCGTCAAGCCCGAGAACGGCGTCGAATGGTCATTGATGGGGGCGGACGACAAGCAGCCCACGCCGGTGTTCGTGCTCTGGTGCACGGCCGGCGGCGAGTGCAACAGCCTGACGGCCATGGGCGCCAGCGCGGACCAGGCCGCGAAGTTGCGCGACGGCACCCGCTATGCGGTGGCAAAATCGGAGCGGGGCTGGACCTGCGAATGGCGCGTCCCCTGGACCGCGCTCGGCGTGTCCGCGGCCGCGCTGCCGAAGAACTGGCTGATGAACATCGGGGTTCGGTCGGCGACCAGCGAGACCTGGCTCGCCTGGGTCCCCACCGCCAGCGGCAAGATCTGCGACGTGGAACAGGCCGGCGAACTGCACCTGACCGACCGGTGACCGGCTCGCCGGGGGGACACGGTACCACGACCGTTTCGGGTTCCCACCGGATTCTCCGGGTCCCTTGACTGGACCGTTCACATTGCCATGTCATACGCCCATGAGATGAGCGGTCTTGTCCCGCTGTCAAAGCGCCTGTGGGCGAGACGACTGGAAAAGGCACTTGAAATGCCGTCCACGGGAGAGGGATGAGGTGTGACGCGGTGGCTGACTGTCAAGAGTCGGCTTGACGGTTCTCCAATCCCGGCTATTTTGATTTCCGAGCAGAGCTTCGACAGGACGCGATGCAGGGCGTCGGTCAAAGGCCCGACCGGCCGCTTAGTCGCTGGCGCGTGTGTGAATCCCTGGTTGCTCAGCGGGAAGGGAAGTCCAGACGTGCATGATGTGATTGCTGTGGATGACTCGCCCGAGGTCCGGGTACTGCTGAAAGTCGCGCTCGGCATGGACGGCTGGGACGTTGCAGTGTATGCCTCGCCGATATCGGCGATTCCGGAGATCGAGAAGGTCGGAACTCGCGTCCTGATCACGGACATCAACATGCCGGAGATGGACGGCGCCAAGTTCGCGCACGCCATGCGCGAGAAGTACCCGGACCTGCCGATCATCGCCCTGACTGCCAGCTTGGAATTGCACCGCCTGGACCGGCACGATTTCACCGCGGCGGCCTCCAAGCCCTGCCCTCTCCCACAGTTGATTGGTCTGCTGTCGAAGTACATCGGGCCACTGCGGGCCAGTCCCCTGCTGCAACCGTGATGCCGGTTCTGTGCGACCGCAGGTTCCGCCTGCGGCGTCCGTCGCGATTCACGACGTGCCGGGGACTGGTTCTCACGGTGTGACGGGATGGTTGCGAGAAGAAACGGAAGACGGGCGGCGTGAAGCCTGGGAGCGGTTGACCGCCCTGGTCATGCGTCCGTGTGGCGCATCCGGCTCGAGACTCTGCTCGCACTTGCGAGGCCTAACAGTGCTTTTCTGGGAAGCGTAGCGGCTACGGAAAGGGGTGATGGCCTACCCTCCGCAACCTCGCGTGACGGAGGCGACAATCGTGAAGGTCGAGGGTGTTTGAGGGGGTTCCGCAACTCTTGCGAGACGAGGATGCCACCAATGCTCCAGCCCCAGAACGTCGCTGACCCGGCTGCTCTGCTCAGGTCGGTCAGAAGAGTCAGTGCCATACGGGATATCCTCATTGCCGCCGGGTTGGCCGCAATCTGTTACTTACTGGCCATGGAGTTCGATTTCAGCGACAGGATAGGCGAATGGACCAAGGCCTGGGGAAGAGGCGAACGCTACGACGTATTCTTCGCGCTGCTGGTCCTCACCATCTGTTTGGCTGCATTCATCTATCGGCGTTCGCGCGAGCTCGAACGCCTCCAGGGGGCTCTGCGCGCGCTGGCCATCCAATGGCAGGCCGTGTTTGACAGTGTCGGCAATCCGATCTGCCTGGCGGATACCGAGGGGAGAGTCCAGCTATGCAACCACGCCATTACCCAGTTAACCGACAAGAGCGTTGCCGACTGTATTGGCCGGCACTTCAGCACCATCATCCACAGTACGACTGACACACCGTCGGACGATCTGTTGGCGCAACTGCACCAGAGCCGCCAGCGTCAGAACGCGGTACTGAACCTGGTTGACCGCACGCTCGAAGTCACCGCCGATCCGATGCTCGATGCCCGCGGCGAACTCGTCGGCGTGATCTATGTGCTCAACGACATCACCGAGCGCAAGCGGGCCGAAGAGAAGCTGCGGGAGAGCGATGAACGCCTACGCCAATCCGAGAAGATGACCGCCATCGGCCAGCTCGCTGGCGGCGTGGCGCATGACTTCAACAACCAACTCACGGGCGTGCTGGGTTACGCCGACTTGCTCTGCAGCCGGCTCGATGATCCGGCCCTTAAGCGCTATGCCGAAAGCATCCGCACCGGGGCCCAGTGTTCGGCCGACCTGATCGGCAAGCTGCTCGCCTTCGCGCGCAAGGGCCAGTACCAGTCGGTCCCCGTGGACATGAACCGCGTGATCAACGAAGCTGTGGACGTGCTCGAGCGTAGCATCGATAAGCGCATCCGCATCGAGCAACTCCTGCGCGCCATGCCCACGGTGGTCACCGGCGATCCGTCGCAGATCGAAAATGCGATACTCAACCTCGCTCTGAACGCCCGCGACGCCATGCCGGACGGTGGTACGCTGACCGTCGAAACCCAAGTAGTTCATCTGGATGCCGAGCTCTACGCCAAGCCTCCCTATGAGCTTCGTGTCGGCGATTACCTCATGCTCACGGTGACCGACACCGGCTGCGGCATGAGCGACGAAGTGAAGCGGCACCTGTTCGAACCTTTCTTCACCACCAAGCCGGTTGGCAAGGGCACCGGCATGGGCCTGGCCGCTGTCTACGGCACGGTCAAGAGCCACCACGGCGCCACCACCGTCAGCAGCGAGGTCGGACGCGGCACGAGCTTCAGGATCTACCTGCCGCTCGCCGCGCCGGCGGAGGAGACGGTAAACGAGAGTGCCGGGCCCGAGGCGCGTCGGTGCGCGAAGCTGCGGGTCCTGGTCGTGGACGACATGGTACTGGTCCGCGAACTGGCGGCAGAGATCCTGCGGTCCGAGGGCCATGAGGTGCTCGTGGCGGCGGACGGACGGGCCGGCATCGAACTGTACCGCGCGCAATGGCAAGGGATTGACCTGGTGGTCTTGGACATGGCCATGCCGCACTTGGGTGGTCGCGACACCTTCCGCGCCATGAAGGCGATCAACCCGAGGATCCGGGCGCTCCTGTCCTCCGGCCACAGCCTGAACGAGGAGTCACAGGCCATCCTGGGGGAAGGCACCCTGGGCTTCGTCCGGAAACCGTTCGAGATGCGGACACTCCTGCGCGGCATCGAGGATGCGATGTCGGCGACCGTTCCCGATGCGCTGCGAGCCGGATCGCCTGCGTCTGTGTCCCCCGAACGGTGAGCTTGCGGCCAATTCGTGTTCTTCCGCGCAAAAAGCTCCCCGCCACGGCCCCGCTGATCATGGCACATTGACGCGTGCTGCTGCTAGTGCCGGCGCCACGCACGTCCGCAGACCACAGAGTTCCCCCCGGCATCGCGCTCCCGTACAAGCCCTCCCCCGATTCGGTCCCTTCCCTGATCTCCCGGCCGCACCTGTCGCTTTTTCCCAGCGCGTGCGCGGGCGTTTGCGCTGATTGGCATGGTTTTTGCACGGGAGAACGGCAAGAGATGAGACGCTGAGATACACCCCCGGTGCGGCCAGGATGGCGGATAGGGAGCTCTCCGAGACGAAAGGTTTCTTCGGTCGGCTGAGATCAGGGATTGTGAACGAGCGTGTGCGAAGCCACGCTGCAGAGCGGACACCGGTATGTGGCTGTGAGCCAGGAGGGCCCAGAGAATGCGTAAACTCATCTGTGTTTCCGGATTGAGCAAGGGCGAAGAATTCGCTCTTGCCGAGGGAGTGTGCCTCATGGGAAGAGGCCGGGAAACCCACGTTCGCGTTCTCGACATGCAGTGTTCCCGGCATCACTGTGAGATCTACGTCAAGGGGGACTTTGTCTCCATTGAAGACCTGAAGAGCCGGCACGGGACTTTCGTGAACGAGACGACGGTCGCAGGCCGGCAGGTTCTGCAGTTGGGCGACAAAGTCACTCTAGGGACGACTGTACTTGTCCTCTGTGACGAGCATGCCGATCGACGGGATCTGACGACGCACCACCCCAGTGCGATTGCAGGCGTCGAAGTGGAGGAGTTTCGCAATATCGCCGGCCACCTCATGGGGAGAAAAGGCGAGCATTCCGCCGGTCATGGTCACCACCATCGGAGGAGGGCCGGACGAATCCTTCGCTTGTGTCATTGGCTCGATTTCTTCCATTGGTTTTGGAAGCCGGCCGTCCGGCCGGGTTAGAGCTTGATGACAGGCCCGCGCCTGCTCTTGACCAGTACACCGGCAGCATGCAGACGGATGGATGCTGCAAGCCACACGGCCGGAATGCCGTGGCCTGCGGGGGGCCGTTCCGCCCCGCTCCGGGCGCGTATGCCCCGTCATGTTCTCGTGGCGCTGCCTCGCACTCGGTGGTGCGGAGTAGCGGGGCAGTACCAGCGTTGAAAGGAGGAGAGTCTGTCATGAGCACGAAGAAGAACAGGGACGGGGCGGTTTCGTTCGTTTGCGAAATCGCTGCGGAGGCCCGAGAGGTCTTCCTGGTGGGGGATTTCAACGGTTGGGACCCGGACGCCCGTCGCATGGTGAAAGGCAAAGATGGCTTCTGCCGCGCCAAAGTCAAGATCGAGCCCGGCCGGTACCAGTACAAGTTTGTGGTCGACGGCGAGTGGTGCCATGACCCGAGCGCCAATGCACAAGTCCCAAACCAGTACGGGACGTTGAACAGCATCGCCAACGTTTGAGTTTGGTCGGTCGCCACCTGTTCCGGCGGCGTCCTTAGGGTCCATAGCTCTCGGGGGCGCCATCGATCGCACCAGCGTGCTCTGGGGGGCATGCTCTACCGGTGCCGCGTCCCCACGCAAGACCTCTCCCGATTCCGTTCCTTCCCTGATCTCACCTGTCGCTTTTTCCTGGTGCGCGCGTGTGCGTTCGAGCCGACTGGCACGGCGCGTGCATGGGGGATGGTGAGCAACCGGAAGCGGTTCTGCACCGCGACAACGACAAGGTGCGATCTGGTCGAGGTCGGGCAGGATGAGGTGACAGATGCCACCAACACGCAAAAACCGGATTCGACTCGTGTGCGTCGCCGGTATGCTCCTGTCTGCCTGCGGTTGCACCAGCATCCCGGAGCGCCAGGCGTTTGCGGCAATCCACCGTGAACCTTATGACGTGGTGACGAACAACTGCCAGCGCAAGGCGCGCGAATACGTCACCGTGCTTGTTCGCGCCGGTTACGACGCGAAGCTGGTGCACGTGATGACCCGCACGGCGGCGCATATGCTGGTGCAGGTGCGGGATGGCGACCGGTTGCTCTGGCTCGACCCGACGGCCGGCCGTCGGCTTCCTGACCTTGAGGCGTGGGAGTACTACCGCATCGACAATGGGCCGGTGCTGCCGGTGGTCAGGACACTCAGCAACAGCGAGAAAAGGGCCCTCGATTCCTGCGTAGCCGTCGTCAACGGGGCGGTGGATGCAGAACTCATCGGGGTGTATGTGGGGCGTGATGCGAACTGGGGGAAGGTTCCCGAGGAGAAATGGGCTGACTATTCGGCGCTTCACCTTGGGAATCTTGTGGCGAGGTCAACGCCGTGATCGCCACGGCCTAGCCGCCGTACTCGGTCGGTTACGGCCGCCTCGTTCTGGTTCCCCTTCTGCCTCTAATGCCGTCGGGCGCAAATAACGGCCTGTTGGCCGGGCAGATGGTCGATGAGCATGCACCGGCACGATCGTAATGCGATATGAATATCGTTGGCGATCGTGCCGTTGGATGATCGCGACCAGGTGCCCGCCCGCCAGGGTTGCCATGATTCATAACTGTCGCAACTTGTCCTGCCAGAGGGGCCTTTTGGGCCAGATTACTGTGTTGACTCGACTTCTCTACGGCGCGGCCCGCCCTTCGGGTCGACACCTCGCCGGCCATGTGGACCAAACGCCACACTTGCGGGGCGAGAGCGCTACACATTTCCCTGAATCGGTGCTATCTTACCTGTAGAGGTTGCCCCGCAAGAACGGCTGGCGTTGTGGAGATGTACCTATGACCGCGACTCCGCCCAGTCCTGGCGCTTCCCAACCCCGGCCCCGCCGGGATGAACTGACCGTTCTGATCATCGACGATGAGCCTGCCGTATGCAGCGTTCTGGTTGCCATGCTTTCTCCAGAGGGCTATCGCTGTGTTCCTCTCCATGACGGGCGCCGGGCTGTGGAAATGGTCGACCTGCATCATCCCTTCCTGGTAATGCTCGATCTCATGCTGCCGGAGACATCGGGGCTGGACGTGCTCCGCGACATCAAGGCAGTCCATCCGAATGTCATTGTCCTGATGATGACCGGCTTCCCGACGGTGGAGACCGCCGTGTCCGCGATGCGGCTGGGCGCTTTTGATTACCTCCAGAAGCCCTTGCATCTGGACGAGGTGCTGTTCCGTGTTCAGCGTGTGATCGAGCACACGAAGCTCCTTGCCGAGAACGATGATTTGCGCGTCAAGCTGGATCACCACCGCAGGAGTCAACGCCTCCTCGGCAAGGCCAAGAGCTTTGCCCGGGTCCTCGATACCATCGACGTTGTGGCCACCTCAGACGCCAACGTCCTCATCTCCGGCGAGACGGGGACCGGAAAGGACCTCGTGGCCCGCGAAATCCACGAGAAAAGCCATCGGCGTGGCAAGCCGTTTGTCGCCGTGGACTGCGCCGCCCTGCCGGATCATCTCATGGTCAGCGAGCTCTTCGGGTACGAAAAAGGTGCATTCACCGGTGCCCTCGAGCGACATCCCGGGCTCTTTGAGGCTGCCGAGGGCGGTACGGCTTTCCTGGACGAGATTACGGAGATGAGCACTGAGATGCAGGCCACGCTGCTGCGTGTGCTGCAGGAGCGCCAGTTCCGGCGCGTGGGGGGACGGGACATGATCAGCATGAATGTGCGGATCATCAGCGCCACCAACCGGGACCCCGCGGAGGCCGTCCGCCAGCAACGTTTCCGGCTGGACTTGTTCTACCGGCTCAATGTCGTACCCATCGAGTTGCCGGCGCTGCGGGAACGCCGTGATGACATTCCGTTGCTGGCGGGGCGTTTCCTGGCCGACTACGCGCGGCACCACGACCACCCTGCAAAGAGCATTTCCCTGGAGGCGCTGGACTTGCTCCGTGGCCACAACTGGCCCGGTAATGTCCGCGAACTGGAGAACCTGATCCAGCGGCTCAGCATCATGACACCCTTGCAGACGATCGAGGCCGAGGACGTAAGGAAGGTACTATCCCACGAGTCCAAACCAACCGTGGATCTGACGGAGTGCTTCGGCCTCCCGTTCCGGAAAGCACGCCGGGTTTGGTTGGCCCAGTTCGAGAAGCCCTACCTGCTGCGCCTGCTTGCCGAGCACGACGGCATCGTGAGCCGCGCCGCGGCAGCAGCCGGCGTGGACCGAAAGACCTTCTACCGGCTGATGCGTGCCCACGGTATCCGCCCCGCCGCCGAGAACTGAGGTGTAGTTCGCGAGCACGTCCGGGCCGGCACCCCGCACTCGGTTGTCTCGGATCTCAGGCCCCCCCCCCGTCACCCAACCGCAGATACCCCGACTTGCCGCACGCGCTACTGCAGCGTGGCGTTGCCCCAGGCGGCGTGGTCGCAGTGGATGTTGTCGCCGGCGTCGGTGGTCAGCAGGCGCAGCTTCTCCGCGCCGGTGATATCGACGTCGATCAGCTTCGGCGCGTCGCCGCCACGGACGATGCCGCTGTCGAACACCGGCTCCCACTTGCCGGCGCGGAAGACCTCCACTGCAAACGTCGCCGAACCGCGCTTGGCCATGGAGTCTTCAATGCCGACCGTCGCCTTGAAGCGGGTCGCGTTGCGGAGTCCGCCGTCCAGGGTGTAGGTGGCGCGGCCGCGGCCGCCCTCGGGCGTGACCTGCGGACAAAGCACGACGCCTTTGGCCTGCGTCACGCCGCCCAGGTTCATGGGGCCGTTGACGTTGAAGTTCGAGTCCTTGCGCAGCGCGCCGTAGCAGAACACGTCGGTCGCTTCCAGGTCGCTGAGGTAGATGCCGGCGTCCGGGCCGAGGTGCATGGCCGTGAATATCGCACTGACGGTCCCGGAGCGGCCCGCCTCGCCCGTGCCGGGCGGGTAGACGGCCACGCTCAGGGTCGTGGTCTGCGTGAGTTGGAGCGGACCGGCGTAGAGGGTCGAGGCGCGTGTGGGCTCGGTCCCGTCCAGGGTGTAGCGGACCTCCGCACCCGCCGTGCGACCGGGGACGAGTACGCGCACCTGCGTCTCGCCCACGAATGCCGCGGCGTTGGGCAGGATCAGCGGATTGCGGACGGGTAGCACCTTGCGGTACTCGTCAACGTAGAGACCGATCTTGTCGAACGGCACCTTCTCGAAGCCCGGGATCTGCCGGTACACCGGCGCGTCGTCGGCAAGCGCGAAGTCCATGGTGTCGCAGTTCGCGAATCCGGGATCCTGGTCGAGCGAGAGGTTGTCGGCGAACGTGCCGAACTGCTTTACTTCGGGCGCGAGCGACATCTCGCCGCACCGGACCATGAGGTTCCGGCGCACGATGTTGCCCTTGGGCACCGCCGGGTCATCCTCCCAGATGCCCACCAGCTTCGGGTACCTGGCGCTCCAGGTCGGGTCCTTGTAGGGCATGGCCAGGAGCCGGTCCTTCATGGTCGTGTCCTTGTGGTAGCCGGCCCAGTTCATGAGCCGATTGTCGATGTGGATCGGGATCTTGCAGTCGACGATGATGTTGTTCTCCAGAATGTTGTCGCGGCCGCCGCCGACCAGGTTGGCGCGGTAGATCTGGTAGAAGACATTCCCGTACACGGTCGTGCCGCTCATCATGTCGTCCAGGTACACACCCTGGTTGCCCACGTGCGGGCCGCCGCCGATGTGGTGGAAGAAATTGTAGCGGATGACCGTGCCCTGCCAGGTCCAATCACGCCCGGTGTGGATGGCGCCGGAGTCGTCCGTGCTCAGGCAGACATCGCCGAACTCGTTGAACTCGATGACGTGGTCGTTGCCGCTGAACCCCATCGGCTCGTGCGGGCAGTCGTGCATGTAGTTGTGTGTGGCGCTGCACCCGACGCCCTGCAGGTTGATGGCGTGCCGATAGGTGTGATAGAGCCGCGAGAAGTGGTGGATGTGGTTGTTCGTGGCGAAGTGGCCGCAGGGCGTGAGGCTCTTGCGGTCGCCGCCGGAGAGGTTGATCGCAGCCGCGCCTACGTCGTAGATGTCGCAACTCAGCACGCCGTGGTCCGTGCCGTCGGTGATGGCGATCGCCGTCGCCGCGACATTCCGCACCACGCAGCCGGCGAGGCGGTTCCCGGTGCCGTCTTTGATGGTCAGGGCGCCATGACGCGAGAACTCCAGCGTCAGGTTCCGGAACGTGACGTACGAGACGTCGTCCAGCGCGACCAGTGGTGTCTGGATCATCGACAGGGCGACTTCCTTGCCGGCGATCGGCGTCGGCGGCCAGAAGTAGAGCATGCCGGCCTGGCGATCGACGTACCACTCGCCCGGCGTGTCCAGTTCCGCGAGCACATTCAGCGCGTAGTAGCGGGCGTTCTTGCGGTAACCGTAGCCGTGGTAGGGCGGCACGGTCTCAATGACTTTGCGCACCGGGTCGATCGCCTGCACGCGCTCGAACCCGTCGGCCCAGTCCCAGAACCAGTACCCGTGCAATCGCACGTCGCTCTCGTCGACCCAGCGCGACTGCCGGTCGCCGTCGTAGGTGAAACGTCCAATCTTGTCGCCCGGAATGCCGTGGATCCGATGCGGCGCACCGCCGACCACGTCGCCGACGTGGGTGTAGTCCGAGTTGGGCCAACGCGCCAGGGTCATGCGCTTCTGCTCGAAGAACAGCTCAAGCCGCTTCCCGGACGCAATGGCGTCGCCCCGGTCGGTGATCCCGTTGGCGTTCAGGTCGGCCTGCAGGACTTGGCCGCGCGCCGCGGGATCCAGGCGTTCGAGCACCTTCGGGTCGCTGACTGGCGCAAATGCGGCGACCGGAACCACGGCGCCGCCCATAAGCCGCGCCTCCTCGCCGTCGCAGCCCCGATAGACGACCGGTGCGTCTTTCGTTCCGGAGTCCTCAGCACCGAGGGCGAAGCTCTGGTCGAGCCGGTACACCCCGCTGCGCAGCCACACGGTCACGCCGCCCGCCGGCGGACCGGCCTTCTTCAGCTCGCGCACCGCATCCCGGGCTCGCTCGAGCGTGGCGAACGGCTGCTCGCGCGTGCCGGCGTTCGCGTCGTTGCCGGCTGGGGCAACGCAGAACTCCGCCGCCTGAGCCGCGCAGACCGCAAAGGGCAGGAGGATACCGCACGTCCAAGGCCGGAGAGAGGCGCACAACTGCATGGGAAGACCTCCATCTCGCTCGACACCGGGAACCCAGGGAGACATAACCCAAGCAAGGTAGAGCCGGGGGCGGCTGAACGCAAGGCCAGAGCCCTATGCCGATGGCTGCCCCCGATCGCCCCCGACCGCGGTCGATTGCTGTCGACTGCAGTCGATTGCAGTCGATGGCGTCGGTGGTGCGGGTGGCGTCGGACAACGGACCCAACGGACCCAGCGGACCCAACGGACGGGGACGCTCTACCCGTGTCAGCGTGTCGCTGTGTCGCCGTGTCCCCTGGGCAGGCGCATGGGCTCCTGCCCAGGCCGGGCGTCACGCTTCTACGTTGGCGGGGTTCGCGCGGTGCGCGCGGTGGCGGGCCTTGTAGCTGTCGAACGTCTCGATCTCGAACTCGCGGATGATGTCCTGGACCGTGAACTCGCTCGTCTCGGACGAGAGCAGGACAGCCCCCGTGCAGCCGTTGTCCTGAACCCGAACCTTGGGCCCGTACTTCTGCCGGGCCTGCTGCAGCTTACCCCAGTTGTCGTCGAGGAAGATCAGGGCGTTGTCCAGGTTGATCCGGGCTGAGACATAGGGGTAGTGCTGACTGGTCGAGGCGATGACGACACCCTCCGGGCTGACAATGTGGTTCTTCAGTGTCCGCCCGTTCGTGCACGCCGTGACCAGGAAGGCGTGGCAGGAGAAGGCCCAGTACTGCAGGCGCGGCAGCCCGCCGTACATCATCGAGGAGAAGCAGATGAGTTGCGGCCGCTGCTCGGGCGGTAGGTCGGCGTAGTTTCGGCGCATCTCGTCGAAGACGATGTCGAAACAGATGGCGCACCCGACGTGGCCGAAGTCGCACCGGATGACCGGCGCGTCCTTGCCGCAGAGGATTCCCCCTTCCGTCGTCTCGGAGATGACCGGGAAGTTCTTGTTGTAGACCCCCGCTACGCGGCCCTGCCGATCAAGGATCTGCGTTGAGTTGCGGTATGAGCCGTCGGACAGGCGGCGGGCGGCGGAATAGGCGATGTAGCAGCGCTGGGCGCGGGCAATGTTGCCAAGGAACTCGGCAATCTGCTCGCCGCGGCACTCGTAGTACGCCTTGCGCTCGTCCATCTTCATATCCGGGAACCGGTCGCAGGCTTCGGGCAGCACGATCAGGTCCGGGCGGTCCGGCAGTACCTGTGCGATCTCGCCTTCGAGCAGTCGCTTGGCGTGGTCGACGGCATCCTGCCCACGCCGACCCTCGGCGCTGACGCAATTCCTCCCGACGGTGCTGACGTTCACGTAGTTGGCCATGTGAGTCGCTCTCCCGGTTTTGCAGCGGCGGCAGCAACGCACCCCGCGCTGGCGCCGCATCACTCCCGCAAACATAGCCCGCGACCGACGGTAAACCAACCACACAGTTGCTATAGGGCCGGGACTGGGAGCTGTTGTCAGGTCGCGCGGACAGCTATACAGTTCAGCGACGGCGTGATCTACCGCGGTCGGCGTGCCGCGGCGGCACGTGAGCTTTTCCAGAACCCCGTGAGGTCACAACGCATGCGCATCACACCCGAAGCGGCGGCAAGACTGCGGAAGCTGCTGACGGCCGCACCGACCGGGACCACCGGGTTCCGGCTCCGCGACATCAGCGGCACCTGCCGCGGCGCGACACCGATGCTGGCGCCCGCCGCCGCACCGCAGCCGGACGAGACCTGCGCGACCGCCGAAGGCGTCGCGCTGTTCATCCCGCCGACGCATGCCGCCGTTTGCGCCGATGCGGTGTTGGACTATGACGGGGCGATGTTCGGCCGTGGACTGGCCCTGTCCTGGCCGCACCGGGACGGTTGTCCCTGCCAGCACGGTCCGACGGCAAGCAAGGACACGAGTCCGCCTTGAGCAAGACCCACGGCCGCAGAATCGATGTCGAGCCGTGGCGCGGATCGGGAACGGTACAGCAAGGCTGGAGCCATGCTGCTACTTTGCGGAGCACCCTCTTGCGGTACATGCACAAGCCACCGCCGTTAGCTTGATAGCTATGCTCCCCCCCCGATCAACATCTTGCGAGGCAACAGCTACTCCCGGAACCAGATCTCGAGCAGACGGCCGATGATCTGGCAACCGCGCTGGTTCGCGTGCACCGCGTCGCCCATGAACCAGCCGTAGGTCTTGCCGCTGTCCTGGATGTATGCCCACCACGGCCCGGTCATGTCGAAGAACGCGCACGTCTCCTCCGCCGCAACCTTCTGCATGTTGTAGCGGAAATTGCTGGTCGTCGTATCGATCTCGCGCGTGTACTTCTGGATGTGCTCGCACTGGACCGAACCGAACACGGGCGTCAGCAGCAGGACTTCCGTGTCCGGCTTGCGCACCCGAACCTGCTTGATCACCGACCGCACCGCCTCGGCGTCGCCGCCGTTGGAAATGCCGCCGATCAGGAGAAGGTCCGGATTGTGCTTCAGCACGTAGTCCTCGACGCGGTTCTCGTCCTGGTAGTACTTGCAGCCGGTCGAACTCCGCAACGACGCAATCTTGGTGATCTTGCATTTCGGGTAGTTCCGCATCAGCAGCAGTTCAAACGACGAGGCGGACGTGTTGCCCATGATGCTGTCGCCGAGCAGGACCATGCGGAGTTCGCCGCCGTCGCGCAACTTCGCCATCGCTTTGGGAATGTTCGCGAACCGACCCGCTGGGGGCGTGTAGGCGATCGGGTCCATGGCCGCGTAGATCGCGTCAATGCGTTCGAGAGTGCGCTTGCCGGCAAACGCGTCCGCAACACTGCCGTTGAGCAGGAACCCGCCCAGGCGCGCCGTCCCGGGCGAGGCAAGCTTCAGAACGAGTTCGTGCTCGGCGTTCCGGTCCAGGCCCTTCGCGAGCGAGACGGGACGCATGGTCGGGCCGGTCACGTCCTTCGGCGCGGCGAGCGGCTGCGCCGCGGCACCGTCGACGGAATACGCGTAGTCCGCACTGTCTTTGTCCACGACGTCGATGATGCCGATCTCGGAACCGGTGAACCTCAGCGTCAGCGCCGCGCCCACTTCGTCGGAGACAAGGACGTGACGGAACGGGCCGATCGGACTCGCCTGGCCCGGTTTCCACGTGCCGGACGTCTTGACCTGCGGGTCCTCGTACGCGACAATGCGGCCGTTGTCGTTCGTGTCGGGAAACAGCGGTTGCGGCAGCACACGCGCCTGCGGCTTCTCCGGCACGGGGTACGCGGCCATCAACGCATCGATGAACTTGGCGATGCCCTCCGCATAGATCCGCGCGCCGGCATCGGTCGGGTTGATGCCGTCGGCTGAGAACGCCTCGAACGATATCTCCCCGGCGATGATCTTGTCCGCCGCGTACCTGGCCAGGTTCAGGCTCGGGATGTTGTAGTGCGCCGCAATCTGCTCACTGACCGCGACGTACTCGGGTGTCTGCCCCGCCTTGTACGCCTGCAGCATTTCAGGAGTCAGGGTGTAGAGCAGAATCGTGCTGTGCGTCGCACGGTAGATGGTGACCTGACGAACCAGTCCTTCCAGGGACGTCTTGACCTGCGCGATGTCGACGTTGCGGTCGGCGGCGGTGAAGTCGAGGATCGCCAGGTGCCCGCTGCAGATCACCTCGCCGTACACCGGCTGGCCGCGGCTGCACCGATACAGGCCGAACCAGCTCCCGCCCGGCTGCATCTGCCGCGTCTCGATCATTCCGGCTTTCGGGAAGTACTTCTTGAACCCAGCCACCATCTGCGCCGAGTACCGCAGGTTCGCGTCCTTCAGCCCGGTCCCGGCCAGAACCGAGTTGCCGATAAAGAACAGGTACTGGTTCCCAACCGTATCCACCTTGAAGTAGTACTGGCTGTTCGGAATCCCGCCGCGAACCTGGTAGTACTCATCAGCCCCAGCCGCGGCCGCACACGCCGCACCGGCAAGCAACAGATTCCAGGACAACGCTCTCGCGAAGTGAGTCGAGACCATCGTGTTCTCTCCTTTGTGAGTCCTTCTGCCCGTGCCCCTGCCCGATCTCGCCGCTCCAACGCGCCTGGCGCTCCCGCCCGCCGCTCACAGCAGCACGCCTTGCTTCTCCAGGTCTGCCTGAAGGTCCGCGATGGGCAGTTCGCGGAGTCCGCAACCACGCTGGATGCAGAGCGCCGCGGCCGTACCGGCGGCCTCACCGGTAATCATGCACTGGACCGTCGGCCGGATGCAGCCAAACGCCTCGTGCGTGGCCGACATGCAGCGCCCGGCCACCAGCAGGTTCGCCTTGCCCTTGGCCAACAGGGCGCGGAACGGGATGTGGAAGTACCAGCGCGGCGGGTACGCCGTGGCGGGGTCACTGATCCACTTCGGGCGCGGATAGCTGTCGATGGGGTGGCTGCCGCGGCCGATGCGGTCGGGAAACTCGACCTGGTTGTAGATGTCACGGATGGTCAGCAGGAAATCGCCCTGAATATGCCGCGTCTCGCGCACGCCAATCTCCGGGCAGTCCAGCAGGAACGCCTTCTCGAAGCCTGGCAACGCCCGCATGTTCTCCAGCCAGCGGTGCACCATATCGGCCAGGAGCACCTCGGCGCGGGTGAGATCCTCAACCTTGGTCCCGTCGCCCTGAGCACACGGGCAGCACAGGGTGACCACACCGGGCGTGGGCAGGTTGTAGACCTGGAAACCGCGCGGCGTGGTGTCCATCAGGATGTTGAGGGTGGCCATGTCGCCCTTCGCGAAGCGCGCCCTGGCCTCCTCGAGTGAGAAACGGGCAAACGGCTGCGCCGCGAAATGCTGTGGATTCCGCACCAGCCACTCAAAGGTGCGCTGCAAGTCGACGTTGCCGGCCTTGAACATGACACCCATGGCCTGCATGGTGCCCAGCTTGGCCCCTTCCTGCACGCACTCGTCGTCCGGCGTCACGCCGAGGTGAAAGGGCACACCGGCGCGGGCGGCCAGGTCGCCGTCCCCGGTCGCATCAATGACCTGCCGGGCCAGGACGGCCTGGCGGCCCGACTTCGATTCGATCACCGCGCCGCGCAGCGTGTCGCCGTCCTGGAGCACATCGACGCACCAGGAGTGCAGGCGCAGTCCGACCTTGGCTTCGCCCATCATCTCGAAGAGAAGGCGCTTGAAGTCCTCGGAGGAGGTGAACACGTAGCTGCCCGCCTGGGCGTCATTGCCGATGCCGATCCCGGTGCGGATCAGGCGGTCGGCGATCTCCTTGGGGATACCGCCGGCGATCTGCACGTCCTGCGGGTGGCTGGCCAGCGCGTCCTGGTCACGGGTGTGCTCCGCCGCATCGCCCGAGAACTTCATGTACATGGTCAGGCCGGCGTTACCCGTGGTGACCATGCCGCCGAGACACCCTGTGCGTTCGATCAGGAGCACGCGCGCCCCGTGCCGGGCCGCGGCTAGGGCCGCCACACACCCGGCCGTGCCGCCCCCCGCCACCAGCACGTCCACCTCGTCCACGATCGGCGTCGAGACCTGCGTCGTCAGCGTTTCACCGATCTGCATTTCTACTCTCTCCTGATGGCAGCGTCGACTCAACCTGCCCGAGGAGGACACGTCTCGGGGCAAGGCTCCGGAAGATAGGGCGCGGCCGACGGAAAAGCAAGGAGTTAGGAAGGCCCACATCGTGATGCGTCAGTGAAAGGTGGAGTTCGTTGGCGTTCACGGCTTCAGCGTGTCTGCGGAGCGCCCCGGGAGCACGCTAAAGCTGTGAACTCCAACAGCGCGGCGCCACCTCACCACCTTTCACTGACGCATCACCCCGCATCGGCCGCCGCAGGAGTCCGCGCCTCGATCACTTCCACGCCGTCGCGAAAGTGGAAGCGCCGCTCAGGGATGGTTGCCCTTGCCGTGCGCCGCGTCCTCGAGGGCCTTCTGCAGGCGCTCGGATTCCTTCTGTTCCTGCGCCGCGTCAGCCTCGCGGCTCCAGCCTTGTCCTTTGCTGACAGTTGGAGTACTTTGACCTCTCGCAGGCACTAGCCGACCCAGGATACCAGCCGGACCGGGCAGCCCGTAAGCACACGCCCATGCTGGGCGTACACGAATGCCTGCTGCCGACGGAGTACCACCGCATGGTCTGGCGTTGTAAGGAGACACGAATGAAGTACGGCACGGTCTCCACCGGCAACGCAAGACTGATCGTCTTCCTGCTTTTCGTTCCCGCCATGCTGGCCGAACTTCTCACGGGGAATGCCCCTCCGATGAGATTCTTCTCGCCCTTGTGGTTGCTCATCTTCGTGCTCCTCTACGGCTGTGGCTGCTTGCTGATAAGAGAGATGAAAGTGCGATGGGATCTGCAGTGGGGTGTTCTGTTCCTGGCGGTGGCCTACGGGATCGTCGAGGAGGGGCTGATGACCAAGGCATTCTTCAACCCGGAATGGGAAGGCGTGGGATTGCTGTCCGGCTATGGAATGTACTGGGGAGTGCAGTGGGTATGGACGCTGGGAGTGACGTTCAGCCATGCGACCATCAGCATCGTGGTTCCCATCACTATCGCAGATCACCTTTGGCCCCAGTACCGCCATGTCGCTACTCTCCGGAGACGGGGGGTGCTCTGGGCACTCGCGGGGATCTCATCCATCACTGTTATGGGGACGCTTTCCATCGGCAGGGCAGAAGGCAGTCGGACAATCCCCTTTCATCCTCACCCGGTGCTTCTGATGGGTGCTTGCCTCTGTGTGGTCCTCCTGTGCTGGTTGGCCTACAGAAGCAGGACCATCAGGGTGTCAACAGACATCGTGCCGCTCCTGCCGCCGAGTGCCTTCTTCATTCTCGCCTTCCTGGTCATTCCATTCTTCTTGATCGTCCCAAACTTGATGGCCAAGAACAACGCGCCTGCAATGACGGCGATCCTGGCGGAACTCACGATGATTGTGTTGGTCTTGTTGTTCACGTTTCTCCAGTTGTGTCATCACAGGATGAGCGGGCGACACACGACGGCCCTGGTTCTGGGCTTCCTGATGCCCTGGATCCTGCTGACGCCCTTTCAGGAATTCGGGACTCTCACCCCGAGCAAGAATGGAACCGGGATGTTGGCCGTCGGCATTGTTGCCTTGATCGCACTGCTTCTCTGGAGGCGCGTGGTGTTGAGAGGCGAACGGCAAGCCTCCACAGCAACCGAATCGACCCCGACGTCGGACTGACCGCACAGCTTCGCTCCGCGGCGACCCCCAAGCGGTTCACCATGGCCTGCCGGGAGTTCTCTCTCTCCGGGTTCTGGGTGTCCGCGCCGCCGGGCCCGCCCATACGTCCTATGGGGCCCATGTCTCCCATATGTCCCATGCTCCCGGCCCGACGCCGCGCAGTAACAGCCCCGCATGACCGGGCAGCGGCCGCCCTGAAGCCGCTCCCAGGTTACTCGCCGGCCAAGGGACTGGCCGAGCCACGGGTACCAAGCGGTGCGGGCAGCCCCTTGCCCGCAGGCTCAGAACCCGTCGTGCCGGCAGGTAGCCCGCGAGACATGACCGCACCGTCCGCGGCCCCGGCGGGGGCGCCAAGGCATTGCGCGGACGGCCGCGCGGCGTTTGCACCCGCACCGTCTCTGGACTATGCTGAAGCGGTGTTTGGGCATTGACCGCACCCGGTCGCACCGGGACGGCGAGATACATGCCACGGTTGACGGAGTCCGGAAGCATGGCAGACGGCGCAAAGCCCAAGGCTGCGGCGGCGAAGAAGAAACGCTACCTGCGGCAGAAGGCGATGGAACGCGTGCTGCTGGCACTGGTGCCGGTGCAGGCAGGCGCGGTCTACTTCTTCGGCTGGCGCACGCTGGTGCTGACGCTGGTGCTGTGCCTGGTGGGGGCCGGGGTCGAGTACGGCATGGCGCGGCGGCGCGGCGACCCGCTGACCGCCGCGGTGTTCGTGACCGCGACGCTGCTGTCCCTGTCACTGCCCCCGACCTGCCCGTTCTGGATCGGCATCGTCGGCGTCGGCGTGGCGGTGCTGTTCGGCAAGGAAGTGTTCGGCGGGTTTGCCCGCAACGTCTTCAACCCGGCCATCGTGGGCCGCGCGTTTGTCTACGTCAGTTTTCCCATTGAACTGACCGGCGCATTTGTCCCGGTGTGGAAAGGCGGCCTGGCAGGCTTGCTGCACTGGGGCGCGCGCCACGATCTGGACGGCCTGCACGCGGTCACGTCCTCGACGCCGCTGCTGGCGCACCGCGAGCACGGCTTTGTCACCGACCTGGGCCAACTCTTCGTCGGCAACATCGGCCAAGTTTTCACCGGTTCCGACGGTGTGTCGCGCGTGCTCAATGCCGGGAGCGCCGGTGAAGTGTCGACGCTGCTGATCCTGCTCGGCGCCGCCTACCTGCTCTGGACCCGGACGGCGAACTGGCGACTGATGTGCAGCACGCTGGGCGGCGCGGTCCTGGCCGTCGTCCTGTTCCGGCACCTCGGCGGTGTCAGCGCGGTTCCGGCCCTGCCGTGGATGCTGTGCGCGGGCGGGCTCATGTACGCGGCGGTGTTCATGGTGACCGACCCGGTGAGCGCGCCCAAGGAGACGGCGGCACAATTCGCCTACGGCCTGTTCATCGGGTTCATGATCGTGTTCTTCCGCTGGAAAGCGGTGTTTCCCGAAGGCGTCGGGTTCGCCATCCTGCTCGGCAACACGGTCGGGCCGACCCTGGACCTGCTGGCCCGGGCCTGGACGGACTGGCGCGCGGCACGCACCGCGCCGGCCGCCGCGGAGGGCCAGGCGCCATGAACAAGCGGCACCCGGCCTACATTGTCGGATTCAT
The DNA here is from genome assembly GCA_001803235.1 of Lentisphaerae bacterium RIFOXYA12_64_32. Classification (GTDB taxonomy): domain Bacteria; phylum Verrucomicrobiota; class Lentisphaeria; order Oligosphaerales; family YB12-FULL-65-16; genus YB12-FULL-65-16. The sequence goes on from MHBL01000053.1 coordinate 48,346, forward strand.
GGTCGGCCTGGCCGCGCTGTTCGGCACTGCGGTGACCGGGCTGAACCTGGCCACCCGGCCGATCGTCGAGCGGAACGAAAAGCTCGTCCGGCAAGAGGCGCTGGTGCGCCTGTTCCGGCTCGGCGACCCGGCGCAGCTCACGGCCGCCGAGGTGGTCGGGCTCGTGCAGCGCCGGATCGACGAGTCGCGCACCCTGCGCGACCCCGAGACCGGCTGGGAAACGCCGCTGATTCAAGCCTATGCCGACGACGCGCGGACGCAGCTCGTCGGTTACGCCGTCCGGTTCCGCGGCCTCGGGTTCTGGGCCCCCATCGAGGGGCTCATTGCGGTGTCCGCGGACCGCCAGAAGACGATCGGCATCGTCATCCTCTCGCACTCCGAGACGCCGGGTCTGGGCGGCCGCATCGTCGAACCGGTCTTCATGGACCAGTTCGCCGCCGGGATCCGGGTTCTGCCCGTGGTCGACGGCAAGGCGCTCTACCTGACGGCATCCCCGCCCGAGCCGGGCTCGCCGACGTACGGCCGCAACCTTCACGCCATCACGGGTGCGACCCAGACCTGCCTGGCCATGGAGCGCATCCTGAACGAGCACCTGACCCGATTCCAGCGCGCCATGGCCGCCGCTACGCCCGCCGTAGCGGCACGGAAAGACGGAGGCGCCTGATGTCGTTCAAGAACTCTGCCAGCGGGACCGCACTGCTGAAGAACCTGTGGCAGGACAACCCCGTCTTCCGCCAGGTCCTCGGCATCTGTTCGACGCTGGCCGTCACCAATCTGGTGCTGAACACGCTGCTGATGTGCGGCGGGCTGATCTTCGCCACCGCGCTGACCAGCCTGACCGTGTCGTTGCTGCGTGACTACACGCCCAAGCAGGTGCGGATGATGGTCCAGGTTCTGATCGCGGCCGCGTACGTGATCGTGGTGGACATCGCCATTCGCGCCTTCTTCCCGGAGGTGCACAAGGTCATTGGCCCGTACGTCGGGCTGATCATCACGAACTGCATCATCATGGGTCGGGCCGAGGCGTACGCCTGCAAGAACCCGCCGCTGCCGTCGTTCTGTGACGGTCTCGGCGCGGGCATCGGCTACAGCCTGGTCCTGCTCAGCATTGCGGTGGTGCGCGAGGTGGCGGGGTTCGGCACGCTCCTCGGCTTCACTCTGCCGCGGCTCGACCTGTGGTGGCACCAGTGGACCATTCTGGTCATGCCGCCGGGCGCCTTCTTCATGCTCGCCCTGGTGGCGTGGCTGGCCAACAGTTTCGTCGTGAAACCCGCCAACACCGGAGGTGCCAAGTGATCACGCCGCTGCTTGCCACCGCCACGCCGGGCGCGCCCGAACACGGGCTGCTGCTGCAGCTTCTGGTGATCTTCCTGGCCGCCGCGTTCACCGACAACATCCTACTGACGCGCTTTCTGGGCATGTGCTCGTTCCTGGCCATTTCGCGGCAGATGAAGACCAGTCTCGGGCTGGGCGTGGCTGTCGCGCTCGTCACGACTGCCACCGCCGGGCTGAACTACCTCGTGCACCGGTTCATCACCGTGCCGCTCGGCATCGAGTTCCTCGAACTGATCATCTTCATTGTCGTCATTGCGGCGTTTGTGCAATTGGTCGAGATGGTCGTGGAGCGCGTGTCGTTGCCGCTGTACTTTGCGCTCGGGATCTTCCTTCCGCTGATCACCGTGAATTGCGCTATTCTCGGCGTGTCGCTGTTCATGCTGAACAAGGCCGGGTACGGGTTCTGGCAGTGCCTGGTGTTCGGCGCCGGCAGCGGCTTCGGCTGGATGCTCGCCATCCTGCTCATGGCCGGGATCCGGCAACGGCTGAAGACCGACAAAATCCCGGCTGGCCTGCAGGGCGCCGGGATCACGCTGATCATTACCGGCATCATCGCGCTGGCCTTTGTCGGGTTCAGTGGCATGATCAAGTTCTGAGGTCGGTGGCACGGAGTGCTGGGTGTCGAGCGTCGGGTGTCGTGGGGCGACGGTCACTGAGTCACTGCGTCATTAGGTCATTGCGTCACCCCCCGGACCGCGACAGCGCAACACAGTCGATGCGATACCGCTGACACTGCAAAAGGGACATCTCGCATGCTCTCGGGCTGGGTCCTGTTCTGGGTGGCGGTCGGGGCGCTGTGCGCCCTGTGCGGCGTGCTGGCCGCACTGCTCGTGGTTGCCGACCGCGTCCTGAACAACTACGGGACGCGCACCATCCGGATCAACGGCGGCGAGAAGACGATCGTCGGGCCGGGCGGCGAGACGCTGCTGAGCCTGCTCGGCAGCGAGAAACTGTTCATTCCGTCGGCGTGCGGCGGCCGTGGCAGTTGCGGACTGTGCAAACTGAAGGTCACGCGCGGCGGCGGTTCGCTGCTGCCGACCGAGGAACCGCACCTCTCGAACGCCGAGCGCGCGGCCGGGACCCGGCTCGCCTGCCAGCTCAAGGTGCGCGAGGACATGGACATCGAGGTGCCGCGGCACCTCTTCGCCATCCGCCAGTTCCGCGCCCGGGTCGCGGCGCTCGAGCCACTGACGTACGACATCAAGCGGTTGCGGCTCGAACTCCTCGACCCGGAGACGATCAGCTTTGTGCCCGGGCAGTACGTCCAACTCCAGACGCCGGTGTACGGCAAGAACCCCGACCCGGTGTACCGCGCCTACTCGATCGCCTCGGACCCGACCGCCGACCGCCACCTGGACCTCATCATTCGCCTGGTCCCGAACGGCATCTGCACCACCTGGGTGTTCACGCTGCTGAAGGTCGGAGACGAGGTCCGGTTGAACGGTCCGTACGGCGAATTCCGGCTGCACGACACCGAGCACGAGATGATCTTCATCGCCGGCGGCAGCGGCATGGCCCCGTTCTTGAGTTTCCTCGCCGAACTGCAGCGCCAGCAGAGCCGGCGCCGCATTCGTTACTTCTTCGGCGCCCGTGCCGTTCGCGACCTGTTCCTGCTCGAGCGCCTGCGCGAGTTCGAGAAGAACCTGGCCGACTTCCGCTTCATCCCGGCGCTGAGCGAACCGCAGCCCGGCGACAACTGGGACGGCGAACGCGGTCTCATCACCGATGTGGTCGGGCGTCACTACCCGGACTGCGCCGACAAGGAAGCGTACCTGTGCGGTTCGCCCGGTATGTGCGACGCCTGCGTCAAGGTGCTCACGCAGCATGGGCTGCCCGCCGACCGCATCAGTTTCGACAAGTTTGCCTGAGGCACCGATCATGAAACCGAACCCGGCCGAAACCAAAGTCCGCCAGCGCATGGAAGCCGGCGTCTTGTCGCGCGACGGTTTTCTCGGCGACGATTCGCGGCCGCTGGCCGATATCGTGGCGGATGACGAGGCCGTCCTGGCTGCGGCCGGCGTGACGGCGCAGAGGGTAGGGGAGGTGCTGCAGGAAATCTTCGCCGCCGCGGAGGCGGGGCTGGAGACGCAGGTGACGCTGTTCGGGGGCGCCGTGAAGGCCCGGGTCATCGAGGGCATGGGCCGCACACCGTGCCCGTTCGCGTGCGGAGTCCGCAACCGCAAAGGTGAGTTGACGATCGAGTTCGGTCCGCACCGCCTGGTGCTGACGCCGCTCTCCGTGCACATGGTCCGCGAGCACGGCTTCTTCCAGGGTCGCGGCTCGCGCTACCGCCTCGAACCAGCCCTCGCTGTCGAACTGCTGCACGCCTGCCAACCGCCTCGCGAGGCATGCGCGTCAACGTAGGAGCTGATGCGCGCATTCACCCGCACCGTCAAGAAGCGGGAGTACAAGGCTTGTAGTTCCGCGTTTACGCGGTCCGGATTGCGCGTGAAACCACGGTGAACGAAGACCGCCTAAAGGCGGGACTACGAGCCTCGGCCGCAACTGCGTGTATGGCGGCGTCTGTCCGCGGCTCAGATCCACTTGTTGTAGCTGCGCAGGATCAGGAAGGTTTCCGTCTTGCGCAGCCCGTCCACCGTCGAGAGTTCCTCGGTCAGGAAGCGGATCAGGCCGTTGTTGGAGTCGATCAGCACTTCGAGGATCAGGTCGTACTGGCCCGAGAGGATGGAGACGGACATGACGTGTTCGAGCGCGGCGATCTCGCGCGCCTTGGCGTCGAGCAGGCGCGATTCGGAGACGTTGGCCGCGACATAAGCGATCTGCTGCCCCTGCAGCAGGCTCGGATTGCGCAACGCCTTGATCTTCAGGATCCCGTCGCTCTGCAGCCGCTTGAGGCGCTGACGGACCGTCCCCTCCGACAAGCCCAGCTCACGGGCAATGTCGGTGTTGGACATGTGCTTTTCGGAAAGCAGATGGATGATTTTCCAGTCCGTCGCGTCCGGCTGCATGGTCCCTCACGACAAAAGCGACTCCAGTGAAGTATAGGCCATGCCGAGGCTTTGCGCAACACTCGGATGGACGCAATGCCCGCCATAGAGGTTCACCCCCCGGGCGAGCGGCGGCGAGAGCTGACTGGCCTTCTCCAACCCCTGGTCGGCAATGAGCAGGCCGTACTTGAGCGTGGTGCTGGTGAGCGCCACGGTCGATGTCTCGGGCACGGCGCCGGGCATGTTCGCGACGCAGTAATGCACCACCCCCTCCTCGACGAAGACGGGATTCTCATGCGTCGTCGGCCGCGTGGTCTCGATGCAGCCGCCCTGGTCCACCGCCACGTCAACAATGACGGACCCGGGACGCATGCGCCGGAGGTGCTCGCGACGGATCAGCTTCGGCGCGGACGCACCTGGAATGAGCACCGCACCGATGACCAGGTCCGCGTCCGCCACCGCCGACTCAATGTTGCCGGGGGTGCTGTACAACGTGTTGATCCGCGCCCCGAAAATGTCGTCGAGGTATTCCAGCCGGTCAGCGTTGACGTCCAGAACGGTCACGTCCGCGCCGATGCCGACCGCCATCTTGCAGGCGTTCGTCCCCACCGTGCCCGCGCCGAGAATGACGACCCGCCCGCGCCGCACGCCGGGCACGCCGCCCAGGAGCACGCCTCGCCCGCCGAACGGCTTCTCCAGGTACTTCGCCCCCTCCTGCACGGACAGGCGCCCGGCAATCTCGCTCATGGGCTTCAGGCAGGGCAGCTTCCGGTCGGCCAGTTCGATGGTCTCGTAGGCCACAGCCCTGGCGTTGCGCGCCAGGAGCGCGCGGGCCAGGTCCGGTGCAGGCGCGAGGTGCAGATAGGTGAACAAGATCTGCCCCTCGCGGATCAGGTCGTACTCCTGTGGCAACGGCTCTTTGACTTTCACCACCATGTCGGCACTATCAAACACCTCCTCGCGGTTCTCGACAATGCGCGCCCCGGCCGCAGCATACTCCGCGTCGCTGAACCCGGCGCCGGCGCCGGCGCCGGACTCCACGGCTACTTCGTGCCCGTGTTCCCGGTACTCCTTGACGCAGCACGGCGTGAGCCCGACCCGATACTCGTGCCCCTTGACTTCACGAATTGTCCCGATGTTCATTGACATATCTCCTGTTATCGTAGCTATATCGATACAGTATACGATCTTCGTAGTGTTGTCAATATAATACGACTGTTTTCGTGCAATGCGTCAGCACGTCCCAGACGGCGGACCGGCCGTTCATACGTACGTGTTACTCGCCGTACCGTTTGTGTACAGGCTTTAGCCTGCTCTGGGGGCCGCGCGTCACCCGGACAGTCCCGCCCGTCGGGCGGGACTGTACACAAACGGCGTCCAGTCGCGTGTAACATGGGAGTCGCGGGTGGAGATAAGGTCGAAGTCTGACCTGGGCTGACGCCTAAAGTGGTCGGAGCGGCTCGCTCCGACACCCGCGGGAGTGAGCCGCTCCCGCCACGTTGCTCATCTTCCGCCCAACCGTGCACCCGCGACTCCCATGAAACTGCGGCCCCGGAGCCCGCGAGGACGCGGGCGCTCCAGTTTGGATGCGTGCCGACTTGGAGCGCCCGCGTCCTC
>MHBL01000054.1 GCA_001803235.1 Lentisphaerae bacterium RIFOXYA12_64_32
GGCAGTTTCACATGGGTATGATCGGGCGGTCCGCCGCCCGGGGGGCGCTGACGCATTACCGTCGCTCAGCGGTCAGGCGTTGCAGTCTCTGCTTTTTTACGTCATATTTCTTACGTCTGTAGCGGTGTAACCAGGAAAGCGGGGCAGGCGTATGGACAAGGTGCTCTCTACACGGATTGACGAAGCGGTCATCACGCTGATTGATCGGCTCGCCTACGAACGGCGGATCCCCAAGAAACGGGTCATCGAGGAAGCGGTCAGGTCCTACTGCCGGCAAGCGGACACTCAGGCGCGGGTCGATGTGTTCGCGTCCACCAGCGGCGCCTGGCAGCGGGCTGAATCGCCGGCCAAGACGGTCGAACAGGCGAGGACGTGTTTCCGGCAGGCGATGAGGTGGTAGTCCGCGAGGGCGGAACCCGTCGCACCGGTCGCGGACGACCGGATCTCCAGCCGCCTCCGCCAAGCCTGCAGCGGGAAGCGATCCCCCCCTGCGTCCCTTGCGTCTCTTGGCGGCCGGTCTCCGGATTGCGGCTTTGTCTCACGCCCCGGTTCGCAGCTCCGCGCGGGCGATAATCTCGTCCTGCATGCGCGCGCCGAGGGTCGTGAAGCGCGCCGCGAAGCCGCTGACGCGTACGACCAGGTCGGCGTGCGCGGTCGGGTTCGCCTTGGCCTCGCGCAGGAGTGCGCTGTCCGCAACGTTGATCTGCACCTGTAGCCCGCCCTTCTCGAAGTAGACGCGCAGCAGCGACTCGAGTGCCTCCAGGCCGCTGTCGTTCGCGACCGCATCGGCGCTGAACCGCAGGTTGAGCGTCAGCGCGCCGGTGCAGCGCCAGTGATCGAACGCGGTGACGTCGTGCAGGATCGACGTGGGGCTGTCGATGGCGACCTCGCCGCGCGGGCCGATGCTCGAGACCAGCGCCTCGCCGCGGCGCCGCCCGTCCGGCAGCGGCCCGACGCAGTCGGCCCAGTCGTGATAGAGCGTCCAGACGAGCAGTCCGGCTCGGTGCGGGCCGCCGCGCGGATTGGTCGAGCGCTCGACGCCGGAGAAGAACCCGTGCGCCACGCGCCGCGCCAGGTCCTGCGTCTCCGCGGCGCCGTCGCCGTACGCGGGGCGCAGCGACTGCAGGCGGCGGCGGAGCGGCTCGTCGTCTGCGAAGTTCGCATCCACTTTGGTCAGCAGTTGTTCCATCGTCATCTCGCCGGTGTCGTACACGAGTCGGCGCACGTTCAGAAGCGAGTCGACGACGTGTGCCAGCCCGATGCCCTGCACCTCGGTGAAGTTGTACCGTGCGCCGCCCTGGGTGATGTCCTTGCCGCGCGCGATGCAGTCATCGACGATCGCGGAGAGGAACGGGAACGGGCTGAACTCGCCGGCCAGCGAATCGGTCGTGTTGTCCGAGCGCGCCATCAGTTCGAGGAAGTACGCCACCTGCTGTTCGTAGGCGGCGCAGAGCTTCTCGAACGTGTCGAGTGTTGCGGGCGTGCCGGTGGCCGGCCCTAGACGTTCGCCGGTGCGCGGGTCGACCCCGTCGTGCAGCGCCAATTCCAGGCACTTGGGCAGGTTGAAGAAGTTCCCGACCCACGGGTGACAGCAGCCCTCGACGCCCAGTTCGACGCAACCGCCGGGCACGACGTCGACGGCGTCCTGCGGCGCGACGCCAGCCGCGGTCATCGCCCGGATGGCCGCCGGGTCACCGTAGATCGCCGGCTGTCCGAACCCCTGGGTGGCGAGTTTCGTGGCGCGACGGAAGAACGTGCGGTCAATGGTCGGATGCCAGCGCACGGAGAGGCTGGGAATGAAGCTGCGGAACTCGCCCATCAGGTCCAGGCAGACGTAGGAGAGTTCGTTGACCGCATCGGCGCCAGCACCTGCCGGCTGAGGGTACCCCTGGTCATCTCGCGGCAAGACTCGGATGCCTTGGCCTGAGTTCCGCCTTTCAGGGCGTGTCGATTTGGCCACCTCAGATGCGCAACCACGCCCAACGTGGCCGGACCGGCTCCGGCTTCGTGCAGGCACTTCGCCGGGACACGTCGGTCCGGCATGCGGGAGCGAGCCGCTCCCGCCGCTCTGAAAGCCTGCTGCCGCACTAGCCCGACACGCCCTTTCAGGCGGAAGTTGTGGCGACGCTTCAGCGAGCGGCCAGGGATCGGCTCGCTCAAGCTCGCCTGCCACTTCCGCCTGAAGGCGGTACTCCGGCGCGGAGGCTGCTCCAGGGCGGGCCGTGCCGCCAATCGTCAGGTTCAGGACATTGAGGCCGGTAAACTCGTTGAGCTTGACCCAGAAGCAGGCGACCTGTTCTGTCGCGGCCTCGCGGGACAGGCCCGCGTCGCGGTCCGCTTTCCAGTACGGCCAGAGGTACTGGTCGAACCGTCCGAGCGCGAACGCGGCCGTGCCTTCGCCCTCTTCCATGCACTCGATCAGGAACGCGAACCACGCGAGCTGCAGCGCGTCGTGCAGGCTCCGAGCCGGTGCATGCGCGACGTGCCTGCAGACCGCGGTGATCGTCTCCAGTTCTTGGCGCCGGGCTGGGTCGGCCTCGCGCGCCACGAGGCCCTGCGCCAACTCGGCATAGCGCTCAATGAAGTGTGATGCGGCGCGCAGCACGATGGCCATGGCCTCGCGCTCGATCCGCTGCGCTTCCGTCGCGTCGGGGTGCGGCGCCTCGACCTGCTGCAACAGACCGTCGATACCGGATTCGAGCAGGCGCCGGAAATTCGGCGTCAGGTGGCCGGTCTTGTGCGCGGAGGTGAACACGCCCCCGCGCAGTGCGGCGCGTTCCTCGGGCAGACGCAGCGGGTCCTGGCTCGGCATCAGTGACGCCCCCGCCGGCGGGTTCGTGGGTGGCTCGGTTTCCGGGTGCATGCCGACGATCAGCTCGCCGGCCTGGATCTCGATCGGAATGTTGCGGAGCAGGTTCTCGAGGGCCAGCGCGAGCCGCACGGCAGGCGGTCGCCCTGCGGTGGCGCGCAGCGAGTCACCCCACCAGGTCCGGCGCATCCAGAACGAACCGCGCCGCAATTTAGCATGCGTGAACAACTTCTGGACTCGCGGAGTCATTGGGCGTCAGCCTCCTCGAAAGGGCTTGGATCCGAGCTACGCCATGTGGAGCGCGGCGGCAGAGTCATGCCGGACAGCAGGACGGCGACGCCGCTTTGGCTGTGGTGCATCGCGCGGGCAACACGTCTCAGCCAAAGCGGTGTCGCGCCGCCCGTGGCGGACTTGCCACCGCACTCCGAAACGCCGTCTGTCTGAGCCAACGCGATGGAGCACTCCAATCGTCTGGCAACACACGGCGGCCTCGCTCTGGCGCACCACATCGTCCCTACCCTGCCTGCTCTGCGGCTTCCCGACCTGCGCGCCAGCGGCGGCCACCGGGCGCACGGACGACGGCCGGGTTCGGGCGGCCGTCGTCCGTGCGCCCAACACCGTGGGGTCCGGGGAGTGACTCACTCCCCGGCGGGGGTGTGGGGGCAGGCCCCCGCCCTACGCTTCCGGGACACACCCCTGCAGTGCGCACGCCACCGCGGTGCCATCGGGTGGGCAGCCTGGCACGTGCGCGTGCGTGGCGAAGTGTTTGCTCAGGCACTTGCCCAGCACCAGCGCGTCCTCTGCCGGCTTCGACTTCGCGCCCATGGCGACCTTCTTGACCTTGCGGTTTCCGCCTGCGACGTAGAGTCCGTCCATCAGCGCTGCCTGGCAGGCGCTGCACGCCCCGTCGTCCTGGATGTCCAGGTCGGGGTAATGGCGTTTCAGCGAGTCCTGCGGAAACTCGAGCCGCTGCGGCACGAGCGGTTCGCCCGCGATCTCGAGTTTCTCGACCCGGTGCTCGCCCAAGCCCGCTTCCGCCGCCATCTTCAGCAGCGGCACCTTGCCCGAGGGCAGCCCGATCAGCGCACTGGCGACCGCGTCCGCGGCGACGCGGTCGCGGCTGGCGATCAGCAGCCCGAGCGGCACCAGCCGACCGCGATTGTGATCGCCCTCCATCGCCTCGATCGCATCGACCACATTGATCTGCGACGGGACGAGCCGGTTCAGGGCGACCACCGCCGGCAGCAGTCCGACGCGGTGGAACGCCATCTTGTCGGGAGGGCGCAGGCAGCCCTTGAGGTTCTTCACGCACAGCGTCGTCAGGCAGCAACTGTGCACCTTCAGGATGGGGATATTGATGAGCACATCGCACTCCAGTGCGAGCTTAGCAATGCCGATCTCCGGCGGCAGGTTTTCGCGGTCGCGGAACAGGACGTGCTCCGCGTCGTCGAACAGCACGAACCGCACGCCGATCGCGGCCAGGGCCGCATGCGCGCCCATGGCCGCGAGATAACTCTCGATCTTTTCACGCCCCACGGGCACCGGCCCTTCGCCGACGATGACCTCGCCCGCACCTTGCGCCTGCGCCCACCGGCACGCCGCCACCACGACCGCGAGCTTCGTCGAGCCCGCGATGGCGCACGCGTTCCAGTTCGGCTTGATGACGACGCGGTTGCCCGCCTTGATCACGCCCACGCAACCGGCCCGCTCCATGGCCAGCGCAAACGCCGCGTCCACGTCAGTGCCGACCTTCGAGATGGATACGCGTGACATGTCAGTGAAGCCTTTCATGTGCGTGTCTTGACGCAAGTGTCCGGGCGCGGGGTTCGGGGGCTGGGGTTCGGTGTTCAGGAGGCCCGTGGCCGCAGGCGTGACGCAATGACTCAGTGACTCAGTGACGCAGTGGTGGCCGACGCGCCGGGAATGGGAGCGCACCGGCTACCGGCTCGCCTGCCACTGTCGGCACAGCCGGGCCAGGTCGCCCAGGTCGTGCTGGCTGCGGAAGCCGAGTTGCGTGCGGGTCTTCTCGTGCGAGAAGAAGTACGGCATGGACGGCAACGCGATCCCCAGTGACTCGAGCAGTGCCGGCACGCCCGGGTAGTAGCGTTCAACGATGGCGCCCGGTACCGACTTCAATCCTGCGGCATCGGATGCCACGTACGGCGTGCTGACGCCGACAATGAACCGGTGCCCGGCCGCGTCCGGTTTCTCCAGCGCCTGGCCGAACGCCGTGCCGAGGTCGGCCGGGTTCATCAGCTTGTGGCCGGCATTGAGGTAGCGCCCGAACAGCCCGGGGATGTCCGCGTTGGCCCAGTCGATCGTGCCGTCGGTGTTGTAGCCCTTGACGTGGTGATAGCCGCAGAACCGGATGATGACCGCCTGCAGCCCGTGCATGCGTGCGTACCAGTCCACCATCAGTTCGCCGAGCCACTTGGTCTGACCGTACATGCAGACCGGCTGGCACGGCACCGCTTCGTCGATGGGCAGGTACGGTTCCGTAGCCCCGTGCCCGGACGCCCACACCGTGCTGCAGTACACCACGCGCCGCACGCCCTTGTCCACCGCCGCCTGCAGCACGTTGGCCGTCGCTTTCACGTTCAGGTCGATGGACCGGTCCGCCTCGTTCCGGCACAGCAGCGCGGCCATGTGCACGATCGCGTCCATGCCCTCCGCCGCGGCCGCGATGTCCGCAGCCTTGGTCAGGTCGCCCTGCAGCGCCTTCATGCTTCCGGTGTGCGGCCGGATGTCGAACCCGGTCGCGTCGTAGCGCTTGGCCAGTTGCGGCAGCAGCGCACTGCCGACTTCGCCTTCCGTGCCTGTAACCAGAATGCGTTTCATGGGGATTGTCGTCCTTGGGTAAGTCTCAGAGTTATCGTAATCTATGCCATTACCTCAGACTGTACATTAAACGTGTATGCGATGAAATAGTCCAAAACTATTAACATTGGTCAGAAAGTCGCGGAGTGCGGTCGCAAGACAACTCTGCCAGGTCGGTTGGCGCGATGCCGTAGCGGCCGCGGCGCGCAGCGGCGGGCCGTGGCTGGCAGTGGCGCGGGACCTCCGGGACCGCAGCAGGGTGCTCGGGGCCGTCCCGGCCCGAGGTCCTCGGTCGGCGATCCGTCTTCGCGCGAGCAACGTCGCCGGACAGAGCCGGCTGGCGCACCCCGCTTCGGCGCGGGACGCGCCGAGCCACCGCGCGCTCAATCGCATCGCAGCCGGGGCACGCCATTTCTCCGCGAGGGTGAATTTGCCCGCACATGTCGAACGTCTTCGTGGACTTCCCCGGTTGGACACGGAATGGGACATCGAGCAAGTTCACGAGGAAGTTGAGGGACGGTTTCTGGCAATCTGTGGATCCGCTGAGCGGTGCCGCGGTTCTTGGCATTTGTGCGTTTCCGCGGGCCCTCTCCGCCCCGCTCTCACGTTCGCGCGCCGCCGAGCAGGGCCACGATGATGCGCGCCATGCCGAAGAGCCACATCAGTCCCAGCAGCAGCAGTGGGCCGCGGACGAACCAGCGCGACTGGGTCAGTCGCGGTTCGAGGGTCGGCCGAAAGTGGTTTACGAGGGGCCAGGCGATCAGGATCAGGCAACCGGCGTAGAACAGGTACCCGAACGGGTTGAACTGCCACGCAGCCGTCCACTCGCCGTGCGTGATGCAGCAGAAGGCGCGGGTCAGGCCGCACCCGGGGCAGGGCAGCCCGGTCAGGCGGTGAAACGTGCAGAGTTCGACTTTGGGCAGCGCGTCCGGCTTGAACCAGGCGCTGAGCCCCAGCACGGCGGCAGCGCCCAACGCAAAAGTCGCGCGCAGCGCCAGCGAGGCGCGGTCGGAAGATGGGGTTCGGGACGCGTTGTTCGCGGCATCGGTCATGGCTGGCTCGGCGGCGGCGCCGGCGTCACGACCGTCCCGGCGTCGAGTGGGATCTGCCCTTTCAGGGTCACCGCCTTCACCATGAAGAGGATCCAGATAACCAGGTTGGCGAGGCCGAGGAAGCAACTGATGATTCCCCCAATGAAAGGAACGATTCCCAAGGGGATGCCGACGACCGCCAGGATGCAGAACGTCACCGCCAGGGACCGGCCGCAATCGCCCACGTCGGTTCGGCCGACCGAGTCGAAGTAGGCCTTGTACGACTCCGCAATCTTCGGGTAGACGAAGAAGTTCCAGACCAGATTGAAGCACGGGATGAGCAGCAGCCAGACCATCACCGGTTCCTGTTGGCGGTACTGGACCGGCACGCGCGCCAGGCAGGTGTAGAGGAACCAGCAGATTGCGACCGCGACGGCCAGTCCCACGACGACGAGAAACGCGATGCCGGCGACTCCGGCCATCGCCAGCAATGCCCTCAGTTGGTCTGGATTCTGCATCGGGAATTTCCTTTCCGCTCTTGTGCCGGCTGTCGTGCAATCGGGACGTGTTCTGGTTCGGCAATTCGGGTTTACCTGAGTCGTTACCGGCAATGAAATATAGCCCGATCCCCGGGTTGTGACCATGGTTTCGCGGGAATGGGTGCAAGGCGTCACGCCTCCCGGGCCGCAGACGGCCCGATCATACCGAGGTGAAACTGGCCACGACGCTTCGGGAGCCCGCGAGGACGCGGGCGCTCCAAAGTCAGCCTCCGTGCCAGTCCCTGGAGCGCCCGCGTCCTCGCGGGGCCACTCCATTGCCGCCCCGGAGTAACACGCGCCGCCTGGTCAACCGTCGACCTCGACGCACGTATGGTCCCGTGGGGCGCTTGATTTTTGCGCGCCGTGCGTTTCATTGAGGCATGCGATTGCTCTTCTATAATCTGTTGTTCCCGGTCGCCTTCGTGCTGTACCTGCCGCTGTTCATCTACAAGCTGGTGCGGCGGGGCGGTTTCTCGAGTCATTTCTGGGAGCGGTTCGGCCTTTACGGTGCCGAGCAGAAGCGGCGGCTGGCCGAGCTGAACCGGCCCGTCTGGGTGCACGCCGTCAGCGTCGGCGAGGTGGTGGCGGCGGTCACGTTCATCAAGCGCTGGCAGCAGCGGAACCCAGAGTTGACGTTCGTGCTGTCCACCACGACGACCACCGGTCACGCTACGGCGCGCAAGAGCCTGCCCGCCAACGTCGGGCTCATCTACTGCCCGCTCGACTTCTTCATCCCGGTGCTGCGTGTCCTGTCCCTGGTTCGACCGCGCATGGTGGCCGTATTCGAGGTCGAGGTGTGGCCGAACTTGGTTTGCCTGGCGCGTCGACGTGGCATTCCGGTCGTGCTGGTCAACGCTCGCATGTCCGACCGTTCGGCGGCGGGCTATGCCCGGCACCGCTGGTTCTTCGGTCACATTTTCGGGCGTTTCTCCGCCATCTGCGCCCAGAGCCCTGAGGACGAGACGCGCATCCGCCGCGTCGTCGGCGACACCGTGCCGGTGCACCGGTGCAACACGATGAAGTTCGACCAGATCCCGGACGTGTCCGGCGCCGACAAGCGCGCCGTCCTGGATGAGGCCTTCGGCGGCAGCGCCCGAGTCGTCTGGATCGCCGGCAGCACCCACGCAGGGGAGGAAGCCCTGGTGGCCGACGTGTTCGGGACGCTGCGGGCCGAATTCCCAACCCTGAAGCTGGTCCTTGTCCCGCGGCACCAGGAGCGCACCGCGGACGTCGAGGCGGTGCTCAAGGAGCGTTCGCTGTCGTACCGGTTGCTGCGGCCGAGGCCGGGGACGGACGCCACCCCGCCGCCAGTCGACATTCTGGTGGTGAACACGACCGGCGAGTTGATGAACTTCTACGCGTCCGCGGACGTGGTTTTCGTGGGCAAGTGCCTGGCCGGGCAGCAGGGCGGGCACAACATCATCGAGCCGGCCATCTTCGGCAAACCGATCCTGCACGGCCCGCCTGAGGCCATGCAGTATTTCCGGCTGGTCACGGCCATTTTCCTCGAGGAACACGCGTCCATCGCGGTGCCGGACGACGCCGCGTTGACAGGGGCGGTGCGCGACCTGCTCGCCAGCCCGGCGCGTCGCGCCGCGCTCGGCCGCCGCGCCCGTCAGGTCGTCGAGGAGTGGCGCGGCGCCATTGACCGCACGCTGGACATCATCGAACCGTTGCTGGCGCTGCCGACCCCGTCCGTCGTCGCGGCGGGCCGGGCCGCGGCGAGTGCCTCCGCCTCCGCAGCCCCCTAGAAGCAGGAACCCATGGCTCAAGCAACCACCAACGGCAATATCCCCGGGCAGTCGATCTGCATTCCGGCGTCGCCACCGGTGGATGTGGCCGAGTTCGTGCCGTTGCTGGACCACGATCTGTTCCAGAAATTGAAGCACCGGAAACAGTTGGGTGTTAATTTCCTGGTCTTTCCCGGCGCGGTTCACACGCGGTTCGAGCACAGTCTCGGGGTGCTCGGACTCACGCAGCGGCTGTGTCGGATCCACCGCATCGAGGGCCAGGCACGGCGTCACCTCTGCGCTTACGCGCTGGTCCACGACGTGGGGCATGGCCCGTTTTCGCACCAGATCGAGCCGATCCTGCGCGGCAGTCACAAGACCCGTGGCGTCCAGTGTCTCGAGGCCATGGGTGATACACTGCGGGAGTGCGACCTCGACCCCGCCGCCCTGACGGCCATGCTTGCCGGCAAAGACCAGCTCGGCCTCTTCGTCAGCGACCGCAACCTGGGGACAGACAAGCTCGATTACCTGGTGCGCGACGCGCTCCACATCGGCTTTGTCGGCGCACCAGACATCGAACGGGTTCAGTTCTACACCCTGCTGGAAGACGGCGATCTGGCCATTGAGGAGAAGTTCACCGAGGACATCAAGCGGGTGCAGAAATTCTACTCGTACCAGCATCAGCACGGGTACCTGAACAAGACAGCCATGGCGATTCAGCGCGTTTTCCAGCGCGCCGTTCAGGAGGAATTGGCGGAGGGGCGAGGGCCGGCATCAGCCCTGTGGGACATGACGGATAACGAGTTGACGGGCTGGCTGCAGCAGGGCCGCAGCGCGCGCGGCCGCCGCCTCGTGGCACGGCTGGACGACCGCAGCTTCCACCGCAGCGTCGTGGTGATCAAGCCGGAGGGGTACGGGTTTGTCGAGCGCTGTTCGGACAAGGGCCTGGCCGTGCGCGAGTGGCCGGTCGAGAAGTTCCGGCTCTTCAGCCGTGCCTTCTCCGACTGCCGCCGTGTCATGGACCTCGAGGACCGGCTGGCGGCGGCGCTGGGGTTCGAACCGGGCGACCTGCTCCTGGCCGCGATGCCGTACTTCGAGAAACTCGTGCCCAAGGACGTGCGCATTTGCTCGGCCCGCGGCGGCGCCGGCTTCTGGCTCTTCGAGAAGGACCTGGATCACCTGCAGTCGCTGAAAGGCGACTACCTGCGCACCTCGGCCATCCGCGTCGTGACCCCGCCGTCCGAACGCGACCGTGCCCGCCGCCGCGCCGACGGCATCATCGAGTTCCTCGACGCGGCACTGGCCACGGGCTAGGCTCCGGCACCTTCCGCCAGTACCGCGGGCGGCCTCCCGCCCGCTCCTCGGCACGCGCACGCGGCACAAGGCTCGGAAAGGCAGGCGGAGGGCCGCCCGCGGTACTGCCCCGGCGACGCCCCACGGGTGCCTGCCTTCGCGAGGCCGCGGTGGCAGGCATGCAAGAACCGTGGCGGCGGGGCGGACCGTGAGAGACATCAACCTATGACCGTCCGGCCCGACGCCCGAGCGTCGCTGACGTGTGGCTCAGTTCTTCCCGAATGCGGCGTCGGAGACCTTCAGGAATTCCGCGCACATCGCGTTGACGGCCTCCATGGTGTGTCCGGCGCCCTTGGGGTCGCCGTACCACTTGGGCATGAAGCCGCCCCGGGGCGTGCCGAGCTTGTCGGAGAGCGCCCAGCAGTATCTGCGAACGTCATCGAGCGTACCGTGGCACATCACGCTCTGAATGTCGACGGGGCACCAGAACGCGATCCGTCCCTTGAAGCGCTGCGCCAGCAGGTCCAGCCCCATGTTCTCCTGCTGATCCATCTGGATGACGTCCAGTCCGGCCTCGATGAGATCGTCGAGCACCTCCACGATGTGGCCGCAACTGTGCAGGAGCGTCTGCATGCCGGCTTCGTGCGCCGCCTGGTAGACTTTGGCGTAGCGCGGTTTCCAGATCTCGCGCCACGAGGCGGGCGAGATCATGAACCGGTTCTGCAGTCCCCAGTCGTCACAGAACATGTAGCCGTCGGGATTTTCGGTCTTGTAGCGTCCGATGGCATAGAGGTTCATGTCGACCAGGATATCGAGCAACTTCTCCAGGTTCTCCCGATCGTCGTAGATGTCCATCCAGAGGTTCTCGAGCCCACGAAGGAAATGGGCGCGCTCGTACAGCGAGATCCCCCCTGCCATCAGGTACTTGTCGCCAGCCCTGGCACGGGCGCCGGCGAGGGTCGTCCAACGCGCCGGACTCGTGATATCGGGGACCTTCAGGGTTTTGAAATCATTCCACGTCTTGATCGGGAATTCCTTGACTTCGCCGAGGTTGCAGATGCCGATGTTCTCCCAGACCGCGCCCCATTCATCGGTCTCCAGGCCGTTCTTCCCAGACGGTCGGGCATCGGGTGACGGGCTCATGCCGACGCCGGCAAAGTCATTGCCGAACTCCTGCGGAAAGCTGCGCGGCAGGCGCGATGGCGACTCGAAGGCGATGGTGCGTCGAACGATCTCTCGTGGCGTCATGGTTGGATTCCTTTGTTGGACCCGTCGCGGCTCAGGCTGGCTTTTCGCAGCGGATCTTGCTTGTTACTGAACGAAACTCTATCATACGGCAGGGTTGGTGTCGTCCATAAATATCGGGTTGAGAATTCCGCACATGCCCAGGGAGCGAAGAAAAGGACGGATGACCTTCGATGCCGCGTGGATCGGGACGCCGCTGCTTCAAGGCGGCGGGTTCGACCATCTCGGCAGGACGCTGGGCCTTGAACCGCACGCCCACAAGGGATTTGAGCTGACCTACATCTCCGAGGGCGAGACGGTATGGGTGCTGCAGGGCGGCACGGAGCTCCGTCTCGTCGGCGGTTCGGCAGCGCTGATTCAATCCGATGTCGTGCACCATGGCAAGTACCGGGTCATCGCCCCGAGTCGCCTCTTCTGGCTCGTGTTCGCACCCGGCGCGGCAGGGGCCGTGAAAGGCTCGGGGTTCACCACCGCGGAGCTGGAGGAGATCGGCACAGAGCTGTCGCGGGCTGGGAACCGGGTGTGGCGGGCGGACGCGAACCTGCGCCAGAGTTTCGAGTTGCTCCACGACGCGCTGGCGGTGAAGTGTGCCGGCGGCAAGGGCACGTTGCCGCGCGCTCTCTGCCGGACGGCCTCCAGCCAGCTCATCGTCAGCGCCGTCCGATCGCTCGGTTGCGGTGATGGCGGGACCCGAGGCGCGAGCCTGTTCGAGGAGGCGCGACGGCTCATGAGTGGGAATCTCAGTGGCCCATCAAGCATTCCGGCGCTCGCGGCCCGGCTCGGCGTCAGCGCCGCCTTCTTCTCGGAGCGGTTCAAGGCGGAGAGCGGAATGACCCCGGGCGACTACCTGCGGCGCATGCGCTGCGAACGGGCCTGCGAAATGCTGGTCGACGCGCGGTTGACGGTCACTGACATTGCCTTCCGGCTGGGGTTCTCGACCAGCCAGCATTTCGCCGAGGTCTTCAGGCGCTACGTCGGCATGAGCCCAAGCCAGTTCCGCCGCAACGCAGCCGGGCGCTGAGCCATGCGTCCCGGCTGCCGCGTCCGTGCACCTACAGTCCGCGCCGCTCGTAGTGGTGTCGCAGTCCCGGCGGTTGTCCGCCGGGCAAGACACCATCCCCGCGCCGCCGCAACCCGTCCGGCTTCTTAGCGAGACTTTCCCCAACACGCCAGATGGGCTCTTGGCGCTCCACTTCGTTAACGCGCACTGCGAGCCCACTACGAACGGGCGTATCCTGGCGCTCACGGCCCCTTTTTTCTCTCTGTGGATTTTTGACCTGTGCAATAAGCGGGGCGAGACTGAGTAGGTCGCGGCACCAGCCCAGGCCGGCTCTGTCTGGCCGGCAGTACCGCAGGCGGCCCTCCGCCTGCTATCCGAGCCTTGGGCTGCGTGCGTGCCGTGGAGCGGGTGGGGGGGCGCCCGCGGTACGGGGTACTGTCGGAAAGGGACGGACCCTGGTCCGTTTATTGCACAGGTCGCGGGCGCGCCTTGACCTATCTGCCGTAAGACGCTATCTTACTTCGTATGGTCACAACGATATCCAGCAAGGGCCAGGTCGTGCTCCCGGCCGAGATCCGGCATCAGGATGGGATTTCGGCAGGCCAGCGCTTCATCGTCGAGCGGGTGGACCGCGGCGAGTACCGTCTGGTGCGCCAGGAACCGCGCCCGAACGAGGGGCTCGTGGACTGGTTGCTCGCCTGCCCGGTAAAAGGCTTTTTCACTCCCATCGAATCCGAGTCCACCGACACGCTATGACCTACCTTGTCGACGCCAACGTACTCAGCGAGGGGACCAAGCCGCACCCGAACCCGAAGGCGCTCGAGTGGCTGCGTCGCCACGAGGCGGAGTTCGCCGTAGACTCGATTATCCTCGGCGAGATCGAGTTTGGCATCCTCCTTCTCCCGCCCGGGCAGCGTCGTCGTCGACTCGAACAGTGGTTTGCCGAGGGGATCCGTCGCATCCACTGCCTGTCTTGGGACGCGGCCACTGGACGGCGTTGGGCACGTCTTCTCGCCGACCTGCGTGTTGCCGGTCAGGCCATGCCGGTGAAGAACAGCATGATCGCGGCCACAGCGCTGGTCCACGACCTCACGATGGTCACGCGCAACACTCGCGACTTCGCGAAAGGCGGCTTGCGCGTTCTCGACCCGTTTTCCTGACCGCCCGCGGTCACAGCAGCGACAGCGGATCGACGTCGACGTGCATGTGCACCTCGTCGGTGGCGCGCGCCTCCATGACCAGCGGCCGCAGCGTGCGGACCAGTCGCATGATGTTCGTTGTCCGCAAGGTGAGCTGGTACCGGTACTGTGACCGGACGCGGGCGATCGGCGCCGGCATGGGGCCGGCCATCTTGACCTGGGGTTCGAGGCAGCCGCGCAGCCGCTGCGCCATGGCCTCGCCCGCTTGCAGCGCCAGCCGCTCATCCTTGCTGCGGAAGTGGACCGCGACCATGTGTGCTGCGGGCGGGAATCCGAGCGCGACGCGGGCCTCCATCTCCTCGGCATAGAAGGCAGCGCCGTTGTGCTCCACCGCGTACTGCAGCGCGGGGTGAAACGGCGTGTAGGTCTGCACGACCACGCGGCCGGGCACTTCGCCGCGGCCGGCGCGGCCCGAGACCTGGGTCAGGAGCTGATACGTCCGCTCCGCGGAACGGAAGTCCGGCAGGTGCAGCGACAGGTCGGCGAAGATCACCCCGACCAGGGTGACGTTCGGGAAATGCAGGCCCTTGGCGATCATCTGTGTGCCGATCAGGATTCGAACCTTGCCGGTCCGGAACGCGGTCAACATCTTGGTGTACGAGTCGCGCGCCGTCATGGTGTCCGAGTCCATGCGTCCGATCTCGACGTGCGGGAAGAGTTTGCGGGTGATCTCCTCGACCTTTTCCGTGCCCAGACCCAGGTAGCGAATCGCCGGGTCGTGGCACTGCGGACAGCGCTGCGGCGCCGTTTCGACATGACCGCACAGATGGCAGCACAGGGTCTCGTGGCCGCGGTGGTAGGTGCACGGCGTGCTGCACTCCGCGCACATGGCCACGAATCCGCACTTGGGACACAGCAACTGAGTGGCGTAGCCGCGGCGGTTCAGGAACAGGATCGTCTGTTCGCCGGCCTCGAGCTTCTCCCGCATCAGGTCGGCCAATCGGCGCGAAAACACCTGTGTCCGCCCCCGCAGCATGGCTTCGGCGCGCATGTCGACCAGTTCCATGAGCGGCATCCGGCAGTTGTCGACGCGCGACCGCAGCTCGGTGAGGACGTACTTGCCGACCTGACAGTTGCGGATAGACTCCAGCGACGGCGTAGCCGTCCCCAGCACCACGGTGGCTTTCTCCATGTGCCCCCGGACCACGGCCACGTCGCGGGCGTGATACCGCGGCGCTTCTTCCTGTTTGTACGTGTTCTCGTGCTCCTCGTCGACCACGATCAGACCCAGGTTCCGGAACGGCGCGAACAGTGCGGACCTCGCACCGACCACGATCCGGGAGCGCCCCTCGTCCACCTTCGTCCACTCGTCGAACCGCTCGCCGTCGGTCAGGCCACTGTGCAGGACGCTGACATGGTCGCCGAACCGGGCCCGGAAGCGCTCGACCGTTTGCGGGGTCAGCGAAATCTCGGGGACCAGCACGATGGCTTCGCGGCCGAGCTCGATGCAGCGGTGGATGGCCTGCAGGTACACCTCCGTCTTGCCGCTGCCGGTCACGCCGTGCAGCAGGACGACCCTCGGGACCTGCTTTTCGACGCTGGCGCAGACGACGTCCAGCGCCTGCTGCTGCTCCGCGGTCATGGTGTGCGGTTGCGTCGGCAGGACCACGTCGTCCGCGAACGGGTCGCGCGCCACGACGCGCTCCTCGATGACGACCAGGCCGCGTTTCGCCAGGCGCCGCACGACCGTCGCATCCGCGCCGCACTCCTGCTCGAGACGCGCGATGAGCATCTCGCCGTGTCGCACCAGGGCCTGGATGACCGCGGCTTGCTTGGGCGCGCGCTTCTCCAGTTTCGGCAGCACAGTGCCCAGGTCCGCATCCGGGTTGACGCGCACGAAACGGCGCACCTGCTTCTTGACCTTGCCGATCCGCACCACGGCCGGCAGCATGGCCCCGACCGCCTGCTCGCGCGTGCAGCAGTAGTACTCGGAGATCCACTCGGCGAGTTTCATCAGGTTCTGGGGAATCTGCTCGCGCTCACCCTCGATGGAGTGGACCTCTTTCAGGTTTGGATACGCGGACGTTGTCTTCAGCCCGACCACGTAGCCGACGCGCGTGCCCTGCGTCCCTTTCCCGAACGGAATACGCACGCGGCACCCGACCCGCACCCGCCCCGCCAGCCGGTCGGGAATCAGGTAGTCGAAGATGCGGTCCAACGACAGATTAATGATGACCTGCGCAATGTGCATTCGACGCTATCCAGGGCAAACACTTAGACCCGAGGCGACGCGGGGGTTTCCCACCCCCGCACCCCCGACCAAGGGGCGTCATTGACTCCCCTTGGAACCCCTCGATGTTGGCCTCGGGAAACGGAAGGGCCAAACGCGCCCTTCCGTTTCCCGAGGCCGAGCCGTCCGCCGCAGCCCAAGACGGAAGAGGGCTGCGGCGGAAAAAGCCACCGTGGCGAACAGAAGCCCCGCCGCCTTTCCTGTGCAACGCCATACGGACGGGAACAGGTTCGGACCAGTAAGGGAGCATAGCCACGGCAACGCGGAAACGCAAACGCCGGGCCGACATGACAGCGAACTGAGCCGGCGGCGGGAACGGACGCAACGGACCCAATGGACATGCCTCTGTGCGCGGAGCGATTTGTCGGATCCGTCCGATCCGTCAGATCTGTCTGATCCGTCGGACCGTCGGACCGTCGGGCCCCCGTCACCGGAAGGGAGACCCGTACCCTACTATTCCGGCGTCTTCGCCTGAGTCCCGCCGTTCAGGCGGAAGTGGGAGCGACGCTTCAGCGAGCGACGCACGGCGTTGCCCGCCGCACCCGTGTCGCCGCGCAGAAGAAAGCCGACCTGTGCGGGGAAATCTACAGAGAGAAAAGAATCTGCAATGGGCGCCAGGATACGCCCGTTCGCGGTTGCACGTAGTGGCGGGCAGTGGCGCGGGACCTCCGGGACCGCGGCAGGGTGCTCGGGGCCGTCCCGGCCCGAGGCCCTCGGCCGGAGACCGGCCGGCACACCCCGCTTCGGCGCGGGACGCGCCGAGCCACCGCGATCAATCGCATCCCAGCCGGGGCACGCCATTTCTCCGCGAGGGCGAATCTACCCGCACAGGTCGAAAAGAGCGCGCCGCCACCCGCCCATGTGTGTCTCTTGTCCGGCCGCCTACACACCGGTATTGTACTCCTCTGTGGCGGTCAAACGTGGGAAGCAGGTCACCCGATGAATGCCAGTTGGAGAGGCGCACGGAAGTACGGGCTGATGCTGCTGGCTGTGCATTCTGTCATGGTGATGGCCCTCTGGTTTTGGGTGGTGGTCGTTTGTGGTGGGGGCGAACCAGGTGCAATGTGGGAGTACACCTTCGGCCTGCTGGACATGCCCGTCGCAAGGGCCTCTGAACAGGCAGCCAAGGCCTTCGGTTGGTGGGACCGGTTCAACCCGGAAACAGGACTGTATCCTCTCGTGTACCTCGGGTTGGGCGGGCTGTTCTGGCTGCTGGTCGGGATGGCCGTGGGACTGGTCGCCGGGGCAGGACGCTCTTCGGGGGAAAGCGCCCCACCTCCCTCCGGCGCTGAGAAGTGACAGGGGTGGTGGGAGAAGCGGCCCAGCAACCGTCGGCGTTAACAAGTGACGGATGACAACTGGGGTTTCAAGTGACCCATTCTGGAGCAGGTAATCCCAAGTTACCCGAGCGGAACATGCACTATGCAGAAAGATACCCCAAGCGAAAAGCCTGAACTGGACGATACCTGTGAAGCAGCCGTTGACCAGCTTCTCTACGCAAACCCTATTTACGGCTGGGGCTGGGAGGGAAACGCCGAGCACCCCCGCCCTCCGCAACCTTTCCGATTTCGTCTGCTGAGTCTGTGGTGGGACAATGGCCGAAGGCGAGGAGGAATGGGACAGGTTCAGGAGAAAGGTCATCCATTCGACGGTTGGACGCTCCTTTTTTCAGCTCGTCATCTCGGAGTCTGGGACTTTTCGGCAAGGCTCGGTGACTATAATGTGATGGTGACAGCAGACCAGATAAGCGACGAAGAGACCGCCCGGAAGAAGCGCTGGTGGCCCGTTCGTCGTCAAAAGCGTGGCTCATGTCTCGGCTTCTGCGTCATTGGTCAGCCGGCTGGCTCCATGGTGATGGCGAGGCGGGGTTCTGGAGAGACCGGCTGACGAAGAGAGAGGGTCACAATGAGGCAGCGAACGGTCAGGGTGTACTACGCTCTTGCCGCAGTAGTGAGCGCCGTGTATGGGGTGTTCTCGTTGCGTTTCGGGCCTGAGTGGCTTGACGCCTACAACGACGTATTCCCTGGTGAACCCCTGCCAACGATTACGCTGCTCTGCTGTCGGTTCCCTGTCTGGCCTTGGGTCTTCGTCGTCCTGTTCGCCACGGGGGCTGTCTTCACGCACCTGCGCTGGAAGCAGGGAGAGTGGCAACTGAACACGTTTGTCTTCCTTGTTCTTCTGGAGCTTTCCCTTGCCCTGGCTTTGGTCGTCGGCTACGGCATCCCGCTCCTCAAACTTGGCGATACCTGTGCCGGAGGAAAGGCTGAGGCCCCGGCGTCCCATAACGTAGATATGCCGCACGTTGCGGGCGCAGGAAACATGAGCCGCGGCGACGACCGAGTGACGAAACCAAGACAGGATGCAAAGGGCCGCCAGGACCAACGGGGGTTCTGGCTTGGCATGACCATGGACCAAGTGAAGAGCCAACTCAAGTCCAAGTACGAGGTCAAGGAGGCCGGAAGTGCCTACCCCCTTGGCCCTACGCCATGGGAACTCGACCATGACCCCTACTACTTGCTCGAAGTCCCGGCTGACGGCGTGGAGTTCGAGTTCAACCTGCGCAAGCGCCTTGTCTGCATGCGGGAGATACTGCCGCCGAAACCAAAGGCTGAAGGCGAGAAGGACGATTTCTACCTGCCTGGCGAGAACGCCGACGAGAAGGACAAGAAGTGAAGGACGTCGTGGGGTGGGAGGATGGGACACGACCGGCGGGGAACAATGAAGACAAGCGATTTCTGTGCGAACCTGCAGGTGCTTCTGACTGGTGCCCTGGGCGAGGGGGTCACGTGTGGGTTCGTTCCAACCGCACGAGGGGAGACGCACCTGTTCGTGAACTACGAATGCACAAGGAGTGATGCCGAAATCCTCGACCCCGACTTGGCTCTGACGAACATGCGAAGAAGGTCACTCGACGCACTGAATCTCGTCCGGCAGGAGGGAATCCCTGAGACTCTGTCGGCAATCTGCACTACTGCGTACGAGGCGAAGCGAGTACCCCCAGCCATCCGGCTCCATCGTGCGGTTATCCGACCATCGGTCGTTCTTGACCGGTCACGTCAATAGATGGAGGCCAAGCGCTTTCCTGAGATTGCGGCGGGAGAGGACTCGCAAGAGAGCGCCCTGCAGATGGCCATCAGCAGACGACGCACAGAGCCGCCGACCAGCGCCGCCAAGTGACAAGCCGGTTGCCCGGAAGCGCCGCCGCACGGCCCGACTGCGGGACTCCAGAGGTGTACATGCCAATCCCGAACACCGCAAGGGCCAGGGTAACCCCGAGACCGCCTGGGACATGGCACATGCCTTCTCGTCCCAGCAACAGAACGGCCCCCTTCGTCTATTGGGCCTATGTGCTTCTGCCTGACGAAAAGACACCTTCAGCCCGTCAGTGGACCCTGCTTCTCTTTTTCGACAAAGCCCCCGACGGCAAGAGCACAAGCTATGAGTGTGAGGTCGGGTGCGTTTCTTCCTCGGCCCCGCCCGCCCTGTTGTCGTCCGGGAACAGAATCACCCTCTACGTCGGGGTACACGAAGAGGTCGGTGTACTGGAGGTCCTCTAGGCGGCGCTACGGCAAGGGACAGATGGTCGTCGGGCGGTTGACGGGCGGAAGGCGCTGCGTCTTGCCGTACACCGGGGCTCGGCGCATATTGTCAGAGTGAGAGCGGGGCCAATCGGGTTGACGGGCCGCAGGATGTTACCGGGATTTGTCCGAAGAGCGGATAAGTGGATGATAGCGTTGTTGGCGCAAAATGAACCGGCAGTCGCTACTCGGAATAGTCCAAGGCCACGCAGGGCTCACGGTTGACCCGCAGGAGACTGCTGTCCATGTCAGGGTGGACCGAGACGACCTCTCTATCCTTTTCACGGTGCCGTACGATGTGCCTGAGATGTACTTTGAGGGCCAGCAAAAGTCGACCGGGAAGAAAATCGAGGATTGGCTAGACTACTACGGCGACGAGGCGGAAAGCGATTTCGAGGCCGACCTTCGGCGGTTTCTGAACGCACTTCAGGATTGCCCTCTCCGGGTTGGTGCCGACGGCAGACGGATTCAGTACTTTCGGGAGACTTGGCAGCATTTTTTCGGGTAACACTGGCACAGACAATGGCAGGGAAACCGAAAGACAAAAAGCGTTCCTTGGCGGCACACCGGCAGTTGGCCAGCAGCTACCGGACGGGGATATGGATAAATGGCGGGTTGGTGGTCTGTTCGGTCGCAGCCACGCTGGCAGCATTCTGCTTCGACTGGCATCACATCATCAAAGTCGCAGCGATATGCGGCATCCTGTCCGGTCTCATTGGGATGCTGAAGTATGCCGGAGAACTGCGAGAGAGGCTCAAGACCATCCGGAAAACCGAGGCAGAGATGGCCGGAGCAGAACAAACTGGCGGTACCGACCCTCGTACCTCGGGCGGCACACCATAGCGCTATCTTAACAGGAATGAAGGCAATCCTCCTCACTGTTGTGTTTCTGGCGGGGTTCACGGCAGGCTGTTCGGGCCAGAAAGGAAAAGACGAACAAGCGGTCCGGGAACTGACGAGGACAGTCTTGCATCTGCTCCAGGCGAAGGACCTCGCTGGCGTCTGGGTTCTCTGCGCCCAGGGTAATGTCGAGGTCATCCAGGGCGACGGAAGAATCGTCGGGTTCACATTCAGGGCGGTTGGTTCTGAAGACGGGGGGTACAGATTCATCTACGATGAGATGTGCAGGCGGTTCTCTTTCGTGCCGAGGAAACGGATGTACCCCAGTAGGACCGAGAATCAGGGGCGTGTCATTTCCGCTGTGATATCCGAGCGGGATGGGGACAAGGCCAGCCTGGTCCTGTGCTTCCTCAAGGAGCCGGGTGGGTTCCGACTGCTGGGCATCTGCGAGAAGGATAACGCAGCAATCAACTGGTCACGCATAAGATGACATTGTTCTGTCGATAGATGATGAACCCCATCCCAAAGCAACTGACAGCCGCTCTTCTTGCCGGGTTCGTGTATTCTGTCGTTGCGTATCTTACGAGTGGAGTGGTCCCGAAGGAGTACCATGGTGCCGCACTGGTCTGTTGGGGAGTGCACCTCTGGACGGTCTGCCTTGCTCTGGCAGCGGCAAGGCGGCCTCCTCTCGTACAGGCGTACGTCGTGACGGGGCTTTCGTGGGGCTTTCTCATCGGACTTTCCATCGCCATCTCGGTCCAGAATTGGCGAGTATCCGTGAATTGGCCCACCTTCCTCCCCGCACTGGTTGTGGTGCCTCTGGTCGCTTGGCTCACGGGTTTGCCTGTGTACGGTATCTCGACCCTCATCGAAAGAAGAAGGAAGACACAGCAGGCCCCATGCAGCCAACCTCCGACCGTCGGCGGCTGATGGGCGACGCTGATGCAGACTCAGATGACAGACGCCGAACTGACGGTTTTCGAGGGGCTGTACATTCATCACTGGGAAGTGCCTTGCCTGCGGGTGCGACGCAGTCGGAGGTTCTTGGGACTCATCCCCGTTTACGACTCATTGTACGTTCGTTTCCCGAAAGGGTTTCATCTTCCCGAACTCACGCTAAGAGATGCAAGAAAGTTCCACATGAAGGTGACTGGCAGATTGGGGCCACGTGGTCAGTATGGACACATGGGGCATTGCTCCCATCAGTTGGATGTCCAGCAGGTCGTGGAATGTCGGGAGGTCACAGACTGATATGCAGGGGAGCTACCGGCCATGAAATTCCTGTTTGCCGCATGCGCACCTGTCGACGAGGCCACTCTGCAATTGCTGAAGTCTGTGTTGGAGGAAGAGGACATCGCCTGCGTGGTTCGGAACGAGCACCTTCTTCTCGCCGGGGGTGAAGTTCCTGCGACCGGGTGTGTTCCGGAACTCTGGATAGTGGATGACGAAGACTACCTGAGAGCGAAAGAGATAATGGCTGACTGCAATGAATCGGGCACCGAGCCCCATGCGTCCTGGGTGTGTCCACGCTGTAAGGAGACCATCGAGGGCCAGTTCACTTCGTGCTGGAAGTGTGGAACCGAACTGGGGAAGGCATGACGAAGACGTTACTGCCGGACCTCGACCGGTTCCGGCGGGAGAGCGTAGGCGTCGATGCAAGATGATGAAGAAGGACCTGATAGTCGCTGACGTCGTGTTCGTTCCCCCTGAGATGGGCGGACGCTCCCAACCGCCGCAGTCTCTCGGCTCCCAGCACTACCGTCCCCATCTGCATCCGGAAGCGTTGTCGCCAGATGGATGGCACCCGGAAGCCGTGACAGGTGACAGCACGTACCTCGGGGTCTGCTTTGTCGACGGCCCGGAGGAGGTCGAGCACTCTGAACTGTACCGGGTGGAACTGCAACTGCTCTATGGTGTGGATTACAGCCCGCTCGTCAAGGGATGCACCTTCACAATTCGGGAGGGCGCACGTGCGGTTGGATTCGGTGTGGTCACGGAGGGACTGGAGAGTCCAGCCATTTTACGCTCTTGACCGGGACTCCGCTGCCGCCACACCCGGATGGAGAGCACGGCGTAGACACAATCACGCACCATGAACGAACGCACACTCAAAGCAGGAACACAGATGTTCTTCGGCGCTCCCGCCAAGCCGATGCCGGAGATTATGGCCGACGCCATTTCACAGGTCGTGGGGCAAGTTCCTGGCATCGTCGAGGCGCACTTGCCCCAGTGCTTCATCGAGGGCGACAAGGAGGCACGGCAGGTTCTTGTCATCGGAGTTCAGAGGCGTAGCGAGATTCCACGCATTGCAGAAGACTTGATGGGCAAGCTCCAGCTTGTCTTCCCTCCCGGACAGTTCGTGGACATTCTGCCGTTTGAGTCGGACGCAGTGCCTTCCGGCGTTCGACAGGCAGGTTGTCAGATTTTTGGCAGCAAAGAAGAAGTCCCGGTGAAGGATATGGTGATGTCTGACAAGTGGGCTTCATCGGATGGAGTACCGCCGCAGAGCCGCATAGTTGGTGCGGGGGACAGGATGAGTGCCCCTTTGCTGAAGTGCCCGAACTGCGACGCCAGTTTCGATGTGCCTACGCTGTTCGACAACTGCACCGTGTGTGTCCCCGACGAGCGTGGCCTGGCCTTCGCCTGCCCCAATTGTCACGGTGGGTTCGTTGAGGTCCGGTTCGACAAGGACCAAATCCTCATTGGGGGGCCGGACGGTTTCCCCGAGCCCGGCTTTGTGGAGACCGGCAGGACACGAGCGGAGGGGCAAGGGATGCTTGCCTTCCTGCTGCTTGCTGCGGTTGTGGCGCTGGTGCGGGTCGTGGTGCCCTGTCCGCTTGAGGGGTACTGGCGGGGACGCCTGCTGGAGTCAATGGCGGAGGAACAGCCCTACCTTGAGTTCTCGGATGGCAAAATGCTCTATCACAGCGGGGAGCCCGCAGCGCCTCCCCAAGTCTGGGGCCACACGGAGAGGATTGGCCGGAATACATACTCAGTCAGGGAGGCCGACGGCACACGGATAGGTGAACTTGAAGTGGGTTGGCTCTTTCTGCGAGTCGTTGACTCGGAGAACAGCAAAGACGGCGACGGCGTCCACAGGTTTCATCGTGTGCTTCGCGCCCCATGACCAGTCCATGCAGGGTCGGGACACCCATCTACGGACAGACCTCCCCCGCGTCTTCCCGGTCCGCCGCTCGGGGCGGACGGCGCGGGCATTGCGGAACGTGCTGCCCGGTTGCGGCAGCGCGTTCCGCAATGCCATCGAGGGGGTCGAGGGGGAGTAGCTTACGCCCCCTCGCCGGGGGACCGGGGGTGGACAACCCCCGGGGCTCGCCGCCCGCGTTCACTCGCCGATAATCTTGACCAGGACGCGCTTGCGGCGTTTGCCGTCGAACTCGCCGTAGAAGATTTGCTCCCACGGGCCGAAATCGAGATTGCCGTCCGTAATGGCGACCACCACCTCGCGGCCCATGACCTGGCGTTTCAGGTGTGCGTCGGCATTGTCCTCGTAGCCGTTGTGGGCGTACTGCGAGTGCGGCTTCTCGGGGGCCAGTTTCTCGAGCCACACCTCGAAATCCTGGTGCAGGCCACTCTCGTTGTCGTTGATGAAGACCGACGCCGTGATGTGCATCGCATTGCACAGCAGCAGGCCTTCGCGGACGCCGCTCTCGCGCAGGCACTCCTCGATCTGCGGCGTGATATTGACGAACTCACGCCGCTGCTTGGTGCTGAACCACAGCTCCTTTCGGTAGGACTTCATGGCGGCCTCCCTTTTGCTGGTCTTGAACGTCGAACGTCGAACGTCGAAGTGGGAAAGTAAGAATGAAGCCCTGGAAATGCAAATGCCGAACGGGGAGGGGTCAACTCCGGTCCGCCTCGTGGCTGTCGTCGTCTCCCCGGTCGAGTTTGGCCTGCGCGGTTCGGATGCTGGTTCTGAAGATGCGGATGAGTTCGTCGGTCTCCTGGAGAAGCGGGCGAACGGCGGATGGCGGGTCCATCAGCGGCACACGTTCGATGAGGCGTAAGGCACGCAACGACTCACGAAGCTCCTTCAAGCAGACTCCCATCTTGTGAACGAAGTCTCGCCGGGACTCAGCCCCCTCGGCCTCACCGTGGTTGAGGTAGGAACTTGTCCCTGACCGCAAGAGTTGGCCGCCAACGTGGTTGCCCGCCCGGGTTTTCGGCAACTTCTCGGTCAACTTCACGACCTCTGCCGAGTACTCCAGTAAGCGTTCTTCCAAGTCCCACGTCCGGTCTTCCCGTTTGCGCGCTTGCCCCATTCCTGGTTCTTCCCTTCTTCGTTCCTGTCTTCTCCCTGTTCGGCGTTGGACGTTCGGCGTTGGACGTTCGGCGTTCGCCATCGCCCCAACATAGTGCCGGCACGAGTGGGGAGTCACTCGCCGCGGCGGACGGTCGTGGGGCGACCATTGGGAAAGGGGCGGCCTGTACAATGAGCCTGGCAGGTCGCAACCGGAAGCGGGGCACGGCTCCAGCCTTGCCGATTTCTCGCCGGGCCATCCGCGGCCCGGGAGTCGCTGACGCATTCCGATCGCTGATCGCGCGCGTCTTGCCGTGGAATGGGGTTGGGGCATATTGTCGGCGGGCGAAACAAGCCATGCCGCGGAATCGGGAGTGTTGGATGACCCACGTTAACGCTGCTGTTATGCCGCTTCTGTTCGTTGCTCTCCTCGTCTCCGGCCTGGGTGCGTCGGCTGCGGACGGCGCGAACCTGATGCGCAACGGTGATTTCGCTCAGGTTGAGCCGGACGGTCGACTGTTGCACTGGCAGATCGCGTTTTCCGGCAAGGGCCTTGAGGGGAGTTACTCCGTGGTGCCCGGGCCCGAGCAGAGCAAGGCTGTGCGCATCGAATGCACGGCATTCCCGGAGACCCTCCAGCAAGGCTGGGTGATTCTCAAGCAGGACGGCAGTATCAACACAAGGCAGGGGCAGAGGCTGCACCTGTCGTTCTGGGTCAAGCGCGAAGGGCTGAAGGCAACGGCGCTCGAGGTCTGGATCATGCGTCTCAAGCCCTGGGGCAGCATTGCTCAGACGTCCGTGCCGGTCACCGCGGACTGGCAGAAGGTGGAAGCGATTGTGACCCCCGGCGAGGACTGCGACAACACCCGGTTTGAAACCTTTTTCACGGAAAAGGGGGTGCTCTACCTCTCGGACATACGCGTTGAGGAGACGGCGCTGTCCGCGGTCGAGGTGAACCCCGTGCGACGGCGGATGATCGAGGAGACGCCGCTGCCTACAGAGAAGAACGTGGTCGCCAATAGCAGTTTCGAGGTCGGAACCCAGGATTGGGGCACCGAAGATTTCGACCACAACGTGCTCAAAATCGATGGTTCGCAGGCGTTTCATGGCCAGCAATCGGCACGAATCGATTTTGACGAGAGCAGTCTGCCCACGGGCTACTCGGACTACCCCCGGGCGCGCAAGATCGTTCAGAAACAGGTCCGTTGCGTCAGTCGTGGGTGGCTGAAGTTTGAGAAGGGCAAGACCTACGTCTTGTCGGCGCATCTGAAATCGACTCGGGCGGGTCACGGCGCGGAGATCGGCGTGTGGTTCATGACGCAGCAGAAGGCGGTGAAGTCGGTTGTCCTGGGCACGGCCTGGCAACGGTACGCGGTGGAGTTCGACGCGGCCGACAGCCTGGGGTTCATTGGGATTCAGGCGGGAACCGAGGATAACTCGGAGAAGGTCTGGATCGATGCCGTGCAACTGGAACGTGGCAGTACGCCTTCGGACTACGTGCCCAGGCATCCTGTGGAAATCGGCTTTTCGACGGCGCGCCCGGGAGGGCTGCACTACACGGGCGAGCCGCCGGTTTTCCGAGCCCTTGCCTGGCGCGGTGCGGCGACAGCGGACGCGGACGTGGCGTTTCACGTGACGGACTACCGCGAGCGTGTCGTTCACGAGGGCGTGATCCGGGCCTCCGAACTCGCCGCCGCCGGGGAACTCCGGATCCCGGCTCAGCCCAACGGATACTACCGCTTCGCCGCCGAGCTCAGGGGTGATGGCTCTTCGTCCCAATTGACGTTGCCCTTCATCGTGGTCTTTCGTTACGCGGAAACCTACGGCAGTGGCGGCGCGCGTTTCGGGACGAACCACCCCTACTACTCCGATCTGCTTCAGGGGCTGGCCCGAGACGCGGGAGTCTATTGGGTTCGGGATTGGACACTCAAATGGGACAACGTCGAACCCGCCAAGGGTGAGTTCGATTTCTCGGTCGCCGAGGAATTCTACGGCCGAGCGGCACGGTTTGGACTGCGTGTCCTTGCGATCCTGCCTGACCCGTCGTCGGGTTGGGCCAGTTCAGGACCGCCGGAGCTTCGCGGCAAGCGGCTTGGCGATGCCTACGCCGGTTTGTGGTACCTGCCGAAGGACATGGCGGACTTCGAGACCTACGCTCGTGCGTGCATGACGAAATTTCATGCGCAGACGCAAGTGTGGGAGGTGTTGAACGAGCCCTTCAAGACTCAGGGCTGGAGTCTGGACGAGAGGTATCATGAGTTCCTCAGCGCCGCTAAGCGTGCGGGGGAGACGGTCGGGAACGACCCGCGAATCATGCGGTGTGGCCTCGTTTACTTCAAGACTGACCGACAGGCGAACGCGGCAGCGGTCCGGATGGCCGATGTTCTGAGTGAGCATACGTATCCGACGTACAACAGCACGTCGCGCTTCCTGAACGAAGTGGCCGGGGTCGATGGCTTTTTGAGGGAGAACCAGCTGACGACCGACATATGGGTGACTGAATACGGCAAGTATGCAGACGACAAGCCGCATTACAACCAGGCACTGTCCAAACACATCATGGAAAACGGCAGCGAGAGGCTCGCCACGGCCTACAGTGTCAAGTACTTGACGGTCCTTTTCAGCCACGGCGCGTCGAAGGTATTCTTCCACCTGCGGACGTGGCCGCTCGGGCTGAACGTGAAGTCGCACGGCGTGCACTTCGATATGCTCTTCAAGTACGACGCCGAACCGCACAAGTTTTTCGTTGCGGCCAATGCCATGTCCTGGTTCCTGGCCGCCGCGAGCGGCCCCGGCAGGCCGGTTTGCGAGAAGGGCCCCGTTTTCGCCTACCGCTTCGGCGGCCCGAAGAATGAAGTGCTGGTCGTGTGGGCAGACGAACACGACCGCGAGCCCCGGTTGCTGCCGGGCGCAGACGGCCTGGCCGACCTCCAGGTCTACGACATGATGGGCGGCAGGCTGCAGGAACTCAGTATCGGCGAAGAACCCGTCTACGTGGTCGCCCCGCCCGAGCAGATCGACAGGCTTGCGGCTCTGCTCGCGCCGGAGCGCTGAGCAGTGACGGCCGGGCGTGGCGATTGGAGGCGTCAGAGGTCGGGCGATCGCAGCAGCGGATGGCGCGCGTCTTGCCGTGCGGCGGGGGGCGGGCGCAAGATCCCCAACGGGGTGACGCAGATTGCACGTGTCCGTGGATCTCTCAGCGCATCGGCACGTGCACGGATGGCAGCGCCGTGCGTCCGCTCGCTGAAGCGTCGCTGCCACTTCCGCCTGAAAGGCGGAACGCCGGAGTAACAGCCCGTTATCACCGGGCGGTTGCCGCCCGGGTACCGCTGATGCGTGACGGTTCGGCTCCAGGGCTGTTTCAAGATCTGGCGCCGCGTCTCGGAAGGCCACACCTCCGCGCACACCTGGTAGGGGCGGCCTGTCCTCAGGCCGCCCCCCCCGGCGTGGGGACACGCCGGGGGTACTCGCTGCACGCGACGGTCACGAATCTTGAAACAGCCCTGGTTCGGCTCCGCGGGCACTTGCGTTCGGAGTGGGCCGCGGCTATCGTTTGAGCATTCAGGAGGACTCACACATGTCATTGCGCACCCGACCTGTCCGCTGTGGCGGCGGATTGACAGCTATTGCACTCCTTGGCCTGTTCTGGTGTTCCGGCGCTCTGCTGGCCGGAGACGGGCCGCGCGTGCGCCCCTTGGACTGGGCACAGCCGGTGCTCGGCACCGAGATCGGCAACTTCTACTGCGTGGACAAGGATGTTTACCGCTCGGAACAGCCAAACGGGGAAGGCATGCGGAAACTGGAGAGCCTGGGCTTCAAGTCGGTGCTGAACCTGCGCGGCAAGCACACCGATGACAACGAGGCGAAAGGCGCCAGCATGAAGCTCTACCTGCTGTCTGTGGACGCGGACCAGGTCAAGGGCGATGAGCTCCGGCAGGCGCTGGACATCATCCGCGAGGCGCCCAAGCCGATCCTCGTTCACTGCTGGCACGGCAGCGACCGCACCGGGCTGGTCATTGCCGCCTACCGCATGGGGGTTCAGAACTGGTCGCGGGAGAATGCCGCCGACGAGTTGATCAACGGCGGCTTCGGTTTCCACAAGTCTTTCTACCCGAATATCGTTGAATACCTGAAGGCCGTCGACCCGGCGAAGTTCCGGTGAGACGATATCCGGCTTGACGGGGGGAGCCTACGTTTGGCGGGCGAACCCGATTCACCCGTGGCACAAGGCCACGGGGATCTCACACATGGGCCAACACACCGTCGTTCCACCCGCGACTCCCATGTTACTCGCGGGCTGCGGTAGAGTGGCCGGAGCGGCTCGCTCCGGCACCCGCGGGAGCGAGCCGCTCCCGTACTGCGGGCGGCCCTCCGCCCGCCATCCGAGCCTTGTGCTGCGTGCGTGCCGTGAAGCGGGCGGGGGGCCGCCCGCGGTACTGTCAGAAGGTGACGAGGCCTGGTCCGCTTATTGCACAGGTCGACAAATAGTGAGTAACACCCACACATGATCGGGCGCATACGCCCGGAGGGCGCTGACGCATTACGCAGACTCCGCGGCACGGGGTTGTGGACGGCGCGGGGCAGGATATATTGAGCGCCGCGTTTGGGTACGTGTCGTGGGATTTATTAGGAAAGGAACACACAATGCCAGCTCTGGTCGATCGCGAAAAGTGCACCGCTTGCGAGTCCTGCGTCGAAGTCTGCCCCGTCGAGGCCATCAAGTTGGTGGACGGCAAGGCCAAGGTGAACGACGAGTGCGTGGACTGCGGTCAGTGCGTGGACGAGTGCCCGGTCGAAGCTATCGAAATGAAGTAAGTTTCGACGCGGCACGTTCCGCAGATCGCCGCGGCGGCGCCGGGCAAGGCGCTGCCGCGGCGGTTTCGTTTCCGGGCCGTCCGGGGGGAGCCAGTTCGAAATGACAGAGGAATGACGAACAGGCAATCGCTGTCGCCATCGTGATCGCAATCGATTATCGATCCCGTGGCATGTCAGGCTGCGGGTCATCGAGAAGTGATGGCGACGAGGATTGCGAGGAACGATTGGAGCGGCGGAGGAGGTCAACCATGGGTTCTGCTTTTCAGCCATGTCTTGCCACCACAGGGATTGGGAGTCTGCCCTTTGTGGACGCCGACGAAGCGGCCGCGTTCCTGCTAGACGCCGGGTTGTCCATCCCGTTCTGGCCGCAACTGCCGCGGCGTTCGTTCGCCGAGGGGATGATCGCCCAGTACGGTTCGGGCATGCCGTGCGTGCGGTTGATTCCGGACCGGGGCGTCGTGTGTCTCGACACCGGCACCAGGATGTCCGAACTGGAGGAGTTCTACGGCCGGTTCTTCGCCGAGGATCCCAGCCTTTTTCCCATGTCCAGCGACGAGGCTGCCGGCCTGCCGGCCTTTGAGCGTCTGGCCGCGGGGCGACGGCAGCCGTTCGTCAAGGGACAGACGACGGGCCCGGTCACCTTGTGCACCAGTATTTTTGACCCGGATAGGCAGCCGCTTTTCAGTGACTTGGACCTGCGCGATGCGGCGGTTAAGACCATCGTGCGCAAGGTCCAGTGGCAGATCGAACGGTTGAAACCTCTGGCCGCGGAAGGCGTTCTGGTGTTCGTGGACGAACCGGTGCTTGCCGCCTTTGGCAGCAGCAGTTACCTGTACTTGTCCGAAGCTGTTGTGCATGAGATGCTGGGCGAGGTGTTTGCTGCCATCACCGGCGCGGGGGCGATCACGGGGATCCACGTCTGCGGGAACAGCGACTGGGGGATGGTTGCACGCAGCGGCGTGCAGGTGATCAACTTCGACGCGTACCAGTACGGGCCGAGCATCGCTTTGTACCCTGACGACCTGGCACCGTTCTTTGAGCGGGGCGGGTGCATCGCCTGGGGCATCGTACCCACTACCTCTGCGGTCAACGAGGTGACCGCAGAAGGGCTGCTGCTGCGCCTTCAGGCTTGTTTTGAGGCGTTGCGGAGAAAGGGCTTCTCGAGCGCCCTGCTGCGTGAGAGGGCCATCCTCACGCCGTCGTGCGGCACGGGGACTCTAACCCCGTGCGAAGCTCGGCGTGTGTTCGAACTGCTGGGCCAGGTGCGCGAGCTTGCCCTCGCCGCAGGCGAAGTGTAGCCCACCGTCCGCGGCGGCGGCGGCTAACTCTCGAAGCCCCACTTCGGTCGGCAGACGAGGAGGTGCCAGACCCAGATGGTGCTGTACATCGCCAGTCTATCGCGGTGCTTGCGCTTCCCGAGGGTCAGCACGAGCAGGAGCAGGCTGCCGAGCAGGTTGAGGGTGGCCCGCAGCCAGAGGCCCAGGAACAGGATGCCAACCCCGAGCGGGCCGGCGTGCTTGCCGAAGTAGCGGTAGCGTGAGATGTGGAACTGGATCCGGGCGCGGACCGGCCGTCGGTTCGCCGACTCGCCTTGCAGATGCAGGACTTCGGCGGCCGGGACGTAAAGGATGTTCCATCCGGCCTCGCGGATCCGCTTGCACAGGTCCGTCTCTTCAAAAAAGAAGAAGAACTGTTCATCGAACAGTCCCACCTTCTGAAGGGCGCTCATCTTCAGCGCCATGCACGGGCCGACGACGCCCGGAACCACCCGCGTGCGGTCGTGTTTCAGGAAATGGTAGTGCAGGTGCCGGTGCAGGTTGCGGCTGACGATTTCCCAGAACACGCGTGGCTGCGGAACGGGCGCGGGCTGGATCGAGCCATCCGGCCGGAGCAGTTTCGGGCAGGCCATGGCCGCTTTGTCGTCCGCGGCCAGCGCCTGCGCGAGCGTCTCGATGGCGCGGTCGCGGAACTCGATGTCGGAGTTCAGGATGAACGCGTACGGTGCGTGTACGCGTTGCAGCCCGGCATTGGCGGCCCTGGCGAACCCGACGTTCTCGGGCAGGGCGACGACGTCGGCGTCGGGCAGGGCCTGTGCGAGTCTTTCGGCGGAACCGTCTCCGGACCCGTTGTCAATGACCAGAATGCGCAGTCCGGCGGAATCGGCGACGGTGGCGCGCGCCGACTGCACGGCCCGCAGCGTCAGGTCCGGCGTGCGCCAGTTGACGAAGATCAGTGCGCATTGTCGGACGTCACTCACCCCGGCCATCCTCTCGAAACCCGTATGCTCTCCGCTCTGCCCGGTTCGACAAACCGCCAGAGAATAGCCTTGGCCGCCCGGAATGCCAACCTGTGGGGTGCGGATTTCGTCCCCGGGGCCGCCGGTCTTGATTTTCGCGGGCGAAAGTCTATCCTTACTGAGGTGAGTGAGCAGGGGTGACTGAGGGGAACAGCAGTTTCCGGCCAATTCTGGCAGGGCGGCGTGGATGACGGAAGCGCTCGACAACCGCAACGGCAGTCGGCTGGCGGCAGCAGACGGCAGCGACGTCGAGACGTTCTTGCGCATCGAACGGTTTCTGGGGTCGATATCCGACCTTGACCACCTGCTCGAGGTGATCATCGCCGAAGCCCGCGACGTCACGCTGGCGGACGCCGGTTCGCTTCTCCTCTACGACGCCGCCACCGATGAGTTGTACTTCGACGTTGCGTTGGGGCGGGCGGAGGAGACAGATGTGCAGCGCATGCTCAAGCGCATCCGGGTCAAGCGTGGTGAGGGCATTGCCGGCGTCGTGGCCCAGACTCTGGCGCCTCTGAGCATCCGCGACGCGCAGCACGACCCGCGGCTGCTCAAGCTGGCCGACAAACAGTCGGGGTTCGTGACCGAGTCTCTGCTGGCCGTGCCCATGGTCCGTGGCGGCAAGTTGCTGGGCGTCCTGGAAGTGCTGAACAAGCGGGGCGGCGGTGGCTTCACGGAACGCGACGAGAAGATCCTTACCGTCATCGCCGCGCAGGCCGCGCTGGTGCTCGAAAACGCGCAGCTCTACGCCGAGTCGGTGCGCCAGGCCCGCTTGTCGGCGCTTGGGCAGGGCATCGCCGGGGCAGCGCACTGCATCAAGAATATTCTGAATGCCATCGACGGCGGTGCATTCATCCTGGAGCGGGGTGTCGGCAAGGGCGAACTCGACCGGATCGCCAAGGGCTGGGAGATCCTGAAGCGGAACATGGGCCTGATGCGGTCCCTGGTCCTGGACATGCTGACTTATTCAAAAGACCGGCAACCCGAGTATGAGACGGTGGATGTGGGGGAGTTGTGCCAGGCTGTGGCGCAGGCGGTCCAGGACTCGGCGGCTCAGAAACAGGTTACGGTGAAGGTCGAACTGTCGGAACAGGTGCGGGAGGCGCGCCTGGACCCCAACGGTTTGCGCCGGTGCCTGCTCAACCTGATTGGCAATGGTGCGGACGCCTGCGGCGAGAAGGGCGGCGAAGTGACGCTGCGGACCGTCCTTTCTTCCAGGGAGCATTTCTTCGAGATCCGTGTCAAAGACAGTGGTTGCGGTATGAGTCCGGAGGTGCAGAAGAAGCTGTCCCAGGCGTTTTTCAGCACCAAGGGCTCGAAAGGAACAGGCCTTGGACTAGCCGTGACATACAAGCTCATTCGGGAGCATGGCGGCGAGATTGAAGTGCAGTCACAGGAAGGTTCCGGCACCGAGTTCATCCTGAAGTTGCCCTTCGCGCCGAAGGAGATGCACGGATGAGACTGAATGCCGGCGGGGACGGGGGGGATTCCGAGAACAGAACCTGCACCTGCAGGGGTCGCAACGGAAAGGGCTAAGGCGATGGCGGACAGCAAGAAGATTCTCATTGTGGACGACGAAACGGACTGCGTTGAGTTCCTGGCCGCCGTCGTGGAAAGTATGGGTGGGTATGACGTGGTGACGGCAGGCAACGGTGAGGAGGCGATCGCAAAAGCCAAGTCGGAGAAACCGGCCCTCATCCTGATGGACGTGAACATGCCGAAGAAGGATGGGCACACAGCGTTTCAGGAGTTGAGAAAGGGCCCCGATACGACGGCAATCCCCGTCATCATGCTGTCCTCGATTGCGGCACTGGGCGATTTTACGCGCCAGAATCCCATGGCCGTGCGGCCGAAGCATTTCCTTGACAAACCCGTGGAACCGGACAGACTCGTGAAGCTGATGAAGCAGGTTCTCAGCGGCGCGGATGAGGCCGGCCCGGCTCGGGCCAAAGCCCCGACGTTCAAGGTCGTGCAGCGCAAGGCAGAGTGAGGCGCAGCGTCTGCAGGTCCGCGAGGCATCTCATCTTGAACCGGCCACCGTGAGGACACGGTTGGCGTACCGACGCAAGCCCGTGCGTTCGTTCAGAACGGTTTGCTGCGGAGCGTCTCAAGTTTCGCCAGAACCTCATCCATGGTCTGCGGGCGGTCCTCGGCGGCCTTGGCCAGGCATTGGCGGACGATCAGGTCGTCCCACTCCGGAGGCACGGTCGGGCGATAGGTGTGCATGGGCTGGGGTGTCTGGCTGAGGTGCAGGCGCGCCAGCTCAATGGCGTTTTCCGCCACGAACGGCGGCCGGCCGGCGATCAGGTGGTAGACGCAGGCCCCGTACGAGTAGATGTCCGTGGCGGGACAGATGATCGGCTCGCCATCGAACATCTCCGGGGCCATGTACAGCGGGGTCCCCACCGCGCAACCGTGCTGAGTCAGCCGTGTCTGCCCCATCTTGATCGAGATGCCGAAATCGGTCAACTTGACCACGGCCTGTTTCTCATCCCAAAGGATGTTTCCCAGCGAGACATCCCGGTGCAGGACACCCCGGTCGTGAATGCACTTCAGGGCTTTCGCGATCCCGTCAGCCATGGCGATAACCTGGGCGAACGGCAGGTTGGCTTCTTTCCGCACCATGGCTTCGAGGTTCTGCCCATCAATATGTTCCATGACGTAGTAGGGGCAGTCGAAGTAGCGGCCGTCATCCAGCACGCGGGCAATATTGGGGTGCTCCAGGCTGCGCTGGAACTCGACCTCGCGCACGAACCGCTCGGCGACATCTGCGAATTCGGCGGCACGCCGTGACAACAGCTTCAGCGCCTGCCACGTTGCGCCTGAATCGCGCGTCACCTTGTACAGAACCGAGGCGCCACCCCAGCTCAGGACGTCGTGCACGACGTATCCGTTGATATCGTCCCCGTTCTCGAGCATCCCGGAGCGGAGGCGGAAATTGGGCGCCAGCCGCGCGGTTTTCTGCTCCGCCAGTTCCTCGGCCTCGTGTTTACGGCGCAATGACAACTTCACCCGGGCGATCAGTTCCTTGAGGTTGAACGGTTTGGGCAGGAAATCGTCCGCGCCGGCCTGGACGTATCGGGCGTGCGTCTCCTCGATGCTGTAGCCGCTCATGAGCATCACAACAACGCGGGCGCCGAACCGGCGCTTGATGCGGCCGCAGACGTCGAACCCGCTGAGGTCCGGGAGCATGACATCCATCAGCACCAGGTCGACGGCGGGTTTCTCGGTGATCGGTGCCCGCTCGCCTTCCGTCGTGGCGACCTCCATGCCCATGAATCGAAGCGTCTCCGCGCCGGAAGACACCAGAGAAAGTCCTCCGAAGCCGGACCGTTTCAGGACCGTCTGGAGCAGTTCACGAATGCTCGGGTCGTCGTCGACGACGAGGATCGAGCTGTCGCTCTTTTCCTTGTTCTTGTCTGCGGGGTCCATGTATCTACCGTCCGTCAAGGACACGCACTAATGACGCTCAAAAAGCACCCGGGTGGGTTTCCCTGCCGAACCCGGGATGTCAGCGGTCGTCAACCCAAAAAATACGCCTTGCCTTCGCTCGCTGGCCAAGGCTTGTAATAGCATTCAGGAATCCCAGCGATTCCTCTGCCCATCTTAGAATATACGTCCCTCTTTACCGTAGGCAACGGAGGAACCGCAATTTCGAGTGATGCGTCAGTTGAGGGTGATGCACAGACCCCTGCCACCTTGTGTGGCAGGTGAACGGGTTCATTGGCTACTTCGCCGCAC
>MHBL01000055.1:0-2349 GCA_001803235.1 Lentisphaerae bacterium RIFOXYA12_64_32
GGGCGACCCCGATTCACCCGTGGCACAAGGCCACGGGGGTCTCACGCATGGGCCAGTACGCAGTCGTTCGGCCCGCGACTCGTGCATTACAATTTCGAGCGATGCGTCAACGCCCACCGGGCGGATGCGTCCGATCATGTGAGGACGTTCCTCACTGTCCGTCCGGGGCGTTCCGGCAACGCGGCGGGACCGGCTCCGGCTTCGTGCAACCACTTCGCCGGGACACGTCGGTCCCGCAACCGCCGGAGCGATCCCTTCGACATGCTCAGGATCCGCGACCGCTCCAGCCACTCTATCGCAGCCCGCGAGTACGTCGGCGTCGCGCGTCGCGCAGCTCTTCCGGCTCATCCGCGCGGGATCACCGGCAGTGTGAGGTGCGACGGGTAGCGCGGCGAGTGGTGGACCGTCTGCCGCGCGGCCTGCAGGCGCGTGCCGGTCGCGATCGGCTCGCCGGTGTTCAGGTTCCGGTTGAAACGCGGGAAACAGCTTGAGGTGATCTCCAACCGCAGCCGGTGGCCGGGCAGGAACACGTTGGACGTGACCGACATGTCGATACGGAACTCGTACACCTTGCCCGGCTCCATCATCCGCTCCTGGTCGAGCCCGTCGCGGAATCGGGTCCGCATGACCCCGTCGCACAGGATGATGGACCTGCCGTCCGGATACACGTCGCAGAGCCGGGCGATGAAGTCGGTGTCGATCGCATCAGAGGTGGCGAACAGGGTCATCTTTACGAAGCCGGTCACCTCCAGCGGCCGGTCGAGGGCGTCGCTGGTGTAGACGAGCACGTCGTCGCGGCGTTCGATGGGCGTGTGGTCGGTTGGACCGTTCAGGCACACCAGCCCGGCGCCGCCGAGTGTGGGTGTGGGGTTCTCAGGGTCGTAGACGTACCGGTCTTCAGCCGCAGCGTGCTGCGGCGTGAGGCCGAGTGCGCCGTTCCCGAACAGGCTGTTGGCCGCGCCGCCGCTGGACAGGAACATGTCGGTGGCGCGGGTTCGCGCCAGGGGCCATTCGTGTTCATCGCGCCAGGCGTTCTCGCCCATGACGAAGATGCGGACCGGCGGCGCGTTCTCGGCGCCGTTCTCCTGGTTGCGGACCCAGTGGTCCAGCCAGGCCCTCTTCATGGCTTCGAGATCGCCGACCACGGCCGATTCGCCGAAGTCGATCTGGCCGGTCGTGCGCGTGTTCAAACCGTGTGCCCACGGCCCGACCAGAATCCGCTGCTGCGCCCGTGCCCGAGGGCCGCCGCGCTGCCGCAGGCCGCAGAAGTTGTGAAACACGCCGTCCGAGTACACGTCATACCAGCCGCCGACCTGGAAGGTGGGTACGTCGATGCCTGCAAAGTGCTGCTCCACGCTGGCGGCCGCCCACGCGGCGTCGTAGACCGGGTGCGACAGCCATTCCTTGAAGTAGTCGAGATGGTATCCTGCCGCCTCATCCATCGTGATCAGAGGCAGGTGGCGGTGCACCTTCTCCCAGCGCGTGGTCTCGTTGCCCTGGCCAGTGCGGCCGGCCACACCTGTGCCCCAGCCGATGGCCAGCGACAGGTTGAAGACGCCGTTGTAGTAAACCAGGTCCTTGAACAGGTCGTGTCCCATGACGCTCGGCGTAATGGCACACAAGCCGGGCGGCTGCATCCAGGCCGCCGTGAACTGCGTCAGGCCGTTGTAGGAACCGCCGGTCATGCCGACACGGCCGTTGCACCACGGCTGCGCGGTGAGCCACGCGATCGTGTCATACCCGTCCGGGGCTTCGAGCAGCGGTGTGAAGCGGCCTTCGGAATCGAACCGGCCGCGGCAGTCCTGTTTCGCGACCGCCCAGCCGTCGCGCAGGTAGGAAGCCTCCGGCTCACCGAATCCGGAGTTGCCGTAAGGCGTTCGGATGAGCAGTACGGGGAACGGTCCACCCGCATCGGGATAGCGAATGTCCGTGGACAGGTGAACCCCGTCGCGCATGGCCACGGGAACGTCGATCATCTGAATCATGGCAGACTCCTTGCCTCAATCGCTACTCGCAATCGTCGTCGCCATCGTCTCTCGATGACCTGCAACCTGGCGGGTGCCGGATCGATGAACGATGGCGACGACGATTGCGACACCCACGATCTGTTTCGCTATCCCTTATTCCACAAAACATGCGACTCATGTCGGCTGCGGAAACCACGAAAGCCGCAGTAGAAGATAACGCGCCATTCGGGGGTTTGCTCCCTGGGCGCCGTCACGGCGCACCGCGGCGTGAGTCTCGCGCAACTGGCCTGGGACTGATCCGCCGACGTGTCCGCAGGGCTGTTTCAAGATTCGTGACCGTCGCGTGCAGCGAGTACCCCCGGCGTGTCCCCACGCCGGGGGG